>JAYYZF010000073.1:0-23334 GCA_036340215.1 Pseudomonadota bacterium | reverse complement strand
GAATCACTACCATCTGATGATAATGAAGCTGTTGGAGATCTTGAGTTTTTTCCTCCTGCATTTAAACCATGATTTTCATTGTGCGCTTTTAAAGATCTTGGGGTAATCTTTGGACCATTATCTTTAAATTGAGGCCCTTTCGGAGCATTATCTTTAGCCTGGTTTACAAGAAATTTAACAACCATAATAGCTGGTAATATTATGGTTAGAGTACCTATAGCCTTACAAAGACCACTCCATCCTTGCTGCACGGTAGTTGGATTACGTAGCTCGCCAAACCTACAATTTTCTGGATCTACAAATGTACCACTCGGTTTACTAACCCCTAAAAAACCCAAAGAGGCGTCTACCGCACGTACATGAGATGCATTTGTTAGCCCAAATAATACTGAGCCCGAAGATATTAGAATTGCTGGAAAAGTAACTGGAGAAGTCACAGCAGCAGCTATAAATCTTAAAACACCCTCTGTAAAGGGGTTATCATAGGCAAAATCAGAGTAACGCGACTTATCAAATGCTCTAGTAGCAACATCTGCAATAATACCAACAGGAACAATAACCAACCCAGTTAAAAATGTTAATGCTTTGGATACAACTTCGCCAGATTGATCCAAAACCCCATCTTTATCA
Source organism: Pseudomonadota bacterium (assembly GCA_036340215.1). GTDB lineage: Bacteria > Pseudomonadota > Gammaproteobacteria > Comchoanobacterales > Comchoanobacteraceae > JABJPE01. The sequence continues at coordinate 22,704 of JAYYZF010000073.1, read as the reverse complement.
TTAAAATTTTTTATTTCTTCATTGTTATCATCAATACAATATCCCATATATTCACCTTTTATATATATTTATTACATCAAAAGTATAGTTATTATTTGGCATTCTGGCGCCACTATTGCGCAAAAAAGCAAAACAAACTGCCATTTGCCGCTAGAGCTGATTATTTATTACTTTTCTTAACTTAAAAACAAGAATAATTCTTCTATATTAGGTATTTTAGCTATAACAATTAGAATAAGTTTTAATAATATACTTAGCTGCATAAAAAATTTACACTTAGAAAGTTTTTATCTAATTAGAACAACTAACTTACAAAACAAAAGAAGACTTAATATTCAGCTTCTCAGAATTAAATAAAAATTCTTCTTTTCGGAAATAACATTAATAATTACGCTCTAAAGCTATTAGAGTTAGCTACAAGAACAAATAGCTAAGCAAAAAGCGTCTTGAGGATATATTAGCAAGGAATATGAAGCTTTTGTATTTTTAGCAGATAATTAGCCTAACCAATTTTCTATCTGCTGCGCTAATTCCATTTTTTGTGAAGTAGCCGTACCAGAAAGAGCAAAACCATGAAGTTTTCCTGTGGTATCAACATACCTAGCAGTAAGATCATGACCAGAACCACTGATCTCAGTTTTTAGCTCTAAATCAACTCTAGGAATACATGCTACTATTGGACACGCTGGGCTTTTTACTGTGACTGGCATAGCTGGATATACCACTTGTGTTGGCTCACCCGCTAAAGTTGCAGCAATAGCTGCTGCACACTTACGAATTGGTGGCACGTAATAAAGACTCATACCTGCAACTTCAGCACAATCACCTATTGCAAAGATATTTTTCTCACTAGTGCGACACTCAAGATCTACAATTATACCAGTGTTAGTTTGTAAACCACTTGCCTGAGCTAAGCCCAAATCTGGCCTAATACCAATCGCAATTAAGACTAGATCTGAGTCTAATGCCTCTCCACTTGCACACTCTACTTTTACTTTATCCGCATTAGAATTTATAGAAGTAACTGTTTGATTTAACGACCAAGTTATACCTCGATCTTGCATAGCAGCTTGCAATACTTTCCCAAGCTCAAGTGGAATCATTTGTGGCAGTGGATAAGCGCTATCACCAACAACAGCAACCTCGTGCCCTGCTGCAGCCAAATCATTTGCAAATTCAACACCAACCAAACCAGAGCCAATAACTGTAATTTTCCGTGGTTTAGTCAGAACATCCCTAAACCTAGCATAATCAGCTAGACTATTGACAGTAAAAACCTGCTCACTTAGTTCCTGCCCAAGATTTAATGGTATTACTTTAGATCCAGTAGCTAAAATACACTTATCATAACTATAAGTCTTATCTGCAGTATGAATAGTTTGCGTGGTAGAATCTATACGCTCTACATAAGCATGAGGGATAACCTTCATATTCAAGCGCTTTGCCATCTCCTCTGCCGTAAACATTGCTAAATCGGATAAGCTCTTTTGCTGCGCTAAAGCTGCAGATAAGGCAGGCTTAAGGTAATAAGTACCAGCATCTGCAGTAAGCATAGTTAAATTTATCTCTGGTGATTTCTTACTTATTTCAGTTGCGAGTAAATATCCACCCAAACCACCACCTATTATAACTACATCTGTCATTGCAACCCTCTCTTAAGCCTCGTAACTTTATTCACTTCCTTAACTCGCCTTAACATCCTTATCACCCGTGCAAGTTGCTCACGCCCTGACACAACTATTATTAAATTCACCACTGAATAATTTTTATCATGCTTGAGGAAATCAATATCCTCAATACTAGCTTTAGAGTCAGCTATAGCAAGGGCTAACATAGCTAAAACACCGCGCTGATTTACAGTCTCAACCTGCACTACTACTCTGAATTCACCAGTAACATTCTCAGCCCAAGCCACTGGCACAACATCTGGCTCACTGTAATCTGCTATTTTTGCACATTGATCAGAGTGAATAGTTATACCCGCACCAGAGTCAAGCACACCAACGATCGGATCACCGGGGATTGGGAAACAACAAGTAGCACACTGAACTACCATACCTTCTGTACCACTAATAGTTAATGGATCGTTTGACTTTCTAACTTGCTCATCCAAGGCAGTATTATGAAATAGACTATTGTAATGCTTATAAACAATGGGAGCCGCCCTATTGCCTAAACCAATATCCTCGAGTAACTCATGAAATGCAGAAAAACCTAACTCACGCGCTAAAATTGCTAAGTTATCCTCATGACATGTTGCAAAATCAACACCAAAATTCATAAAAGCTCTTTTCAATAACATTAAGCCCAAGCGCTCAGATTCTGATTTACGTTGATTTTTTAGATAATGTCTAATAGCACTCTTGGCCTTACCAGTAACTACAACATTTAACCATGCTTGAGTAGGACGGGCACTCTCAGTAGTTATAATTTCCAAAGTCTGGCCATTAGATAATACAGTTGATAGAGGTGCTAATTGTCTATCTATCCTCGCAGCAACACACCTATTACCAACATCAGTATGCACCATGTAAGCAAAGTCCATTGCAGTCGCACCTGCTGGCAGCTCCATTATTTCACCCTTTGGAGTAAACACATAAACGTCATCTGGAAATAAGTCCATCTTAACATTTTCAATAAACTCTAAAGAATTACCCGACTTCTGCTGAATATCAATTAAATTTCGCAACCATTGCTGTGCTTGTAATTGTGATTTACTTGGGAATGAACCTGCTTTGTAAGCCCAGTGTGCTGCCACACCTTGGTTAGCTAAATCGTTCATTCTAGGAGTTCTAATCTGAATTTCAATAGGAACACCATACGGACCAAACATAACTGTATGTAGGGATTGATAGCCATTATTCTTAGGCATAGCTATGTAGTCTTTAATCTTAGCTGGAAGTGGCTTGTACAAGCTATGTACAAATCCTAAAGTCCGATAACAATCATCAACCCCCTCCACTATGATACGAAAGGCATAAAAATCAGTAATATCAGAAAAAGATATGTGCTTTGTCATCATCTTACAATAAATACTGTAAATATGCTTTTCTCGTGCCTCAATAACTTTGAGTTTTATATTATTATTTTCTAATTTTTTTTGTACGGCTATCTTAATCTCTTGCAAGATATCATAGTGATTACCCTGAACTTTTTTCATGGCGTCTGCTAGAATACGATAACGCAAAGGATGCAAGACTGAAAAACCATAGTTTTCTAGCTCTAGCGAGAAGTGATGCATGCCTAAACGCCGAGCCAGTGGCGCATAAATATCTAAAGTCTCACGCGCAATACGCCTCTTTCTCTCAGTGCTAAGATGCTCAACTGTTTGCATATTATGCATTCTATCAGCAAGCTTAATTATAATAGTGCGCACGTCCTTGGTCATTGCAAGTAACATTTTTCGAAAGTTTTCAGCTTGAGCTTCAGCACGCGTGTTAAACTTTATCTTGGTAAGCTTAGTTACACCATCAACCAAATCAGCAACTTCATCATCAAAAGCAAGCCTCAGATCTTCTTTAGTAGTACTGGTATCTTCTATAACATCATGGAGCAAGGCCACTACAATACTTTTGTAGTCCATCCGCATATTAGCTAATATTTTAGCAACTGCAACTGGATGGGTAATATACGGTTCGCCACTTACACGTTTTTGTGGTGCATGAGCTTTAGCAGCAAGCTCAAAGGCCTCGGAAACTTTTGAAATTTCTTCATCTTTTAAATAAGCTAGTGATTTCTTAAGATTGTTAAACAGATCTAACCCTAGTTCCTGTGGGTATTCAAAAGACATGTTACTTTCCAAATAAGGGCGGTAATTACTCAGCTACGTCGTCAAAACTATCGACATCACTGTCATCATTCTCATCTGAAACTGCAGTGCCATCAAGGCTAACAAGACCTTCAGCGATTTCACGTAATGCTGTTACAGCAACTTTATTATTCCTGTTGACTTTGACAAGTGGATCTGCGCCATCAAGAGCTAACTGGCGTGCCCTCTTAGTAGCAGCCTCAACTATCTCAAACCTATTTGGTAGTCTTTCTAAACAATCTTCAATCGTAACTCGTGCCATTACAAACCTCATAAACAATAAACGCCGTATTGTAACTTAATTAATACTATAAATTCAAGACATTTATCTTGATAATATAATAATATTCAACAATATGCTGCCTAGTAAAAAAGTAATAACAGCCATTAATTTTAAGATACATGATTTAAACAATAATAACTAGCATCAGAGTAATCCTATTTTGGCTAGCGTAATTTCATTCCTACAACAGATTCTGAGTCTGACTGCAGCACCGAATCTCTCTCTGAAGCAAGCTTAACTTTAACCAAGCTAGAATTTATAATTGGCATAATATTCTTTTGCATAGGTTCATCACGCCACTTTTGATTGTTAGAAATATTACTAACAGCACGTGCAAATTCCTCAATCTTTTCCAGAGGTGTTCTACTATCAACGCAAGAAGAAAAAAACATGGAAAAGCATGGCACACTCTTATCTTTGAGAAGATGTAAACAATTATCCTGAATTAAAGTTAACGTGCCGTGATTATCAAACTGATACATTCTATCAATACGATTAATTAAATCTTTTATTATTTTATTAGCTTTTGGTAGAATTTCTGCAATACTTTTCCCACGATATTCAGCTATACAAAAATCTGGTGGAGCAATTACTTGCTCGGAAAGTCCATGCTTTAAGAGAATCTTATATGATTCCCAATCCTCAGCGTGCAATGCTCGGTGCAGACAAAAATCTTCATGAAGAAATTTGAATTTCAAATAAGCTCTATCTTGAGTTAAATACTCAAGAAACGGCATAATATTTGAGCTAAATTGTAAATCTTCAGACATATCTTCATAGCTACTAACTGCAGCAATATGTTCTTCGCTCGGTAGCTGCTTATCAAAATAATTCTCTAAGTAATGCAGCTGAGTATTATTACTCAGATAAGACAACTCATTACCACCACTAACTTTACCAAAATTCGGAACATTCAAATTTGACGAAAACAAAGACCCCAATCTTGCACGGGCGATTGACATTAAACGCCAATAATCTTCTTCAGAAATATTTTTACTTTTAACTGCTTTATCTAAGTAAAAATCTTTGAAATCATATTCAAATTTATATTTATTATTTGAATATTCAACATATTTACCTTTAGAAATAATATCAAGCATAGTCTGGATAATGAGCATTTCGCTAGGCTTAATATTTTGTAAGCTGAAAGCAAAACTTAAGAAGTTACAAATTCTATCATGCTCTCTATTTCTAGGAATATCTGAACGCACATCAGCAGCTAAAGCATCATCATTATTAAGACTCTTAACCTCAGCCTTAAATCTGCTAAAATTTCCAGTTATCTTTTCTTTGATATCACCTTTGAAATAGCCAAAGTCTGCAAATTGCTCAAAATCAAAAGAAGAATCTCCACTGTAAAATATTTTAGTAAGGAGTTTTTTAAAATTTTTAAGAGATTCATTTAAGTAATCCCGAGAGTTATTTCCATTATTGAGAAAAGAAATATGATTATGGTATAGCTGCATCCTCCGTAAATCAACAGGCATCAAAAAGTCTAAAAGAATATCCTCTTCAGAACTAGTTAACCTTATTTCCTCCCATGGAGGGATAATTCCATTATCAGATCTAGACTCTAATATTTTAATTTTTTTCCTAATGATATCTTTATCTTCAGCAGCATCTAACTCAGATAAATTTTCAGTGGATATTTTTGTAATAGCTGCAACAGTTACCGGACTAATAGTTATCCCATCTCTAGAAATATTATTTTCTTTCAGCTCTCTTTGATGTTTTGACAGCCATAGCTTTAACCATAATTGCTGCTCAGCACTATTCACACAAAATCCTCATATTAATTTTTTAGTAATAAAAATATATAGGACAGTTTCAGACAAATAGTTAGAAATTAGCGCTAATAGCATAAAAAATATTAAATTTTACGTCTAAATGACAAGTGATATCTAAAATTTCTCACAGCTTATGCATAGCCCCTCCTTAAAAGGAGATTAATGACAAACTAAAGTAAGATCAAACTTGTTAGCATGACTTGCAAACATAATAGCTGAAATCAATAACATAATTCTCTGGCTATGGTGTTTTTCTGATATTTGAAGTAACATCGGCTTTTTCTTCTGAGATTTCTTTTCTTGCATTAGGACTATCACCACCTTTGAAAAAACCAGAGAAACTCCCATCAGCACTGGTCTTAGCATGGTATTTTCTTGTTGATGTACCACCACCAGAAGAGATAATTCGAGAATAGGAATTTTTTGCCTGAATGTTTTCAGAAAAAGATTGAGAAATTTTCTGTAAGCAACTATTTAAATCAGGATTATCTTTGCAATCCTGAGTTGCATGATCTTGCAAGGAAAAATCACCACTTAGATCTTTAATATCAAATTCAAAGGCCTTTACCTTTATCTTAACCTCCGGATGTCTCTCCTCTGCCATATCCAAATATATTTTAAAATCTTTCCTTGGGACTTTGAAAACAGAAGTAACTAGTGCTTTTATCGCACTAAACACCCCCTTACCAGGACCAAGTTTTGACTTGTTTGGATCAACAGTTAGTATCAAGCCTTTATCTGTAGAAATATTATGCATTGACCTCTGAATTGCAGTTAAAATATCTTGCCTTGAAATACGAGAACCATTTATATCATAACTCTCAGCGTAATATTCAGCTGTTTTCTTGGTATTTTTGTTTACATTATCCCCAGAGCCACCCAAATTCACTTTATTATTTTCACTAAAAGACGCATTTAACTGTATTACAGATTCTCCCAAATTTTTCAAATGCTCCATAAAAGTTGTTTTAAGTGAGTCAATCAAAACATTTTTTGTTGTAAGAGTAAGGTCTTTCTCGGTATGCTTTATAGTTATTAAATCACTAAAAAAGTTATTTATAGCAGCCTTATTTTTATTCTCATCAAATACATGCATTAAACTATTTATGCTATTAGCAAGACTTTCATCTAGCTCATTCAACTCAAACACTTCAGGTAAAGCAGCAGGAAGATTATCGCTAAAAACATCTTTAGAAACCCGCAATAGGACCTTGCATAGATTGTCACGACTATCAGTATCATCAGGAAATACTTGCAAAGCAAATGATTCAACAATATCTATTAGATCCAATTGAGAATTCTCCTCTCTCAACCTATTTACATCAATGACATCCATATTAAAAGTCTTCACTATGTCAAGTATATCTTTACCTTCGATAACCCTAAAACCACTAACATCAGCTTCTAAAGCATTAGCAATTTCTCGCCGAGCTCTTTTGTTCATAAGAATAAAAACGACATCTTCGATAATTTTATGAAACTCAGCACCTTTGAAATCATATGCATAAAATCCAGATTGCTCAGCGAAAAGATCCAATATATATTTAGCCCCGATTATACCAGACTTATCTTTACGCAATCTTTTATCCATTACCGTAAGAGCAATAGTGATAGATAACTCCCTATTTGGCGTTAATTTAGAGTACTTGCTATGGGAAAAACAATATTGATTTATGTTGTCATAAGATACACTCTCTGCTATTGCTAAACTCAGCTTATTCTCAATAATTTTCTTCAAATTTTTAATATCACAACCTGATCCATTCTTCAACAGTGTTTTAGAGTTAGAAATTAGAGGTCCATCTATCTCAAGCAAAGCTGCTTGCATTTCACTCAATAAACGCTCTGAGATATTATTTTCGTAATTATAAATAGCCATATGTGAACTAGCTAAATTAACAGAGTCAGAATCATTCGTGCTTAACCTACCTTCTAAAATATCACTCAGTAGAAGACATGCATTATCAGATAAATTTTCATTACTAAGAGATCTCATGTTATCACTAACAACCTTTCTTGAAGCTTCTAATATCTTTGCTTTATCTTGCAAAGTAGCCGTAATTCCACAAGCAGCAAGATAAGATTGAAGACCATCTATATTATCACTACTATTAAGAGAAGTTGCGCATTTCTCAGGCGTTGCGACATCCCCCTCCGTCACAACAAGACCTTTTTTGAACATATCATCAATCTTCTTACAAATATATTTTTGATGTTTAGGATTGTTTAATACATTAAATGCATTAGTGATAAATTCTGCCGTATTATTTTCCCCCCAAATTCCATAAAGGTTGCCAACATTCATGAAATTATTACCATATACAATCTCGATTATTATATTTGCAATTATATCCTGAGATATTGAAACATTTTGCCCAGGTGGAATGTGAAAAACATTTTCTTTAATATAATTAGCTATATCAGATTCAGTTTTTGAACTTATTCCTGAGTCAATGCTATATTCATGGCCGTAGTAATTTATAACATCTGTGCTTTCACTATTTTCTGACATAGATTTTCTCACTTTTACATGAGATAAGTATAGATCAAGCAATGAGCTCAAAAAGGAAAATAGCGCATTGAAGCTAAATTAACACCAAAATAACATCCTAAGAGAGATTATCTAATAATTTACTTAAGCGTTTCTGCTGATATTTTTGTTGTAAACGAGAAGTCATGAATATTGAAAGTAGCTCAAGAGACGCCTGTTTAAAGTCATCATTTACAATTAGGTAATCAAAAAATTTATGTTTAGAAATTTCTAATTTGGCTTTACTTAAACGCTCTAACTGCACTTGGTGTGAATCTTGGGCGCGATCTTCTAGTCTAGCCTCTAGAGCAGAAAGACTTGGTGGTAGGATAAAAATAAGTATGGCATCAGGAAACTTTTCCTTTACTTGAAGTGCCCCTTGCCAATCTATCTCTAAGACCACATCTCTATCCTGAGCAAGCTTATCAAGAACCCATGACTTACCAGTACCATAGTTATTCCCAAAAACCTCTGCAGATTCTAGAAATTCGTCTTGTTCCTGCATGAGCATGAAATCTTTTTTTGTCACAAAAAAATAGCTCTCTCCAGGAATTTCTTTGGAGCGTGGTGCTCTGGTTGTGAAGGAGATAGATACATCTAAATCATTTGTGTTCTTCAATACGGCAGCTAAAAGACTTGTCTTACCTGCACCAGAAGGCGCAGAAACCACAAATAAAGTACCACGAGCCATTTAAATCTCCAAAATAATCGTTAATTTTATACTAACAATTACATTAATATTATGCAATAAACTCATTATTATCCTATTTATTATTTGTAATGTTTTTAGCATGGTTGTAGAATCAATTTAGCTTATATTTTCTAGATTGTATCTTGGAAGGAGAAAAGCCAGAATGGCCCTAAAAAAACGTAAGAATAGAGAAAATAATCAAATGAGGCTGCTCTCATTTACTGGAAATTATACCAAACATGCGGCAGGGTCAGTACTAGCAACTTGTGGAGATACAAAAGTTTTATGTACAGCCTCTGTGACTGAAGGGGTGCCTAGGTTCTTGCGTGACTCATACCCCAAACAAGGCTGGCTGACTGCAGAATATAGCATGCTGCCAAGTGCCACTAATACTAGAAATGATAGAGAAAGTACTCGAGGAAAAGTTTCCGGTCGAACCCAAGAAATACAACGCTTAATTGGTAGATCATTAAGAAGCTGTATTAACCTTAAATTAATACCAGACTTCACAATTAATATTGACTGTGATGTACTTCAAGCTGACGGCGGCACAAGAACTACTGCAATTAGTGGCGCATATGTTGCATTAGTGCAAGCCATGCAAAATCTACAATACGAAAAAAAAATTAGTTGTGACCCAATAATAGATCAAATAGCTGCAGTATCTGTTGGTATAGTAAATGGTAAAGCATTACTAGACCTTGATTATAGTGAGGATTCAAAAGCAGAAACTGACATGAATGTAATTTTAAACTCAAAAAACAAATACATAGAAATTCAAGGCACGGCAGAGCAAAATCCCTTCTCACAAACAGAACTTTTAGAACTACTCAACTTAGCCCAAAACGGAGCAACTATAGTTATGCAAGAACAAAATAAAATAATTTCACCTACAAAGTAATTTTGTTTGTAGTGGTTCGAGCTTAGCTAAATTTGAACTTAAATTTATTTTAAGAGGATAATATGAGAGATATACCTGTAAACATATTCGACGAAGAAATGCAAGATCTTAGAAACATCAGTCAAAGCGAGGATAACCACAGAGCTATAAGTAATTACGAGCAGGAGCAAGAAAACTCACTGTCACAAGAATTACAGCGCATAGAAAATAGAATAATTAATGATAGTCGAAATTTACAAGGAATATCAGCAAATATCAGCGATGAAATCAACAATTTAAGTAATAGCTATGAAAGCGAACAAAAGGCAACACCCGTTCAAGTATCAAGTTTTATTAAAGATCTGGAAGAAGTTGCTAAATTTTGTAAGCTAGCAGCTCCTCAATCTTATTTTCAGGGAGCTCTTAATATTTTATTCAACAATGTTGATTACAATATTGATATTAATAAAGTACTTCAATCAAAAATATTACCATCAATATTAATGAAATATAGTGATGAATTTGCTGTAAAACTTAAATCTTTCGCTGAAACTTTATCCAAGGCTTATCTGTTTCCAAAATTCTTTCCTGAGTTATATAAAAAAATAACACTTCTAGAAGAATCTATTAAGAATTTAGAAACTGAAGATGATGAGGAATACATAACACCTCAAGAGAATGCTGAAGATATAGAAAAACTCGAATCACTAACTAAGACTAAAGATGCTTGGCTATTTTTAATAGCTGAATTTATAAACAGTAATAGTAATATCATAGTCAAAATTTCTGGAAAACTCATATCATCTAAAGATTTTAAAAATAATATACTTTCAGTCGTGACTCGATCTGAAAATATGTCAACAGAGCAAAAGAGAGATATTTTTGAACATTTAATAACTGAGCTTAACAACCATGATCTTAAACCTATATCCAAGGATTATACAAAAGAATTAAAGACAAATAGACAAAAGCTTCTTTATACGATAATGAAAGATGAACAAATACTAAAATATATCTGTAATGTCTGTTTCTCGATTAGTAAAAAAATAACAGAGGAAATACCCAAAGGAAGTTCTTTTTTCAGTGACTATTCTATAAAACCCACTATTGATTCAATTACTGAAAACGAGGGATTTTTTGAAATATTAAAAGATGATGAGTTAGTAAAAACAATTGCAAACATAATCTATAAGATTATTCCTACATTTTCAGTTGATGTCTATTACGCTTTTCTAAAAAACTGTACAAGTGAGGATCTGTCCTTAGTCAATCAAATTATGGAGAATGGTCTCACAACGGATACTGTATCTGGTATATTAGAAAGTATGACTTTAGATAACAGATGCTTCAGAAAAGCTCTGCTTACGGAAGACTATAATCTGAAAGTTATAGATATGGTTTCCGAAAAAATATCTAGTAGTTTAAATGAACGTAACCAAACTTTATTTGGAGGGAAAGATAATATTTACTGGCTAGTTAGATATAGCCTTGAAAATTTAGTTAGTCCTCTAAAATCTGAAAATTCATCTCAAGGTAATCAGGGCGTACTAACTAATGCAAACAATGTAGTTAGTACAAATCTCAAAGAAATAATACTCTTCCTTGTTGGAATAAATAACGACACCTATAATTTTTGTAAAAGCATTATAGTTTTACATGAGAAAGTGCCAAGCATAAGAAATCATAGAAAATTTAGCACTGCACTTGCAAAAGCTGTTGCAAGTTATATAAATTATGAAAGCGCCACAGCATTAGAAGACCAGGAACTAGCCGCATTCAAATCGCACAGCCTCTTTAATATAATAACCCCTATTTTCATACATACTCTGGCTAAAGCTAATGAGGAAAATTACAAAAATATTACACTGGATATTCTAAGAGAGCATTTCGAGCCATTCCATGATCAGGAACATTACAGTGCCCTAGATGAAAATAATATTGAAACAAAAATAACCAACCTATTAATACACAACAAAGATTTAATATCAGAGATAAGAAAAAATGGCTATGCAGAAACACCTTATATATTAAATTTGATCAATTTATATCAGACTGACCAATTGCTTAAAGAAGATGGGGTTATAAATGAAAGCGCTTATGTTTTAAAAGAATTGCAAAGACTAGCCCTTCACCCTCTAAAGTTTGATGATAATCTTAGCAGTACTCTTCTTAGTCTAGTAGAAAATCTAACATCCCAAAGTCATACTAATTTGACTAGAATAAAAGCATTAGAATCATCTTTAAAGTTAATAAGCACAAATAAGTCGTTACTTGCAGAAGTATCAGGAATAACTCACCATGGATCTGCAGAAAATTCATTAAACGAAAAAATAGCTAATATAATCACTTACTATACATTCCCTCGGGAACAACTTCATATAAATACAAACCAAGATGAAGCTGAAAGATCGTTTTTTTCCGAAAGAAACCAAGACTTGATTGCAGCAAGAGCCCAGTTTACAGCATTATCTTTGAAGTTGGTTGCTCATGATTTTTATACCCATGATTCATATACTAGGATAAGTGGTATACTTACTAATTTACAAACATCAAAACAAGATATAGAAACCTTGCAAATTATCTCTGCACTATGCTTAGTTGTAAGACAGCTTCCCAGCCTAAGTTCAGATAAGAACTATGATACACTACCATTAATAAACAGTATAAGTGATACAATACAACAAGTACTGAGAACAAATTCTCCATTTAACGAAAAACAGCTAAACAATTACATAGCCCCTATATTACCCACTTTACTTAATAGAGCTCTGACACAAAATAAACCAATAGAAGCAGAAAAAATGGCTGTTATTAAAGATAAGTATACGGCAATATTAAATATCCTAGAATTTTTGATACCAATAACAGAAGATTTAAGAGATAATGCAAACAATATTAGGGATTCCTTTACCAACATAACACAAGAAAAATTAGAAGAATTAGAGATATTCAACCCAGAAACATTACCAAAAAGCATATTAGATAAGCTAATAAGAAATTTTGCCGAAATAAACTCCCAAAATAGAGAAATACTTGCATCGTTAATTACTAAAATCCTATCATCAGATTCACGTAAAATACTTACAAGTGATGAAGATAAAATAGTTAAAAAAATATTTACTCCAGAAATAGCTACTAGTTTAATTCATACAAAATATGGTTGGTTAAAAAACTTTGTATCATGTGCTGACATTCTAGATTTTTATTTGGAAAATAAATTTCCAGTATCAAAGACTAACTTTAAAATAATTTCTAATAAGCTAAGCAATGATGTTTTAAAACTTAAATTAAAATCAATTACACCAGCCTTAATTATTACAATATTAAGTATACTGTTGTTATTCTTCTGCACTCATTTCAGCCTTAACAATATAATACTGCTAAGCTTTGGCTTTGGTTTAGCAAGCTTACCATTGTTTCTCTTCCAGGAACCTATGTATCGAAACTTTAAAGAGAAAAACCTTAAGACCCTGACAAACATCTCAAGCTCTTTAATGCTGATAGCAATTGTATCATCATTAATAGCATCAGTTTGCAATATTTTCTCTTATAATACTGTCCCATATATCATAACAACTTGCTTAGCAATTAGCTTTTTTATAATCAATAACTCTCAGCAAAAAAGCATGTTAAAGATTAAAGCATTTGATAATCAGCCAGTCCCTAGTAAAATTTTACTAGGAAGCGATGATAGTTCAGAACTAAGTAGCTCATACACTACTAACGAGAAAAGAGCTGAAAATAGTTTAAAATCAGAGGATGCAATTAAGCCCAAAGAAATACTTACAAAAAAAATATAAAATTTTGACCTACAACTGTTTATAAATAAAGTTTAGTTTGGATTTTATATATAAAAAAATAGTAAAATAAAATAGAAATATAAGTCATATGTGATTTTAAACTATCTAGGTAATGAAGTATTTAAGCTATAAACCTTGAGCACCTGAAATCTTCGAATCTGAATATAATAACTAAAAAACTCTCAATAAAGACTCAAAAAATAATTTAAAAGAAAAGATAATTTAATCTCGAATAATTAGCCTTTTAAACATACAAGAGAAATTATTTATCACCAATAATAAAGGTATAATATAATAAAATATAGTTTCCAGGGGGAAGTCTTATCTCGTTGAAAAAATATATATCTTACATCCCTTAATAATTTCTTAAGAAAAAATATGTTATAATACAATTATATAAATAGGAAGCATAAAGAATGCCACAGCAAACAAATACATTATACAATTATGATAGTGATCCTAATATGGAAGCTTATAGCGCTACTAGTATATTATTTGAAAATGATTCAACTTGTAATATGGCAACTCTCAACGCCATATTCTCACGACAAGAAAACAATTATAAAAATCACCTAACATATCTAACAACGGCTAACGAAGAATCATCTGAAACTTATAAACAAGTTTACAAGGAAAACGAATTACTAGGGTATCTAAAAAATATCCATCACACCATCGCTGCAGTTTCAAAAGTTAATTTTTCGCAGCTTTGGAGATCCATAGCTTATAATATTTTTGCCGTGGCTGGTAGCTATGGGAGTATTAAGAGCATAATAGATCTTATTTCTGAGAATAAAATTGAAAATATTTGTGAAATTATAGCATCTCCACTTTTTAATAGTGTTTTAATAACTCATAAAGATGACATTAAAAGCATAATAAGCACAAATGCTCAATACCTTGCAAATATAGTAGTATCTAAGGACAATGATTCTAATAAAAATAATCAAAAGATAAGCTACTTAGTGAGTAAATTTAATGATTTTATAACAAAAAACAAGCTGGCAATTATAAATAAGATATTCCAATCTAGCATTATTAATGATATTTCTCACTTATTTCAGCAAGCAAATAAAAAAGAACACATGAAAAAAGGTATAAGCGAAGCTTTAAGTGGTCTTACAATTTCTACACCAGATAGTTTTAATGAAGAATTTATGGACTTTATGCATGATGAGGGAAATTTAGATCTTCTAACAAAAATAATAACTCACCCAGAAATATTCAAACTTATTCAGAAATTTATCTTATCTCTAGATTTAGATGAATTAGCAATTATAGATCCACATGAAGAATTAAGCTCTAGTAGTACAGACAATATACAAGAAATTAATGATAGTGAAAATAACTTAGAAAGCGCAGATGTAATGGTAGGAATATCTGGATCCATTTTTATGCCAAATAAGAGTGACGAAAAAATACTTAAGTACGATCTAATATATGAAATATTTTCACTCTTTGACAATTTTGAAAAATGGGAAGAACCCGATGAAAAGTTCGCACCATTTTATAACACATTAACTTCTCTCAAATTTCTATATTATACGCTCTTTATTACAGAGCCTGTTGAAAATTATTTAAATATTATTAATAGAAGACTTGAACAAACTAGAGAAAGTAAAATCAATAGCTATGATCTAGTAGGAATTATAGATAACATCCCTAACAAAACAGATAAATTGGAAGAACTAAAACAAATCTGTGAAGTATATAATAATATTCCAAATCATATAAGAGAACTAATAGATAATGATAGAAATAATAACAAACCTAAAGCTATTGTTGCCTTAATAAGAAATCTACGTGGTTTTTTAAAGAAATCTCATAATAACGTGAGTCATCCTCACTTAAGAATTATAGCGAAATTATTGACTGATGAACTTCTAGTAGCTAAAGATATACCAAATCCAAGTAATGATATAAGTGAAAATATTCTTACTGATACTTCAAATACAGAAGTAATCGACATATTAACAGAGATAACTTCTACTACTAGCGCAAGTACAGCGCCATTAGCAAGTCTCCAGATATCTTACAATAGTGTTTATAACCTAATATACTGGGTTTTACTAGAGTATAGTGATGCTGAATATAGAGAAGATGTAACAAAAATTTTATTAAAATTTATTCCAGCACTACTAAATAAAGATATGAATATAGTTATTGAAGAAAGCTTAAATGCTATTTCAATAAATGATAAGTTTAGAGATAAAATACATAATGATAAAAATTTACAAAATACTTTAACTGATATTCTAATAGCGGACTTAAAACACGGATATAATCCAGAGCAGGAATTAGAAGAAACATTTAAGCTTAACAGTGAGCAAATGGCTTTTATAAAAGAGACAAATAGCATTTTAGAGGATGATAATTTACCTTTTATAAATCGTTGTAATACTATACAAGAACTAATTATATTTACTTCTAATGATGACGATCATGATTATGAAAAGTCAGTCAGACAGAACAGAAAAATAATAGAAAATTATATTTCAAATTCTATTTCGTATGAAGAAAGAATTTTTGGTATTAGAACTTTTGTTTTAAGAGATTTGTTTTTGGTAATAATGTCAAACTTTGCAGATAAAATATCTAAAGGTGACCAGAATATTAAGTCTCAAGTATGTAGTCTTATCACATGGTTTACTTCACGAAGTAAAGATTTTAATGAATTCTTCGAAATTATACTTTCAATGCTAGAATCAAGTAATGACTTACAGGAAATGATGAGAAAAAGTGAGGCACAAGATTGTATAATTAGCTTATTAGAAGACCTACTAACTGTTACTCTTGAGGATGGAAAATATATTAGCAATAATAAAATTCTCTGGGAAGACATTGCAAACATACTTAAATTTATTTTTAATACACTAGATTATCAGAATATAAGTGAGATAAGAAATGATATAAAAAACATCCTGTGTTACTTAACAATGGAAGGTAAAGAAGAAGAGGATAATAATGGCTTTTTAGAAGATATCTTCTCACTTATAAATAAAATGAGTTTGCTAAAGATTATCCTAACTAGTAACAATGATAAAAACTCTATAGAACTTAGAGCATCAGTGACAAATACTATTATAAATGCACTTGATGTTCCACTTTCGAATAATCAAATGAATATCAATCCAGCAAGAGCAGCTTTGACTAACTTAATAGATAAATGCTTAAAGTATATACCAAGATATCTTGATACGAATGTGGCTAGAGTTGCACTAAATACCGATGGAAATGATGATAATACTCTCATAAATACAAATATTAATGATATTGCTCTTAATATACTGGCATACTTAGGTAAGTCTGAAAAGTCTACTGAAGATACGAATAACTTTTTTAAAGATATATTAGATATTGTTATTACTATTCCTGAATTTCGTGTAGATGTTAGAAATAATGACGTATTTCGAAATGATATAGTCACGATTATACTTGCATCAATAAAATCAAGCCTTAGCGAAACAGGCTTGGGTAATACTGAAAATATGACCGATCTTGGTAAAATTATAAATTCCTGCTTGCGTTATTTACCTGATGCAGTTACAAACTCAAATGAAATATATGAGCATACGCTGAATATTTTAGAGTTTTTTGTAAAAGAAGAAAAAACACCTACCGATACGCATAGATTTTATGATTCTATTTTGACTTTAATTCAGAGCAATACAGAACTTGCTACTAAAATTAGTCATGAAACTTACCCTGAAACTAGAAATTCCATTAGTAAATTTGTTGTGGCAATTATCAAAAAAAACCTTAATATTAATAATAAAAATACTGTATGTAATGCCTTAGATGAAATAATAAAAGTTTTCTTACAAAAACTTCCAGAAGCATTAATCAATAACGAGAATAATGTTGAGATAAAAGAAAAATCACTCCAAACTTTAGATTTCTTTTCTGATTATCCTCAAGAAGAGACAAATAAACCTGTTACTGTTACAAGATTTTTACTAAACGTAATAGAAATAACTGAAGCAACAGAAATGTCCCAAGAACTAAAACGGCGTGATAAAAAATTTCTAAAAGCAGTGAAGACTATAGCAGATGCCTTTACTCCATCACATTGGTTTATTAAAAACTTTATTATAGATATTGATGAGGATCGTCTTAAATTATTACTAAGTAACGACAAATATAGAACTAAATTAATTATGCTATTAAATGACCTTGAACGAAATAGTTGGACCAAATTTTTCACAATACCTTGTAATACAATTAATCTACTCTGGAGCTTATTCTGGCAAAGAAAAATTAATAGAGCTCTTGTAAGAGGAGTACTAATTACAGGTCTTACCTTTGTAATGGTAAGTTTGATCCCTGGAGTAAACATAGCTCTAGCAAGTAATATTTTAATAAGTGCATTTGTAGGAGTTCTCTCTGTACTGCATGATTATAAAAAAGAATCTAAAGATTTTATTGGTAAAAATAAAAGTATAATTAGTGTGACATGTGCAATTGTCGGAGGTATGGCCCTTGGTATTGGCGCCTACTATTTTTCTTCACTTATAAGCGTAGCAACTCCGATACTTTTAGTTGGAGTAGTTGTCGTTGTATTAGGGTTATTTACAAATAAGACAGAAACACCAAAGAACAAAGTTTTTGATAAAAAGAACTCAGAAGAAAATGCACTAAGATTTAATACTAAATTGACAACAGGTCAAAGAGTAAATAATAATCGCTATGAGTCAGTAAATTTGACCATAAAACCAAGGCACTAATTTATTTAAGGAATATTTACATAGATATATATATGCCTCTAAGAGTCCATCAAACCTTTTAAAACATAATGTAAAATACCACCACTATGGTAATAGTTGAGCTCATTGAGAGTATCTATTCTACAAAGAACCTCTTTTTCTATAGTTATACCATTTCTTTGAGTAATAGATATTTTAATATTTTTACCAGGAGCATCAATATCTGAAATACCGATAATATCAAGAGACTCGTTACCGTCTAGTTGCCACTCAAATCTATCATCTCCTGCTAAAAATTGTAGCGGTAAAACTCCCATACCTATCAAATTTGATCTATGTATTCGCTCAAAGCTTTCAGCAATAACAGCCTTTACACCTAATAGAAGTGTCCCCTTAGCTGCCCAATCACGAGAAGAACCTGTACCATATTCAGATCCAGCTACTATTACTAGAGGCCTATTCTCAGACTTATATTGCATTGCACAATCATAAATTGAAATTACTTCATCAGAAGCGACATGCTTTGTAAAACCGCCCTCTTTAGATACCATTTCATTTTTCAAACGAATATTTGCTAGAGTTCCTTTTGTCATAACTAAATGATTACCTCTTCGCGAGCCGTAAGAGTTAAAATTCTGAATCTCTACTCCTTGCTCAACCAAGTAGTCAGCCGCAGGAGTACCAAAAGAAATTGCACCAGCTGGTGAGATGTGATCGGTAGTTATACTATCACCAAGTAAAGCTAAAATTGCAGCATTTTTAATATCTGGCTTCTTACTTGAATTTAGATCAGCAAAGAAATTGGGTTTTCTTATATAAGTAGACTCCTCATCCCAATTATATATTTCACTTTCAACTGTATCTATATCTTGCCAAACTTTATCACCCAAAAATAAACCTTCATACTCTTTTAAAAATAATTTTTTATCTATTAATCTAGTGTGAGCAACAATTTCTGACTCACTCGGCCAGATATCTGAAAGATAAATAAACTCGCCCTTTTTATTCATACCCACAGGATCACTAGCAATATCTAACATAGTTGTACCCGATAGTGCATAGGCCACAACTAAAGGTGGTGATCCTAGCCAATTAGCTTTGGTTAAAGGATGTATTCTCCCCTCAAAATTTCTGTTTCCAGATAATACTGCTGACACATGTAGATTCTTATCTTTAATATCAGTTTCAATATGTTCTGGAAGTGGCCCAGAGTTCCCAATACATGTTGTACAACCATAGCCCACAAGGTAAAAACCAAGCTGTTCTAAATACTGCAGAAGACCAAGCTTTTCAAGATAACCTATCACAACTTTTGAGCCAGGGGCTAATGAAGTCTTTACCCAAGGCTTAGTCAACAAACCATGTTCTAATGCCTTTTTTGCAAGTAATGCAGCTGCCACTAAAACTTTTGGGTTAGAAGTATTTGTACAAGAAGTTATTGCGGCTATAACAACATCACCGGAAATTAACTCTCGAGTTGGATCATGATACTCTGCCAAAAGATCTGGATCAATTACATCATTACCAACCAAACTTTTTGTGACACTAGGAACATTATTTACATCTACTTTATCCTGAGGCCGTTTCGGGCCTGCTAAACATGGCCTAATATTATCTAAGTCTATTTTTATAATATTGCTGAAAGAATTATGACTGATCTTTTCATCATGCCAAAGACCTTGTGCTTTTGCATAAGAGGCAACTAAGGCAACTTGTTCCTCAGACCTGCCAGTTGCTAACATGTAATCACAAGTCTCACTATCAATCGGGAAAATAGCACAAGTAGATCCAAACTCAGGAGACATATTTGAAATAGTAGCACGCTCTTCCAATGTTAAACTAGTAACGCCAGTACCAAAAAATTCAACGAATTTACCAACTACTCCATGATCTCTTAGAATATTAGTAATAGTCAGGACTAAATCTGTAGCAAAAACACCTGTTGGTAATGATCCAGTAAGCTCAACACCTACTACCTCAGGAATAAGCATGCTAATGGGCTGTCCCAACATTGCAGCTTCAGCTTCTATACCGCCAACACCCCAGCCAAGAACCCCTAACCCATTTACCATCGTAGTATGACTGTCGGTCCCAACTAAAGTATCTGGGAAGAGCAACTTTTCACTGTCATAATTCTCTGACCAGACAACTCCTGCTAGCTTTTCTAAATTAACTTGGTGGCAAATACCACTTCCAGGTGGAACTACACTAAAATTTCTAAACGCATTCTGTCCCCACTTTAGGAACTTATATCTCTCGAAGTTACGTGCTACTTCCTTAGATACATTTACAGAATATGACTTATGAGACCCAAAGTTATCTACATTAACCGAGTGATCAACAACCAAATCAACTTTACATTTAGGATTAATTTTTTCTGGCTGAAACCCATTTTCACAGAGTGCATCTCTCATAGCAGCAAGGTCTACAACTGCCGGCACTCCTGTAAAATCTTGCATAAGAACTCTACTGGGATGGAACGCGATCTCTGCATCAGATCCTTTAAGATCAAACCACGATGACATTGCAGCTATTGCTTTCTGGTCGACAGCAATACTATCGTAGTGTCGAAGTAAATTCTCACATAGAATTTTTAAGCAAACAGGCAGTTTTCTAAGATTTGCAAAACCAAACAAATCTGCAGCTTTATCAATACTATATATCTTGTGGTTGCAGTTATTTACCTCTAAACTAGCAATAAAGTCTTGTGAAGAAAATGACATTAAATAAATCCTAGTGTTTGCATAAATCTAAAATGGGATATCATCATCCATATCATCAGTTACTGGTGGCATTGCTGGAGCAGGTTTACTCTGAGATGTAGGGGCAGCTGACCTACTAGCTGGCATTTGCTGCGCTTGTCCTTGGTTAAACTCACCATCAGACTTTCTATCAAGCATATGCATCTCATTTGCAACTATTTCAGTAGTATAACGCTCGTTATTATCTCTGTCTGTCCACTTTCTTGTACGTAATGCACCCTCTATATATATCTTTGAGCCTTTATGTATATACTCTCCAACTATTTCAGCAAGTCTATTGAAAAATACTATTCTATGCCATTCTGTTCTGTCTTGCACATCTCCACTTTGCTTATCACGCCAGCTATCTGTCGTAGCAAGTACAACATTTGCAATAGCGTTCCCCTCAGGGGTAAACCTAACCTCTGGCTCCTTTCCTAAATTGCCAACTAAAATAACTTTATTTACACCTCGTGACATACATCCAACCTCACATTGATTAATCTACAAATTACATAGGTTATTATTGATGCTATGATTACAAATAGCAAGACAGTATAAACAATTTATCTACAACCTATTTACGTATAAGGATATATTTTGCTTTAACTCTGCGCTACTGGTAATACTATTATCAAATTTTATATAAATCTTTTTTTCATCCTTAACGTAAAACACCTTTATCACCCCATTTAGATGGGACAACTCGTTTTTAATTCCCCTAAAAAAGCTCCTATCCCGATAATCGAAATCAAAAGAGCACTCTGAGAAATCGCCTATTGACAAACCTTTACTTGTAAAAAACCATATCAGCAACAAAAAACTAACAAAGAAAAAGTAAGCTTGCTGACCGAAGTATTCCTGGAAAAAACCTGCAATTAGACCACCCAAAAATATACCTAAGAATTGGCAAGATGAAAAAATACCCATAGCAGTACCACGCAATGCCACAGGTGAGCATTTACTCGTCAGTGATGGCAATACTGATTCTAGAAAACTAAATCCGGCAAAAAATAATGTTACGATAGCAGTAATAAGAAGATGAGATTGGTTATAAAAAGTGAGAACAAAAAAAGACAGAAAAAAAGTGAATATAGCCACAACAATAAGCTCTTTGGTAACCGCTTTCTTTTCAGCGTAATAAAGTGCTGGGATAAGGAATACTAGGGATAAAAGTATGGTTTTAGCATAGAATAGCCAATGTGATTCAACTGTAAGATTTAAACTGCTAACAAGAATTGCTGGAAGCTCAATAAAAAGAGAAGTATATACAAAATGTAAGAGAAAAATACTGAAATACATACTAGCTAAGCCGCTATTGTAGAAAACTCTGGTTAACATATGCTTAACTGGACTATTCTCTCTATTTGGTTTTGCTGGCGCATTTGGCAGTAATAAAACTAAAAGCAGTAAAGCCAAAAAAGTTAAAGCCATTATGAGGGCAAATATAGCTTTTAAACCAAACTTGGAAGCTACTACAG
>JAYYZF010000072.1:0-21964 GCA_036340215.1 Pseudomonadota bacterium | reverse complement strand
GAATAAACTATACATAGAGTCATCAGTATTTAATAAGCTAGTATCAATAAATGAAAATTATATAAAGAGTAACTTAGATATAAACATGAGTCTTTTCTCTGGTCCTCTAGATATAAAATATACTCGTATTGCAAATGAATTATTAATATATCAATCTATATTCAAAAGTAGACTAACGTTATCGTTTTCAAAGGTTCATGGAGAGACACAACTATCGAGCAACAATTTTAGTGATGATGTCGATTTTTTCAATATTTTTTTTAATGATAATGTATTATTGTATCAATGTTTATTTAAAGGAAATGCTAATTTCGCTCACTCTACATTTAACGACAATACTAACTTCAATAATAATATATTTAAGAAAAATGCAAACTTTAATTCCGTGAGCTTCAATAAAAATATCAGCTTTAAAAATACAGTATTCATAGGTGATGCTACTTTCGAAAATACATTATTACCCCTACATGTAGACTTTTCTGATGTTAGAATAAGAGGGAATAAAATTAGTCTTGAAAATACTAAGCCAGTCTTACCGGGTAAAAAGATACACATTAACATTAAAAATACCGATATAAATAAGATCGATTTCAATTATAATGATTTTCGCTTGTTTTTTCCAAAAGATACTAATTTAGAAGACAAGTTATTTATTTATTCAGGACTACTAAAGAAATATCAAAGGCTTGGTATGAATAATAGCTACAAAGTATTATTCCGTGAATACCGAGAATTTAAACTTTTATCAGAAAATAAATACATAGCAAACTTTGTTGAAAAGAATTGGTGGAACTACGGTTTAAATAAGGAATGGGTATATTCATGGTTTGCTATAATAATTTCTATACTTACCCTTCTTAATGGATTTTTTTATGACATATTTGTCTCAAAATACTTCAATATAAATTTCTTAAAAGTACCCCAGCCAAATGCTGCATGTCAGTTAAATCCAATATTGAATTATATATATAACTTACCAAGAGCTGCAATATTAACATTCTTCTTCGTTTTTGCAACATTTCTCCAAGTTCTAGCGAACGAAGATAGAATTTTTAAAACTGATCATTTTCTAGTAAATACTTATGTGATGTTAATTAACTGTCTTGGATATATATTTATTATATTTGTTTTGGATATTGTAACAGGCTAAAAATTGGTAGGGAAATTCATGAAAAAATCTTCTGTAAAAAATAAATTTACATTGAAGCTAATAACTTATTTTTGGTTAGGGCTATTAGCTTTATCAATATTATCAATATTTATTGTTCAGAAACTTGATAACGCTATTCAGCAAGAACGTCTAACAAACAAAGATAAAGTTGAGATGGTCTCTTTAGGTTATATACTAGCAAATAGATCTGATTTCTTAACTGCAGAGGCAAGAAACTTTGCAGTAACTGCTAATCCGCTACACATGATGCGTTATTGGGATGAAGTATTTGTAAGTAAAACTCGGGATTATTGTGTAAGTCGCCTAAAGCAGTTGAGTGCTAATAAGAACGAAATAGCCCTATTGGCAAAATCTAAAAGAAACTCAGACGCTTTAATTTTAACTGAAATAAGATCAATGAAGCTAGTATTAGAGGCCCATAACATACCTAATGAGCTAACACCAGAGCCAGTTAGGAATTATATATTACCTGAATATGAAAAGAACCTTAGTGCAAATAATAAAATGCTACTTGCTCAAAAAATTATGTTTAATGAGCAATACTATGATGATAAAAAACTAATAATGGATCCTATTGCAATATTTGAAAAACAATTAAATGAAAGAACTAATATAGATTTACAAAAAAACGAGCATGAGGTTAATAAGTATAGGATATATTTGATAACAACAATATCATTACTTGCAATATTCATTTTCATTATAATTTGGCTGAGAATTTTATATTTAAGATAACAAGTTTAATGATAGTGAATATTAAATACTCTTATCTTATGGGATAAATTTAGCTAATGACTTTTGTTCTTCTTCATAAATTTTGTCAGCTGAAATATTAATAAAATTCGAGCTTTGAAAAAAAGGGAAATCTGCAACGGTCTGAGGTGATAATCTAAGTATTATTTTTTTTAAAACGGAATATTTTTCCTCATTGGCCATACTTTTAGCTACATCAAGAGGAGATAGCCCTTTTTTATTCTTAACATCTAGTAAAGCACCAAATTCTATTAAAATAGCCATAATTTTTACATCTATATTATTTTTATTAACTGCTATATGTAATGGTGTTTGGTGAAAATTATCAAAGCTGTTAATGCTTGCGCCCTTTTCTAGTAGCAACATCACGATATCAAAGTTATTATTATTTACAGCAAGATGAAGCGCTGTTTTACCAAATTTAGTTTTTGCATTGAGTATATCTGGTTTTGTTTGATTGATAATTACGGATACAGTTGCTAATCTTCCAGCTGCAGCTGCAATATGTAGAGGCAACAATCCTTTGTTTGTTTTTGCAGATAAATCTGCTCCCCTAGAAACTAAATTTATAACTAAATTATCTAAACCTTCCCTTGCTGCCAAGTGTAAAATATTTTCACCATTGTTGTTTTTACTATTTATATCAATACATTCTGTATTGACCAAATAATCAATTAAAGAAATATTGTTAGAAATATCGCCATTAAAAAACAATGCATTATGTATAACTAAATTACCGTGATTATCGTGAAGATTATTTAAGTCAATGTCTTTAAAATAACATTTTCTAACATACTGTAAAAAACGCAAATCATTTGATCCTGCAGCATAGTGAAGTATAGTTTCCCCAAATTTATTCTTCTTATAAATATTCGCTCCACCTTTAATGAGGATAGAAAAGAGTTCATAATTAGCACAAGAAGCAACTCTTTGTAATGGAGTTTCGCCTATAAGATCATAAGAATCAGGATCACAACCTGCCTCTAATAATAATTTTACTATATCTACTTTGTTTCTCAAACAAGCTATATATAATGCTGATCTACCAATATTGTCTTTTAAATTTATATCTCTCATATTTGGTAATAGCCAAGAAATTATATTTTTTCGTGAATTAATTACTGAAGTATGCAATAGAGTTTGTCCAAATTTATTTTGTACATTCAAATCAAAATTCAACTTGTGTAATTCTTCTAATAATTCTGTATTTTTCCATTCAGAAACTTTTTGTATTAAATGTTCACCACAATAACTTGGATTTGATCGCAATATGTCGCTACTTAATACTTGAGCAGGAATGAAAAAATCCTTGGCTAAATTTTCAATAGTATATGCTTTTGTAATACTAAATGAAGATATCTTATAAATAAGTAGACTATGCCTTGTAATGTCATAACCTTGAGGAATAAAAACCCTATTAGATGCTAGATATGTCCAAATTACAGACAAACTTTTAAACTCATTAATGTTATCATGATCTATAATCAACCATGTATCTTTCTTAGGAATTGGTAACATTGCTATAATATGACCCCTAAAGCTTATTGAGAAAGCAATTAGTTTGTCTTTTGATTCTTTTTTTAGGTCAATTAGTAGTTTTGAAAAAGTTTCAAAACTATCTATACGAATTTGCTGCTGATTACAGATAAGTTGCTGTGATTCATCAAGATATAAAAGCTTATCTGTGGGCTTATAATCTTGTTTAGACTCAACATCACTAGGATAAATATCCGCAGCAACTAATGGCCCCTGTTGAAATAAGATTATCTCTTCTAGGAATGCATTGACTTCTAAAAGATTTTGCTGTTCAGAACTAATTTCTTGTTTTTCAATATTCTGTTTACGAGCTGCTGAAATGTTTAAATGTATATCTGGTTTTAGATAATTTACTAAAAAATTTTGAATAGTAAGCCATGCTGGCAACCTATTATGTAAAAATTGAATTATTGCGGTAACAGTTATCCCATAGCAAAGCCCCCTACTGTTTACCAGTCGAGAACCATAAAGATTTTGAGCTATTTTTAAAATTCTTTGCATTTTTTAGGTATTATTTTTTCTTATTATTTTAGCATTTTTTACTTAAGGAAATATTAAATATAAGTTAGAGATTAATGTGTACTTTTAAGAGTCTTACCTCTATAAAAATGAGCAAAAAATCAAATTAAGTACTATATTTTAAAGAATAGATAGGAGTATAAAATGTCATTAATAGGAAGAGCTAATCAAATTTATGGTCGTAACCTTTTTTACAAAGATATTGTTAGCCAAAATGGAATTTGCTTTGGTCTTACCATCTCAGCTATTAACCAGCACCTGAATGGAAACTTGGATAAGTGGTTGGAAACACACCAATTTATATCTTCCTATAAAAGGCCAAATATTGCGATTGAAATAAAAGCAACTGAAGATTTTTTTAAAAAGATAATCATTAAAGCTAAAAAAGATAATCAAGGACAACCTCTTACACAAAAACAATTACAGATAGTCCAGAGAAAACTTGGAAAACATAAAAATAAAGTTCTACAAATAAAAGCCTTTTATGATGAAGCCTTATTAAATATGAGCGGTCCAAAAAAAGCTAAAGATATATTTCCTGAATCAGCTCCAATGGTACAGTCAGATTATACAACATCAAAACTATTAGGCTCTGACAATTGGTCATTAAACACATCACAAACTAGGTTAGACAATAAAGACACCTTTACAGAGTTAATTAAAAACTTCGAAAAATTAAAAAATCCTGCTAAATTTGCATATAGCATCAGTTTTATGAATCATATTGTAGCATTAATAAGAAAAGAAAATAATAAATGGCTAGTTATAAACCATGATGAAATATACGAAGGGAATAATTACGAAAAAATTTGGCAAGTAATAACAAAGAATAATATTAAAAATGAGCAGATAAATTGCAATATTAAATGTTATACGGATAAAGAAGAGATCAACCATTACTTAACTAAATCTCAGGATTTTTCTGGTCTGACTAATCAAGATAAAAAACAATTACTATTACTAGCAATATCCCTCGATGATAGAGATGCAGTAATACAACTTCTAAATCTTGGTACTCCATTGAATATTGGTTACGAGGGTCTTAATCCTCTCAATTTAGCTGCACAACAAGATAACCCAGAACTAATTAATATACTCGTAAATAATGGGTGCGATGTTAACCAAACGGTTAATGGTGTTAGCCCTCTTTCAATGGCAATATATTCTAATCGACCTAGAACAATGCAGGCACTTATAGACAATGGTGCTAAATTAGATCCCATCCAGGCTAATGACTTATTAAAATTAGCCTTCACTTATAGAAATAATGAAGTTACAGACATCTTGATCAAAAATGGCATAAGCATCACTCCATTTTTATTCCATTTTATCGATGATGATGATACTGAAAACCTGAGCTATATAATAAAAAAAGGAGGAGATGTAAACACCTCACAGTATGGCTCTACTTTGTTAAACGAAGCTGTGTATAAGGATAATATTGTAGCTGTTAAAATCATTTTAGAAGGTGGTGGTAACACAGATGAAAAAGATATATTTGGCGTAAATGCACTAGGAGCAGCAATAGAAAATGGCAATTTACTTATCTTAAAAACCCTTATATGCCATATTGTGGCAAACAAAGATTCAGAAGCCTATATAAAGGACTTAGAGCTAGCTTTTATAAAAGCCGACAAGAAGATAAGTGAAATTCTCGCAGATGAACCAATGAGTATTGCTGATATTGTTTTTTTTCAAGAACAATTTAACAAATATAAAGAAGTGTTAGTTGCAATCAGAAAAGTTAAAAGCAATGCCAAACAAACGGCAGACGAGTGGAATAAAGAGTTGAGCAAATTATTTTATGAAAAACTTACTCACGATTACGAAGAGAATAAATATTGCGAAGATCTTCTACCTAAAGATAATAGAACCTTACTGGAAAAGAATTTTATACATTTAGCCATCACATCAGTAGCAGCAGTAGCTGTTTTTATTGCGATTTTAGTAGCCCCAAAATTAATAGTAATCAATATGACACTAGCAGCTATATTTTTTATAGCAGCCAGCTTTTCATGTTTAAAGTTTTTCATAGACATCAAGAATGAAAGTCTTTTTATTGAGAGACAATTACAACATCAGCAACATGTAGGCGATATAGGAAATAATCACAAACCAATGCTACTACGTAACAATAACAAGAATATTATGACGCCTGATCCAAAGAAAGGTAATTTAAGATAATATCAACTATTTTTGTTAGTTCTTGGCGCGCATCCATTTTTTGGAGCTATATTTTCACTAGAGAAATATGGACGCCTTTGCTTTGATGCATCTATTATTCCCTGAAGAATTTTATTATTATGCATAGGTAATTGATTCTCTGGCATAGCCTCCTGCTTCAATAAAATCAGGACCGGCTTTGCATCTAAACTGAGTGATCCTTTATTTAGCAAACAGTTATTTATCTCGTTCTGCATAGGTCCTACTAGCTCACACATTTTTTCATGAGTTATATTTTTACTCTTATCCGTATATTGCTCTGGATCTGATAAAACACTTGTTACAAATATTTCTACAGCATTGCCGTTTTTAAGTTTAATATTTAGATTATCTGCAATCTCTAGCATCTCAACCAATTTTTCTATACAGTCGCCATCGCAATCTATGTAATTTTTATCATTATTATTTGGCATATTTTTCCCACTAATTATTATTAATTATAGATGTAAATCAGAGGAAAACTCGCGACATCTATGTTAAAGTGCTAAAAAAGCAGCTTATTTACACCGTGAATTTTATTTAAGAAAAGTCGAGAATTTTTGCACTAAAGTTAGGTATAGTAAACTTACTCGCGCTACTTCTTTTGTAGATTTTTTAATTAAGAAATTTTATGATTTTTGACGTTGTAATACTTTAAAACTCAAACTCTTAATAATTAAACTGTACATGTCTCTAGTAAAATAACAGATAGAGCAAAAAAACTTACTAAAAATATACCTATGGATCCAACGAGCTTATTTTTATAGTTTCTATCTCTAAATCGACCTACAATAGCCATTGAAAGTGGCAACAGACATAGTAATAAAACAACTAGAGCACCTGCAAAACTTAATACTAGAAAAAAGCTTTTGAAATCAGCAAGCACGACAATAACTGGAGGCAAAAAAGTTAATAATGCCACATATGTACGCATAAGCTTAGTCTTTTTAACCTTAAACCCATCAACAAGAAAATCAAATAAGCTCAGAGATACGCCTAAAAAAGATGTTGTTATTATGAAAAAAGAAAATAAATTTATAACAACAGTTAAGAGTGGGTTGCCTAGAGTATCAGCCAATAAGCTTACAAGATAACTTACTTTACCAGTACCCCACAAAGCAATCAAACCACGTGGTCCGTAAACTGGTACTGTGGCAAAAACCATCATTTGCCAACATATATACATCACTAGAGGAATTAAGCTACCAACAAGAATAGCTCGCTTCAAATTAACTTCATCACTATCTAAATAAGATCTTAAACTTGGTATTATAATATGAAACCCAAAAGAGGTTGCTAGAAGAGGTAAAGCTTTATTTATACCTAACCAGCTATAAGGGTATAACTTAGTAACGCCCAATGCTGGTGAAAAAATATATATCAACGCCATAAAGCTTAGAGCTAAGCCGGCCATCAAAATTCTATTTATTTTATCTACCTTTGTGGCCCCATAAAAAATCAAAATTAGGAATACCAAAGAAATAAATATCACTGCATAAGGAAACCCAAGTTTAACTGATATAACGTTTGATAAAAATCTATGCATCATATCACTCAAAGCAGATAAATAAGCTGAGTTCAAAACGTATAACAGCAACAAATAAATAGTCCAAGCAAATAACTTACCCATAATACCGAATGATATACCGGCCATTGATATGATATTAGTTCCAGGTTCGAAACGTAAATTTACCTCAAGCATTAGTAATGCAGATAAATACATGATGTACCAGACCCAAGTCATTAGTAAGACTGAAGGAATAAAACCAAGCTGTGACATCCCTATTGGTAGAGCTAACATGCCAGCACCTACGGAGGTTCCTGCTATTAGTAGTATTGCGCTGTGTAATGGTTTCAACATATCATTTTATATTTTTGATTCAAGTAAACTCATCTGCTCTTGTATTTTTGCCCTAAAGCCAAAGGGGTCTGGGAGCAATGGTAAGCGATCAACACATGTACCCATACCGTAGATAACTATAGACCCAAAGTTAAAAATTCTTCCTGTAATATTTTGCCTAACTTGTACACCTTCAATCCTCGTCAATAGTATATCTCTAGTATTCTTTATAATCCATCCTGAACTTATAATTACTCTTCTGTTAGTTATCATATAAAATGAAGCTTGATAATTTAAATATGTATCCACAGCTCCTATTGTGACGAATAGTATTATAAAGAGTTGCATTATAGCTCTGACACTAAAGCCAAAAAAAACAGGCATTGAGAAAAAGGGGATTGTTTGTAATACAATTATGACTAAAATAGAAAAAATTATAGATATCAGAGATGTTTTGAAGAAGATCCAATGTAAATTAATTTTTAGGATTATATCTTCATCCTTTTCTATGATAATATCATAATTATCCATAAATTATCTCCACTATTAATATATCCCAAGTAAGATAACGCGCGTAACTTAGCTTTCATCTACTTGCTCTTTATGAGAGATTTTTACTCTAAGAGCATCTACTTTTCTAAAGCCCCGTGGTAAAAATTTACCACGCTGTGCCCGCGATCCACTGTAACTTTC
This sequence comes from Pseudomonadota bacterium, assembly GCA_036340215.1. Classification (GTDB taxonomy): domain Bacteria; phylum Pseudomonadota; class Gammaproteobacteria; order Comchoanobacterales; family Comchoanobacteraceae; genus JABJPE01. Next base: position 13,250 of record JAYYZF010000072.1, on the reverse strand, counting down.
AATTACATCCTGACGAAGTATCATAACCCTCTTACCAGAAATAACCTCTACGATATCAGAGCTCATAAAACATAAAGCAGTAACTACAAATTCATCACCAGAATTAAAGCTCGTTTTTGGAATAGCGATCAGTTTATTACCTTTACCTTTTGCTAATTTCGGTAAATCAGCAAAATCAAAAACTAGCAGCCTTCCAACGTTTGAAACGATGGCTACTTTGGCCATCTCCCCCTCCGGAATTATTATTGGCGAAAGTGGCTTTGTCCCATCAGTAAGTGATAAAACTTGCTTACCCCTACTTCCCTTTGTTATGAGTGAGTTGAGTTCTGTATAAAAGCCATAACCAAGATTAGACATAACTAGCACACGAGAAGATGGCTGTGACATAAACATACTCACAAGTTTGTCACTAGAACTAAGAGCAAGATGTTTTGACAAAGGCTCTCCCTGCCCCCTTGCTGAGGGTAATTGCTCTGGAAATAGAGTATAAATTCTACCAGACTCTTCTACAAATATTATAGGATAGTCACTTCTACCTCTAACAATTTGTCCAACTCCATCACCTGATTTATAACTTAACCCTTTTGCATCTATATCATGGCCTTTAGCAAGACGAATCCATCCTTTCTTTGATAGCACTAAGGTAACTGGCTCAATGATAGCATTTTTAGATTGTAAATCTATGACTTTTGCTTTCTTTGCTTCTTTAATTACGCTTCTTCTAGGGTCTGCAAAAAGATCGGCATCTGCTTTTAATTCATCTCTAACAAACATTTTTAGATTTTTCTCGCTAGATAAAATCTTTTGTAGACGCTGTTGCTCTTGTAATAATTTATCTTGCTCAGCTTGGATAGTTTCTTCTTCTAGTTTTGATAAATTTCTTAACTTAGTATCAAGAATAGCATCTGCTTGAATCTCAGTTAAAGCGAAAGCTTTCATTAACTCTACTTTGGGGTGATCTTCGTAACGTATAATACGGATTATTTCATCAATATTAAGATAAGCAACTAGTAAACCTTCTAGGATATGTAATCTCGCATTAATCTTATCCAAGTGAAAATTTAAGCGCCGTTTTACTGTAGAGACTCTGAATAACAACCATTCTTGTAAAATTTGCGGAATACTCTTAACTTTAGGGGATCTTTTTAAATCAATAACATTTAAGTTAAGCCTATGTGACTTTTCTAAATCGGTTGAAGCAAATAAATGGGAAAGCAACTCATCTTGATCAACTCTGTTTGACCTCAATACCAAAACAATTCTTATCGGTGTCTCATGATCTGACTCATCACGGATATCAACTAACATTGGTAATTTTTTTGCTCGCATCTGTTCCGCAATTTGCAACATAACCTTACTAGCAGAAACCTGGAAAGGCAGTTCGGTTATTATAATCTCGGCTTTTTCTTGTATTACTTTTGCTCTGACTTTTATAGCACCTCGCCCCAGACGATATATTTCTGATATTTCATCTCTGCTAGTTATTATCTGGCCACCTGTAGGATAATCAGGTCCTTGTATATGCTCGAGTATCTCTAAATCAGTAACTTCATCATTATCTAAAATATAAAGACAAGCATTGATTATCTCAGTTAAATTATGAGGAGGAATATCCGTGGCCATTCCAACGGCTATGCCAGAAGCACCATTGAGCAGCATATTTGGTAGACGAGCTGGAAGTAAACATGGCTCCTTAAGCGTGCCATCAAAGTTAGGCTGCCACTCAACTGTGCCTTCACCTAACTCACTCAGTAATATCTGTGCATATCGTGACAGTTTTGCTTCCGTGTAACGCATCGCTGCGAATGATTTGGGGTCATCGATAGATCCCCAATTACCCTGACCATCTATTAACGGGTATCTGTAAGAAAAAGGCTGTGCTAAGAGCACCATGGCCTCGTAACAAGATTGATCACCATGTGGGTGGAACTTACCTAGCACATCACCAACAGTTCTTGCTGACTTTTTGTATTTAGAAGTGCTTTTAAGGCCCAACTCGCTCATTGCATAAATTATACGACGTTGAACTGGTTTTAAGCCATCTGCCAAATGAGGTAAAGCCCTATCAAGAATAACATACATCGAATAATCAAGATATGAGCTTTCCGCGAAGTCTGAAATAGATTTAATTTCAACACCTTCATTAGCGATCATAGTTATCCCCTTTATTTAAAATCAAAAATTGTAATTTTAACAATTAATAAAATACACCTATATTAAAACAAACTTATATAAACATTGCAAAACAAAGATATAAATAGTATAATTCAACCTTAGTAATATTCCATAAATAACAAGTAGATAAAAATGAAAAGCACAAAGGAAAGCGAATCAAGTCTAAACACAATTCATCTAAAAGAAATTAACCAATCTACGATGGCTAGCCCAACTAGAATGGTAAACATTACTGGTGATGGGGCCGAAATAATAAGAAATCGCATTGAAGAAAGAGGATACAGTAGTTTTAATGATCACCTAATATCACAGAAAATATATAACATCCTCGCAAAAGCAGTTTACAGCAACAAAACCCCCATAAGCCTAAGGAAAGTCCTAGTTACTGAATTACAAAAAATAAAAAATGATACTAAAAACAGAGAAGAACTTGCTACCAATGCAAATGGTGTAGTTGATCAAGAAGAGATTTACAACGTAAAGATTAGCATAGCTAAAACTTTAGCAGAGATTCGTAAAAATTTATGGGATCATGCAATTAAAAATGAATCTGAGCTTGAGAAACAGGAAGTAATTCATATTTTTGATGCTGTTGAATATGCTGATGAAGAAATAGATAGTTACAAGCCTTCTGCTAATAAGAAAAGGAAAAACAAAGAAACATCAATATGCATGCCTGTAGACTTTGAAGACGCAGTTCATATGCTACAACCTAGCATTGACAACAAAAGTAAGAAGAGAAGTAAAACAGATCTAGCACAAATTCTTGTATATGCCGGAATTATATCAACGCTTTCATATTTTTTTCTTAGTAACTTAACCGCGTGGCTAGCGCTTAAGCTTGGCATACCATTCATTTTCGTATCAATACTCATCACAACAATAATACTGCTAATTTTTCAATATCAAGCACCAGATTCAGAGAAAAAAATCGCCATAAAACTAAATGATGTAAATGAAAACAGCATGAAAAAAATATATGAAAATCATTGGTCTTTTGCCTCTATTCCAGGGAGAATTGCAGAATTTATTGCTAACAACCCCGTTAAAGCAGCTACTTACTCAACAATAACGTTACTACTTACAATCACACTTACAAGTACAGTTATCGGACAAAATATTGTTCTTACGATAGCAGGTTTAGCAGGAATAAGTTTCTACTGTTCATTGTATATACTGATTATAACTGGCTTTTGCATGGTAATGGCAGCAGATAAGACTATTGAAAGCTTAATCTATCCCTCTCAAAAAAAACAGGAAAACACTGAAAAATTTAAGCCTTATAATATCAACCCTATTGCAAGATTATGGCAAGCAATAGATTTATTTCTTAGTAAGTTTTATGTTTTAGGCATGAAAAACCCAATCTCAATGTTATTTTTTACAATACTGTATATCTGAATAACAATTGAGGTTGCAGCACCATTTCTACCAACACTGGGGCATAATATTGTATATTTTTTCGTGACAGGTATAGCGAATCCCAGTGCCGGACTTATATTTGCTGGTGTTTGTACAGGTTGGTTTATAGGCTTGTTTTTATTGTCAGTGACAGACCTAATAACAAGACAACATGACTCAGGCTTGGTCTCAAGTATTAATTATGTTAAAAACAATGCAATTGATGCAGCTTTATTTTTTATGATCTTGATGTTCAGCGCCAATGTAGTTGCTGGAACCTCACTTGCACATATATGCGGCAAGTGGGTTATACTTGGATTGCTTACAATTAATTTCAAGCCACTGTTAGCTATTGCTGACTTCATGAATAGCCCCAAAAAAAGCATAATAGGCAGCTCATTTAGCTCTTTACTACTTCCGACGAATATAATTTTGTACCCCGGAGAATTGCTAAAATATTTTTTGAAAAAATCCCTACATATTATTTTTGGCATATTAAAACATTTTCTTTTACACGTACCTTTAGTATTACTCAGAGCCCTAGCAGATATAACAGCGTATACATTGATATTTTTTAACGCAAAAAAAGCAGCAACAAATATCTCTAATGCGTATATCGATATACACTTAATGGTAAAATTGAGTATTATCAAAATTAAATACTTTGGGAAAAGATTGATTAAGAAAACCTCTATATTGACGAATAACCTTGGAAAGTTATGTCACGTATCATTTGCTATTTTTGGCAGTGTCATGAGCTATATAGGGTTATTCTATATTTGGAGTGGCTCTCTCCCAAAAATTGCTATTTTCACTTGGCTAGGCTATCCATTTAATTTCCTTGCAGGATTTATTGGGATATCTGCTGCAGCAACAGCTTTAACAACCTTAGGAGCATTCGTAATGTTCTTGAGTACACACCAACTTGTTAGTAAAAAAACTCAATACTCCCCAGAAGAGGCTCAATTCACTTTTTTCCAACAAATCACCTTCGCTTTACTGTTAATAGTAACTTCTGGATTAATATTTTTTCACCCTCCCCTCTATCCCTACATGGTTGTTGCTACTATCCTTACCACTCTTTTAACTACAATAGTCTCAAGCTTGGTTTTTTCAGCAAAAATATGCATTACTGCATCTAAGCCAATCGGAGGCAGTAGCTCTTCTGAATTATTTGAGACTCAAGCTGATACCACCAACCTCAAGATCAATGATAGCAATCTGGAGTTAAACGCAGATAATAATGACACCAAAAATAACCAGATAGGAGCCTCAATAAGCCCCGAAGAGAAAAAAAATCGCTGAATCGGAACAACAAGACAAAAGTAGCTTCTTTTTTTAATTTTAAACTTCTTTGGAAAAGATGTGATCCACCCCCCATACTTACAACTAAGTCTGGTTTAGTAAAATCAATAGTAGCTATAACTTCTCGCTCTAAATCTCGAAAAGCTCTACTTCCTAACTGTTTATATATTTCCTTAGCGCTAATTACGTTAGCTGTAAACCTTTTATTATAATAGTTTATCATCAAATGATCAGTGTCAAGCCACTCTGCTCCCACATCTAAAGCAAGCTGCTTCCCAACAGTGGTCTTGCCAACTCCTTGAGCGCCAATTAAAGCTATAGCGTTATGAGATCGATAAATTCTCTCAAGATCTTTATAAATATTTTTAGATAACTGCAATCTTTACCCCAAGTCTATTTAATTCTCTGTAGAAGTTTGCATTACTTTTTTCAATACAAGCAGCCTCACGTATAATACTATCGCCTGAGGCACCGAGCGCAGCAATAGTAAGAGCCATTGCAACACGATGATCTTGCCAACTATGGCAATCAGCTCCTTTTATTGGAACTAAACCACGAATAACTAAACCATCTTCTTTCACTGAAATATCAGCACCCATTTTTTTTAATTCGGTACTTATAGCTAATAATCTATTGCTTTCTTTTTCAGTAGCAACCTTAGCACCTGTAATTTCTAAAATACCATTGGCAAAGCAGCCTATAACTGCAAGAATGGTCACCATATCAATACATTCATTCACATCAATAGTAAGATTAGACTCAAGCCTCATTTGACCCTTAACTATAAGACCCGATCTAGTTTTCTCGATAACTTTATTTTTATCTAATTTTATCAGTATATCAATGAAGATTTTATCTCCCTGAGGCTGGGACCAATCTAAACCATCTATCTTAAGAGGTTTTCCTAATATAGCTGCTACTGCGACAAAATAGGCTATGGAGCTAAAGTCACCTGGCACAGTATAAGAAAATGGCTCATGTAATCTTTTTCCGGTTACTTTGTAAATATTGCTAGTATTTTTTGCAGAATACTCAACTTGATCACCTAACCAGCACTGAGTTAATTTTACCCAAGGTAACTCCCCAGGTTCAGTCACTTTAATTGTGGTGACCCCACCTAAATAAGAAGCAGCTATTAACAATGCTGAGACAACCTGAGAATCATATCCTTTCACACTTACAAAACCAGGACTAAGCTTACCTTTTAAATTAACAGGGGCATAACCAACCCTATCTAAATAATCAAAATTAATTCCTAATTGCCCTAAACCTGTCAATAAATCAGCCATAGATCTTCTTTTAGCAACTGATTCATCCCCAAACAAACTGAACTCGTTAAAAGCACACAATGCTATTGCTGGGAAAAAACGCAAAACTTGACCAGACCCTCCAACATTTATTCTAGAACTGCATAACTTTGGGTAACCAGAAATACCAGTGACAGAATATCTACCAGATTCTTGACATAAGATCTTTGCGCCCATGGCTTCACAAGCTGTTATCATTGCAAAAATATCAGGTGATTGTAATACGTTTATTAACTCAGACTCACCTGAAGCCATACTTGCAAAAATTAGCGCCCTCTGGCTCTGAGATTTTGATGCCGGAGCGATTAATTCTCCTCCTTTGAAACTACCAGATGTAATTTGAAGATCCATTAGCAACTCAACCTAAAATGATATATATTAAACTATTAGTAATATAATATGTTAATTTGAAGAGGTTATAAATATGCCAAGCAATTTCTTTGGTGAGTTATTTCGTATAACAACGTGGGGAGAGTCTCATGGTAACGCAGTCGGTGTGACAATTGACGGTATCCCAGCTGGATTAGAAATTTCCACAGCAATAATTGAAGAACATTTAAAATGGCGTCGTCCCGGAAGGAAACTTACCTCACCTCGTAAAGAGCAAGATATCCCAGAAATAGTATCAGGCTTATTTGATGGTAAATCAACAGGTGCCCCTCTTAGTATAATTTTCAAAAATACCAATGCAAAAAAGTCGCAATATCAACACTTAGCAGACAAACTCCGACCAGGACATGCAAATTACAGTTACTTAAAAAAATATGGAATTTATGATTACAACGGTGGTGGTAGAGCTTCAGCACGGGAAACAGTTTGTAGAGTTGCAGCCGGTGCAATAGCTGCACAACTTTTGAAGCCATTAGGTATTTCTGTTCACACCTTTTTATCAGAAGTTGGTAATATCTCATTACCCAGCAATTACTGGCCTAGTGTAAATGATTTGGATAACATTTTAACTAGTCCTGTTTTTTGTCCAGATAATTTCACCAGTCAGAACATAATAAATCTGATAGAAAAAAAACAAGCTGAAGGTGACTCTGTTGGGGGCACTGTGAAATTCTTGATAAAGGGAGCTCCAGCTGGTCTTGGTGAGCCTATTTATCAAAAACTTGAAGCAAAACTTGCATACGCAATGCTATCAATACCTGCTAGCAAAGGATTTGAGATAGGCTCAGGATTTTCTGCAAGCAAGCAAACAGGCTCATCCCATAACGACCTCTGGCAAAATGATAAAACTTCACAAATTAAACAAAATACCAATAATTGTGGAGGAATTTTAGGAGGAATAAGTACTGGAGCTGACATCTATGGCGCGGTTGCATTTAAGCCAACCTCAAGTATTAAAAAGCCACAAAATACTCTCGATCTAAATGGCAAAGAAACTATATTGGAGTTACCCAAAGATGCGAGACACGATCCGTGTGTTGCCATTAGGGCCACAGCTGTTGTAAAGGCAATGTGCTTTATAACTTTAGCCGATGCATATCTAGCAAACAAACTCGCAAAGGCTTTTTAATGAAGATTATACAAGCAAAGTTCCCAAGCCCATATAATATTAATATTGGGACCAAATATATAAATTCTGATTATCTACTAAACTATTTAAAATCGCTAACATCATCTGTAATTGTCATCACAGATACTAACGTAAATATGCTCTATGGGAATCAGTTCGTCAGCAGCCTCACAGGAATAAACGTAAATAAATACGTCATGCCAGCAGGTGACCAAGCTAAAAATAGGGAAGTTATGGCAAATATACAAGACTTTATGCAAGAAAATAAAATAAGCAAAGATAGTATTATTTTAGCATTAGGGGGAGGGGTTGTTACTGATATTGCAGGATTTATTGGGGCAACCTATTTACGCGGCATAAAAACCATTTACATACCCACAACAATGCTATGTATTGTTGATGCAGCAATTGGAGGAAAAACTGCCATAAATACTGATTATGGCAAGAATCAGTTAGGTACTATAACTAGTCCTTATGCTATTTTCGTAGATACTGAATTCTTAAAAAGCCAAGATGGTAACTCTTGGCGAGATGGCTGGGTTGAAACGTTAAAACACGCTCTTTTGGAGAGTGAAAATAACTTATTAGAAGTATATAAAAATTACTGTGATTTTGTTATTGGAAAACTCCCCGAAGAAAAGCTCTTAGAAATATGTTATACAAGTTGTAACACTAAAAACAAAATTGTAGCTGCAGACCCATACGAAAAAGGAAAAAGAGCAAGCCTAAATATAGGCCATAATATTGGACACGCACTGGAATTATATTTTAAATTCACAATTAGCCATGGCCAAGGGGTAGCTATAGGCATTATCACAGAGTCTTATATCGCAGTTAAGTTAAGTATATTGTCTAAAAGTAAATTTGAACTTATAAACAAAATTTTTAGACCACTAGCAGGAGTTATTGAAGAAGAGATTGATATAATAAATTTTTTAAAGCTGCTAAGCTTTGATAAAAAAAATAGAAAAAATGAATTGAGGTTTTGTCTGTTAGAAGATATTGGGAGGATTTTTAAATCAGGTAGCTATACTAAGGCTATAAAATCTGAACTTGTCATTGATGCCCTTAAGTTTATGAATAAGGAATTTGTGGAGTCAAATCGCATCAAAGCTAATTAATCTGGGTCTTCAAGACTTAACATTCCACTATTAAAGTTATAGGCGTAAAGCTCAGCGAAACGCCCCCATTCAATACAAACTTTTAATACTTGCTCAGCAGCGCTCTCAGTTAAACTATCCTGAAGCTCTGAAAGGAATCTATCCTGAGTAGCTGATTGGTTATATCTTTCATCAAGCACTCTCCTTATATGTCTGGCTAGGGGCACATGACTTAAAAGTTGTTTTGCAAATATTTTCTTCTGCTCTAAAATTTCAGCTAAAGCAAACTTAGAGCCAAGATCAGTTAAAACTAAGTAACCATCCTGAATATATGCAAAACGTAAAATTTCTAAAGCGTCTGCTAACGGAAATAAGTCATCCACATCAAGATGTAGATCTTCAGCTAAATCTACTAACTCTGCTCTTCTCTCGTAATCACTTGAGTTCAAGGTTTCAATTAAGCCACTCAGTTCTGATATCTCTACTTTAGGTAGGCGATAATGTAATCCTATATTTTTATACCTAACACCAGCTACTTTATTTGGATCATGTAACAATGATAATTGGTGGTATATTTCATCCATTACAGCGTGCATCCCCCGCTCATTATCAATACGAGGGTGCTTAATATTTACTTTTACCTCCGCTCTAATTGCGCCAGGATTTGAACTAAAGATTAAAATTCTATCTGCAAGTAAAACAGCCTCTTCAATATTATGAGTAACAATCAGAATATTCTTTAGATTAGTTTTTTTACTTTGCCATAAAGTTAATAAGTCACTTCGCAAATTATCACTTGTGAGAACATCCAAGGCCGAAAAAGGCTCATCCATCAACATTATCTCAGGATCAACTACTAACGCCCTGGCTAAACCTACCCGTTGGCACATACCACCAGACAATTCTTTAGGATATGCAGACTCAAAGCCATCCATACCCACCATATCAATTGCACTCAGAGCCTTCTCTCTTCGCTCTTTACGTTCAACTCCTAGAGCTTCTAAGCCTAGCTCTACATTTTGCAGCACCGTTAACCACGGCAATAATGCAAAATCTTGAAAGACCATACTTAGACCCTTGAATGGCTGTCTTACATCTGCACCATGCCATAGCACTCTTCCAGTATTTGGCGGCATTAAACCAGCTATTATGCGTAATAAAGTTGATTTACCAGAACCAGATTTACCTACCAAAGCTACAACTTCACCTGGGTACAAGCTCAAGTTTAAGTTATCTAGTACTAAAAGCTTCTGCCGATCACGTTGACTAAAAAACTTTGAAACATTTTCTAAGACTATTATAGGTGCTTTAGTTGCCATAAAAAATCATCCTTATCTCAGCTCCGTCGTTGTGAAAAATGATAGAGCGGCTGCCAAAAAATTCTGTTTATTAGTAATACATAAAAACACATTACAACAATACCCAAAGCCATATTAATACTATTCCCGATTCTGGTATTATATGCAATGTATGCGCCAAGGCCAGTTGCGTATAGATGCATATTCCCCCAATTGATTGCCTCAGCAATAATACTTGCATTCCATGCACCACCAGTGGCGGTCATGGCACCTGTAACCAAATGCGGAAACAGTGCTGGTAAAATAAAGCGTCGCCACCATAATCTTTTTGAAACACCAAATGAAGCAACAGCATATTTTTGCTCCTCAGGTAGTGACATCGTCCCCGCTATAACATTAAACAATACATACCATTGGGTACCTAAAACCATAAGAGGAGATAACCATATATCTTGGTTCAAGTCGTATTTAATTATGAAAGTTGCAAAAACTGGGAAAAATAAATTGGCTGGAAAAGCAGATAAAATTTGAATAATAGGCTGAATGGTCCTAGCTAAGTTAGGCCTTAAACCTATCCAAACTCCAATGGGTAACCATATACAAATACATATTGAAACAAGGATAAAAACTCTAAAAGTTGAAATAGAGCCGAGCCACATAACTTTATAAAATTCACTGCTAGAAACCGATTGCAAGAAAAAATTACTTATTGCATTAAATGACCAAATAGCAACTCCCAAAATCAATAAGATATTTATAAGACTTAAATAAGACCAAAAAGTACTAGAAATAAATATTCTTTGTCTTTTTTCACTCTTCCTATGTAAAATTTTTGGCAACATAGCCACTGGAGCCAAGAACCATTTCAATGATTTAAAAGTAAATTGGACTAAAGTTGCTCTAGATAAAAGCTTTGCGATGAATGAAGGAGTTAGTTCCTCATAATGATTTACCGGTCTAAATTTCTCACCCCACTGCATAATAGGACGAAAAAAGATTTGGTCATAAATTACAATTGTTGCAAACATTGCAATAATTGCCCACCATACTGCATTCATATTCGCTTTCTTAATCGCTAGACCAATATAAGAGCCAATTCCTGGTAGTAGTATCGTATGGTTATTTACTTCTATCGCCTCTGATGCAACCATAAAAAACCAACTTACAGAAATTGACAACATAGTATTCCAAAGTAAAGACGGGATAGCAAAAGGAACTTCCAAACACCAAAATGTTTGCCAAGGAGATAAGTGCATTATACCACTAGCTTCTCTGAGACTTTTTGGCACAAGGCATAAGCTTTGGTAAAAGCTGAGAGTCATATTCCAAACTTGTGCGGTAAAAATAGCAAAAATTGCCGCACACTCTGGACCAAGTAAACTTCCTGGAAATAAGAGCAAAAAACCCCAAACACCAACAGATAAAAAACCCAAAACAGGAACTGATTGTAGAACATCTATCGATGGTATTATTATGCTTTCGGCCAACTTACTTTTTGCAGCAGCTGTACCAAAAATAAAAGTAAAAAAAAATGATAGAATTAGTGCCAGACAAATACGCAGTACACTTCGTAAACAATAAGCAGGTAAATTCCATGGATTAAGATCTATAATATTATTGTCTGAAAGTGCAAAAGGCACTAGCATCTGCTGTAATAGCCAAGAAACAGACAAAAAGCAAGCAGCAATAAAAACAAATGCTAGAATATCCCAGTAGTTTGGCGCAGGAGCTTTTACTAAATCTTTGCGTGAAAAGAGATTAATTTGTAACATTTAAGCAACCTCTACTACCAAAATTAGAAACCAGAATACGTAATATAACATATATAATAATTAGAAAAAACTCATTAGCAGTGTAACTCTTGAATCTTAGCTGTGTAAGTATATACAGAGAAAAATAATTCAACTATAATTATTTTTGATGAAGGCAAAGTATCGTATATACTGCAATGGTTGACATACTAATTTTAGACGACATAGTACTTTTTATCGCAAGTTTTGCAATCGCAGTCTTTGCAGGTATTCTTTCTGGCATTTTTGGCATTGGTGGTGGAATATTTTTCGTACCAACAATCAATTTTATTTTAAAACACTACTACCCTGAAATTGAGAATACTATGCTCATTGCCAACAACACCTCTCTTGCTTGTATTCTCTGCTTGAATAGTGTTACTTTATGCTACAGAAGAAAGCAGCTAGATTTGGAAATATGGCAAATTATAGTAAGAATTCTCCTGCTGGGTTCTGGAGCGTTTTTGGGAGGCGGGGTAAAAAGAATCATAGATAACCAACAGCTCAGCATAATATTTGGTGCTGCAATATTTATAATATCTCTGTATTACTTAATCTTACCAAAGACAAATGATACATCTAGTAGTAATCTCATTAAAAGCTTATTTCCTATGGTTTTCTTACCTATCAGTTTTCTCACATCTCTCTTGGGTATTGGAGGAGCTATTTTTTTATTCCCGCTCCAATTGAAAATAGGATTTTCAAAAGAAAAATCAGCGGCCACCTCAACCTTATCCACAGTTATAGTATCTTCTTCAGCCCTCATATGGTATTTTATTGATCCCACACCTCCAATTGAAAACAGTTATTTTATAGGAGATATCTTCTGGCCAATGATGGTTATAGCACTTGTTATATCCCCAATGTTTATCAACTATGGGATTAAACTAAACAAGAAGTTCTCCAAAAAACAGCTCAACAAAATTCTAGGCTTATTGCTAGCATTGATTGGTATACTGCACTTATCCTTATAAAAAAATATAACGTTACTGTTAGCAAATACAAACATAAACTCTAACCATACTTCTATGGGAATAGTATATGATTAAAAAATTTTATTGATTACGTGGAAATTTCAGGCTTTCCTTACTGTTATCTAATTCGCCCAGCTGCAGAGTAAGATCAACTATATTTTCCTTATCTCCGGAAAAACCAGAGTCAGAGATTTTATTCAAGGTACTTTTTAACTTCAGAATATCCTCTGGGCTACTGCCTTCTGCTGAAAATAGCCGAACATTTACATCTGTTAAAGAATCATTTATTTTTTTACAAAAATCACTTGGCTCAGTAATATTTTCGGACATGAGATTTATTTTTGTTTCTTTATCAAGGTCAGGCTGCGTAGCCAGTATTGA
>JAYYZF010000071.1:0-2917 GCA_036340215.1 Pseudomonadota bacterium | reverse complement strand
TATAATAATTGATTTTAAATATGTTAAAAATTACAAATTAAATGATACCATTCTAAATCGCTTTTGTGTTTATAGGGTTTATTTCATTAAAAAACCATTTATTTTTTTACTAAATATATTCTTGCTCGTGTCTTGTGGAGGCGGGGGTGGTGGAGATGATACCGTCGCATCAGGAGGATCATCAACTGCAACAACAGATGCGGCAGCAGAAGCCGCAGCAGCAGAAGCCGCAGCGTATTCTTTATGCTCAGAGTCAGATGTCACTTGTGATAAAAATTGGCAACCATCACAAAAGACAAATTGTATTGTTACTGAAAATCAGTCGCCATCGCTTCCTGGTTATACAAGATATCTTGCTGATTCAGATATAGAAAATAACTCAAAATTGTTTGAACCAAATATATTATTTTGGGATCAAACACTTACAGCAATGGTTAAAAATGATTCAGGATCATCAACAAAAAAATTAAGTGAAATAACGAATATATCATCAGATACCTTTACGGTTTACGGTGAAACAAATAATGATCCACTACTTTATGATAATGGGACACATGGTGATATAACAGCAAGTGATGGAGTGTTTACCCGCGGTTGCTTATCTCTCAAAGCTATACCAGCTGATATAAAAATTGAGGAAACCTTCGATTTATGGTTTCTAGATCCAACTTATAAAGGTACAGAAACGGTTACAGAACTAATGCCAGGTTTAAGAATTAATGACGCCGGATTCTTTATTTCTGTAGGTGATGAATATACAAATACCGGTAGCGCCTCTAAGTGGTCTCTTGTTAATCCGGCAACCAGTAAAGCTATGACAGCTGTTTGGAACGCGAAAGGCAATGTATTTGATGTATTTATGTATACATATAACATTGCTGCTGGTGGAGCAGGGATGTGGAGATTACATGATTTTATTCAGGGGCTCAACCATGGAACAACAGCTCCAGATTATTCGCGTGGTTACTCTTATCTTGATGGTTTAGAACATCCAGAGCTTATTGCAGGGATACATATAGGCTGGCCAACCATTCAAGGAGCAACTCATGAATTAGAGCATGCAATGTTCGGAATAAATACTGTAGATTTTCCCGAGGCCGGCAATTCTGGTGAATTCTTAAAAACACGTGAATGGACGGTTGATCATATGCACATTGAGGCTGATTCAACTGTCCAGACAACATTAAAAGGACCGCTCTGGGATCCTACAACAGGACACCCAGTTTCTGTAAACCTTTGGGATGATGATTCAAAATCTGAAAGAGTTGATACTCAACTAGAAAGAGCCGAAGATGGCACATTTAGATTAATAGAACGTGTTAGTTCAAGTTATCAACTATCTGATATATTTCTCTACATGCTAGGAGTAATTGAGTTAAATGAAGCCAATGAAACATACTATAAACTTATAAATTACAAAATTAGTGAAAATTGTGACGCCACTGAAGGGCAAGTAACTTGCCTAAAAAACGATAACTTAGTTACCTATGATGAAGTGATAACATTTACGACTAATGATTTGGTAACAAAATTTGGGGGTTACAGTAATCCAAGAGCAGGGCTTTTTGATCCAAAAAATATTCAAGTTGGTATTTTGCATCTAAGTGACAGAAATCACACTGACGCTGAAATTGTATTAAAGTCAAAGGTATATAGAAGTTGGAGCAGTAGTCAAGATAACGGACCAAAAGTAAAATTTGATACACAAGTATTAGAAGATTTCTTGTGGAGCTATATTACAAAAGGAAAAAGTGCAGTAAACATAGACTTTCGTTAATATAAAGACTAGTAATTTTAAGTTTATTATCTTGGCACAGACTAACAAAAAGAAAAGGGTGATCCCCTAATTTTTCCTTAGTAATCTCAATAGAATAATGAGCTCCTCAGTTGTCTTTTAAGCAACTTTAATACATCAGGTAATACCCTTTACAACCTACTGTAACAAAATAGCTAAAAAGCTAATACAGAGGCTAATTCCTATATATATCATGATTTAAGTAATATTTTTAACAAATTTATGAATAAGGATTTTTGCTCCAAATAGAATGATAAATTAATTAATTTCAACGAATTTATAATTATTTAGATAACTTTAATATAAGGCAATGTGTTTTTAAATTATTAGATTTGATAATCAAATATTATCTGAATTATTAATTTTCATTATTACTGTTTTATTACTATGTCAGCAATTTTTAAAATCTTCAAACTCAAAGAAAGAAAATTAATTTTTTTCTTGAAGGGCAGACAGATCTGTAACTAGTTGTTACCTTAACCGCATCAGTATGTTTGTTTTATTTCTCACAAACTTTTAATCAAAGTCATCTTTATTGATATAGTATTTCTTTATTAAAAACTATCAGAGATTAAAAAAAATCTACAACAAACTTATAAAAAAATAACAATTATTTTTATACTCAACAATAATTATATATGGGTTATTCAGGTTGTTTTGTAACTATTTAGCCCGATGGGGCTCTATAAACCACTACTTAAGCTATATTAACTCCAATTTCTTATTATATTGTCCAAACCAGGTCGTTACGGCCATTTAGTCTCAATATCGACCCTTATTCTGATGTTATATACGTGATTTTGATACTTTTTAAGATAAACAACAAATTTACCCTAAAAATACCTGTATCCCTTTAAATGCTTACTTCTCAGAATTACCTAATATTAGCTATTTTAACCCCTATATATGCGTATAATGAGTATTATGTTAAAACTAGACTTAATTAACTACGATTAGTTCATATTAGAGATCTTTAGAATTTAATCTATTTTTTTTACAATAAAAACGTCTTTTTTTTGTTTTTTTTTGTAAAAAATGCCTAAAATTACGTTTTTAGATATTATCTTCCATAGGTATATAAAAGTATTAGTTAGAGTATGAAAATCGATTACGCGATAAATG
>JAYYZF010000070.1:0-22608 GCA_036340215.1 Pseudomonadota bacterium | reverse complement strand
ATGAGACAATAATGGTGAAAAACCAGGCAACAATATTTCTAGCGGGTCCTCCGTTAGTAAAAGCCGCGACGGGTGAGATAACTAATGCTGAAGATCTTGGAGGTAGCGATATTCATTGCAAAGTATCAGGACTTGCAGATTATTTTGCAGATTCTGAAATTGATGCGATTAATAAAGCTAGAAGCATAATTAAAAATATTCCTGGAACTGATAAAAACTTCAATATTTCATCTATCTGTGATTCTAATTCTCAGGAAAATATATATGACTACATAAGCTCGGATTTAAGGTATAACTTTTCGGTAAGATCAATTATTTCGATATTGGTTGATAACGGTAGTTTTTGTGAATTTAAAGAGCAATATGGGCAAACATTAGTCTGCGGTGTCGCAAAAATTGCTGGTTTTCAAGTCGGTGTCATAGCAAACAATGGAGTGCTGCTTAGTGAGTCATCCTTAAAAGGTTGTCATTTCGTGCAATTATGTAACAAAAGAAAAATTCCCTTGATTTTTCTCCAGAACATCATGGGATTTATGATTGGGAGAAAACACGAAGCAAATGGGATAGCTAAACACGGCGCTGCATTGGTTAACGCAGTTGCAACAACAAGTGTACCAAAATTGACTGTGATTATGGGGGGTAGCTATGGTGCCGGAAACTATGCTATGTGTGGGCGTGCATTTCAACCTAGATTCTTGTGGTCTTGGCCAAATAGTAAAACCGCTATTATGGGTGGAAAACAAGCTGCAGAGGTTTTGGCTCAAGTGAAAAATGGTAGAAAGCCTTATACTGAAAGATGGAATAAAACGGAAGAAGAAAGCTTTAAAAGTAAAATTAAAACAAAATTTGATACAGAGAGCTCAGCAATATATACCTCTGCAAGATTACTAGATGACGGTGTTATTGACCCTAAAGATACAAGAAAATTCTTAATTCTCGGCTTAACACTTATCTATAAAGAACCGATTACTGCATCTAATCACGGAATATTTAGGATGTAATTTTATGGCGGAAGTTCTTTACTCTGAAATAAATAGTGTCGCATATATCAGGTTAAATCGACCAAAGAAAAATAATGCATTAAACTCAACAGCTATCGAAAGTATATCAAAACATATGCAAAGCATAGAGAAAAATGTGAATATCAGAGTGATAGTTTTTCAGGCATCTGGTGATAATTTTTGCGCTGGAGCTGATCTAAACTGGCTACTTTCTGCGAAACAACTATCTTACCAAGAAAATATTGATGACGCTAAGAAATTGGCTGATATGTACGAGTGCATTTATAACTCACGATGCATTACAATAGCCGTGACACAGGGAAAAGTAATCGGTGGCGGCGTTGGCTTAGTATCGTGTTGTGACATAGTATTAAGCAATCCCCATACAAGCTTTAGTTGTCCTGAGGCATTACTTGGGATGGTTCCTGCTGTAATAGCGCCGTTCTTAGAAAAAAAAATTGGTATTTCTAGAACTCGATACTTGGTATTAAGCTGCCAGGAAATAAATGCATACCATGCTGAAAATTACGGTTTAGTAAATAAAATAGTACCACAAAATTTAATCGAAAAAGAAGTTGAGGATTTAGTAGATCATTTGTTGAAAACTTGTCCAAGAGCAGTTATTATCATGAAGAACACCCTGAAGCTCTGTGGGAGTAACAATGATGTTGATGATAACCTTACATACGAAGTTATGGCTAAGGTGAGAGTTTCTGAGGATGCAAGAAAAAGAATAGAAAAGTTTCTTGCAGGAAAAAAATAAGTTGTATTTGGAGAGAGGGACAAGATGTTATTTACACCGACACAATACATCGTTTTTTTTCTGGCGGCTCTTAACCCAACCAAATATTTAAAATTATTAAGCTATAAGCAAAGTGAATGTACAAACAGTGTTTATGTAAAAAAAATCTCAATTGCGCTTATTTCCCTTTTATCATTTATTGCGATAATTGTTTTTTTTAGTTCAAAGTTTTTCTCCGTGAGTGAGAGATCCATAGCATTGTTAACATGCGGTTTTATTTTACTTTCTTCTTCTCTGAAAATGTTATTAAGTGACAAACATCATGATTATTTGGATGATGTAATTTCCAATAATAGCAGATTATCAATGATTCCCTACTTATTTCCAATACTCATCAATATTGAACTTTGCTGCGCTCTTTTTTGCTTGAATTCAGGTGTACATGATATTCTAGCCCAAACCCACAATTTTTTAATAAGCTTATCGGCAGTATTTATTGTCATCTTGATTCTGATTAAACCTGAGAGAGTTCTCAGTTTTGCCAGTGACTATGGCACGTTACTATTATCAAAATTTTACGCTTTTATTGTCTCGTTCTTTGCGCTAAGAGTAATAATTAGTAGCTTGCAAATAGTACTGAAAACTTTGTGATAAACATAATTAGGAGTAAATAATATGAAATTTGAGAAATCAGTAGAGGATGCATCATTTGTCTCACTGGAAACACTTAAACGAATAATACTTGTAACTAAAGAGTCATTCCTCCATATACTTATTTTCGCACTTGCGCTGTCTCTTGCTAATAGGATTATTATCTATGTTTTAATGCCAGAAGCTATAGGACTTTGGAGTCTTGATTACAACCAACTTAACTCTGTTATGGCGGTAGACCCTAATAAACTCGACCCTTTCAAAGTATTTCTCACACTCCCGACTATCTTACAATACCCGTTGTTTGCGGCAATGATTCATTATGCAAATAATAGAGTGATTAGCGGTAGTGGTAGTTTATTAGAGTCAATTAAAATTGTGTTTAAAAAAATACATATAATCATATTTACTGCAATTTTGTATGCCCTCATAATTGGCGCTGGTTTAGTATGCTTTATCTTGCCAGGTCTTTATTTTATGGGTATGTTTTCTATGGCTATACCATCTATAGTTATTGATAATAAAGGCATTATATCATCACTGAAATATAGTAAAGAAATGACTCACAAATCTGTTTTATATGTACTTTTTGTAATTCTTTTATCATTAGTAATTCCAAACGTTGTCAGTAAGCTTGTTGGGATGAGTATTGCTAATGTCATACCTAATGTTTATATAAATGAATTGGTTATAGTCACACTTATAGCTTTTTCCACATGTATTTTAGCATCCGCTTTTGTTTTCTCATACAATGAATTAAGTTTAAGAAGAGATGAAAGAGCTAAGTTGGAACAAGAGGAAATGGCAACCGAAGAGGAGCCTATTCAATAATAATTCCACCGCCAAGACAAGTTTGATTTTCATAAAAAACTGCATATTGGCCAGGCGTAACTGCTCTCTGTGGAGAATCAAAGATTATTCTAAAGTTATTATTAACCTGCTTTACAACACAAGTTTGCGGTTGTTGCCTGTATCTAATCTTTACCTGACAGCGGAACTCTGACTGTGGAATATTACCGCTTACAAAACTCAAGGAGTCACATATAGCTTCTTTCTTAAATAGTAGTTTATTATCTGATCCTTGCGCTATAAAGAGTCTGTTTGTGCTTAAGTCTTTTTTAACAACATACCATGGATCTTCTGGGAAATTGTTCAGTCCACCAACTTGAATACCTTTTCTTTGTCCTATAGTGTAGTACATTAAACCATTATGTCTGCCAAGTAATTTCCCACAAGTGCTATATATTTCTCCTGGTCTTGAAATCATATACTCACTTATAAATTTGTTGTAATTTTTATTACCTATAAAGCATATGCCAGTGCTATCTTTTTTCTCAGCAACAGTCAAATTTAGCTTCATAGCTATCTCTCTTACTTCATTCTTTTTAAGATCTGCCAATGGAAAAATTACTTTACCCAATTGGTGCTGATTCAAAGCGTGAAGAAAATAAGTTTGATCTTTGTTTTTGTCTAATGGCATTCTGAGCTCATACTTTTCATCCTTTACTACAACTGCTGCATAATGGCCAGTTGCTATGAAATTAGCTTTATTTTTAATGGCATAATTTAGGAAATGTTTAAACTTAATTTCGCTGTTACATAATATATCTGGATTAGGGGTAAAACCCTTACTGTGAGATTTAAGGAATTGCTCAAAGACTTCATTCCAATATTCTTCAGAAAAATTTACAACATGAAATGGAATGTCAAGCATCTCACTCACTTGCTTTGCATCAAACAAGTCCTGTTGAGAGGTACAGTTTTCGCTTTTGTCATTTTCCCAGTTTTGCATAAACACTGCTTCAACATTATAGCCTTTCTGCTTTAACAGATATGCTGAAACTGCAGAGTCAACACCGCCAGATAAACCAATAAATATTTTTTGTTGCTGATTTTTTAACATAAGTATTTTAATTATCTTTAACATTTTGTATATTAATATATTACTTCACCTAACGCCAGAAATTAATATCATTAGGAGCAAACATGTATTCAAAAAATATCACAATACCAGATGGTGGTAAAATAACATTAACAGCTACTGGTGAGTTAAAAGTTCCAGATAATGTCGTAATTCCGTTTATAACTGGTGATGGGATAGGCTATGATATTACCCCTGCTATGCAAAAAGTCATTGACTCTGCAGTTAATAAAGCATACGGAGGTAAGCGAAATATAAGTTGGCTAGAAATTTTTGCAGGTGAAGCTGCATCAGAGCGGTACGATGGTAATAACTATTTACCAAATGAAACGTTAGATATAATCAGAGAATATAAAGTTGCAATTAAAGGCCCTCTGACAACCCCAGTTGGTGGTGGAATGAGATCTCTGAATGTAGCTTTGCGACAGATTTTAGATTTATATGTTTGTTTGCGCCCTATTAGATATTTTTCAGGCTGCCCTAGCCCGTTGAAAAATCCACATCTTACTGATATGGTTATTTTTCGTGAGAACTCCGAGGACATCTACGCGGGTATAGAGTGGGAGCCAGGCTCAACAGTAACAAACTTACTAATAAAAGATTTACAAGAAAAATACAACGTTGATTCAATTAGATTTCCTGAAAATTGTGGCATTGGCATAAAACCAATATCTGAGGAAGGGTCCGAAAGATTAATAAGAAAAGCTATTGATTATGCAATAGCAAATAACAGAAAGTCTGTGACTCTTGTACATAAAGGAAATATTATGAAATTTACTGAAGGTGCTTTTTGTGCATGGGGATATAAGTTAGCTAGACGTGATTATGATGCGGAGCTTTTAGATGGTGGACCTTGGTGCAAAATTAAGAACCCAAATACTGGTAAGGATATTGTTATAAAGGACGTTATAGCTGATGCTTTTTTTCAAAACTCAATCCTTAGACCTGCTGACTACGATGTTATAGCAACAATGAATTTAAACGGTGATTATATTTCAGATGCACTTGCTGCCCAAGTTGGTGGTATTGGTATTGCCCCAGGCGCAAATTTAGGAGATGGCCTAGCATTGTTTGAAGCTACTCATGGAACTGCACCGAAATACAAGGGTTTAGATAAGGTTAATCCATGCTCTCTAATTTTATCTGCTGAAATGATGCTAAGACATCTGGGCTGGAATGAAGCTGCCGATTACGTTATTAAGGGCGTATCTGCATCAATCTTTGATAAAAGAGTTACTTATGATTTGGCAAGGTTAATAGATAATGCTAAAGAGCTTTCTTGCTCCGCATTTGCAGCTTCTGTAGTATCAGATATTGAAAAATTATGAATATTAATTTAGCATAAGCGCGCTCTACTATTCAGAATAGTATATTATGAACTGCTAAAATATAAATTATACGACTGTAAAATATTTAATATTATAATTTCTTTGTGACTAGAACAATAATCACTGGTATCGCTAATTTTATGTAAAAATATGTAATTTAGAAGATGAAAAACTTAGACTTATTTCATCTATAGAATTAGCATTAATCATAGACATTATTGTAATCTTATATAAACATAAACGGCATATTTATATTTACATTTTAATCTCTAAACCTATTCCATAATTTATTTTTTGCAGGAACAATTTTACTCTGATATTTGTGTATATAGTGAATAATTAGTGGCAACCATCCATGATATTAGACTTTACAATTAAAATAATTTTAAAAAAAATATGGCTTCAACTTTATGAATTAAAGAGATATTTTTTCATTTGGTTATTTTGGGCAAAAATTATTCCAGCAAAATAAAGATTTTTAGGCTATTAATATATTGTAAAGTTTATTAATTAGTATTGTGTAAGCGTGGTGTAATTTAAGGTTGAATAATAAACTAAGTTTTTAAAGGAGAATACATATGTTTGCACAAAGTTTAGAAATCACACTTAACATTGCATATAACAAGGCTAAAAATAGAAATCATGAATTTCTAACAGTTGAGCACTTACTTTTGTCATTACTAGACAATCCAGACGCTGTTGAAGTTTTAATCGCATGCAACGCTGACATTCAAAAATTACGTTCTTCACTAATGACTTTCTTAGATGAATCTATTCCATCAAAGTTAAGAAGAAATAAATCTGAAACTCAGCCAACTTTAAGTTTTCAAAGAGTTTTACAAAGAGCTATATTCCAGGTCCAGGCAGCTGGTAAAACAGAAGTAAATGGAGCGAATGTACTTTGTGCTATATTTAGTGAACAAGATTCACAGGCAGTTAATATTCTCAACTCTGAAAATTTTACAAGATTAGATATCATAAACTACATTAATCATGGTACACGTCCTTTAAGCCAAGATTCAAACTTTACTGGCAATGATGATATAATGATTGATCAATCTGGCACAGAAAATATACTAGATAAATATACAACTAATTTGAACCAAAGAGCCCTTCTGGGAAAAATAGATCCAGTTATTGGTAGAGATCATGAAATTACTAGAGCATGTCAAATATTGTGTAGAAGAAGAAAAAATAACCCGCTATTTGTTGGTGAAGCAGGTGTTGGTAAAACTGCAATTGCAGAGGGTCTAGCTTATTTAGTGGCAAATAAAAAATGCCCAAGACCACTAAAAAATGCAACCATATTTAACATAGATCTTGGAGTTTTACTTGCCGGAACTAAGTATAGAGGCGACTTTGAAAAAAGATTGCACGCAGTACTTGATGAATTAAAAAAAATACCAAATGCTATCATATTTATAGATGAAATTCATTCATTAATAGGTGCTGGTGCAGCCTCAGGTGGTGCTCTTGATGCTGCTAACTTAATTAAACCGCTTTTAAGTAATGGTGATTTAAAATGTATGGGCGCTACTACCTATCAAGAGTTTAGAAATATTTTTGCTAAAGATAAGGCGCTTTCCAGGAGATTTCAAAAAATTGATGTCTCTGAGCCTTCTGTTACTGAGTCCATTTCTATACTACAAGGATTACAATCGAGATTTGAGAACTTTCATGGCGTAACTTATACAAAAGAATCATTAGTTGCAGCTGTGAAGCTATCTAAGAAATACATTACAGATAAATTCCTTCCAGACATAGCTATAGATCTAATCGATGAGGTTGGGGCACAGCATACCTTAAACAGTGACACAAATACCAATATAACTGCAGCTGATATTGAAAGAACTGTAGCTAAAATAGCACGTATTCCAGAAAAAAGTATATCTAGATCTGACTCTGATCTTCTCTCAAATCTTAAAAGGGATATTCAAACTATGGTGTTCGGTCAAGATGATGCCATAAAATCTATTACAGATGCTATTAAAATATCTAGATCAGGACTTAGGGACTCAAATAAACCGATTGGCTCCTTTCTTTTCACAGGTCCTACTGGAGTTGGAAAGACAGAGGTTGCTGCACAGTTAGCTAGATCTCTAAATATAGAGTTGCTTCGATTTGATATGTCTGAATATATGGAAAAACACTCAGCCTCTCAACTCATAGGTGCCCCACCTGGTTATGTTGGTTTTGATCAGGGAGGACTTCTTACAGATTCAATAGTAAAAAATCCTCATGCTGTATTACTACTAGATGAAATTGAAAAAGCTCACCCTGAGATTTTTAATTTGTTACTTCAAGTGATGGACAATGCTACCATAACTGATAATAATGGCAGAAAAATTGACTTTAGACATGTAATTATTATTATGACAAGTAATAGTGGCGCCTCCTGTATTGATAAAAATACAATGGGCTTTCATGAATCAGAAAGAGAATCTGAAAGCATGGCTGTGATAAACAATAGCTTCTCACCAGAGTTTAGAAATAGGCTAGATAAAATTATTCAGTTTAATAAGCTTGATAACGAATGTATACGTAAGATTGTTGACAAATTCATAACTCAGCTTGAAGTTCAGCTTGATGACAAAAAAATACGCTTAAAAGTTTCCGATGGCACCAAAAAATGGCTATGTGAGAATGGCATTGATGAAAAGATGGGAGCAAGGCCTATGTCTAGATTGATTCAAGAGGTTATCAAATCTCAACTTGCTGATGAAATATTATTTGGTAAATTAACTGATGGAGGAAAAGTAAATATAGCCTTGGTTAAGAATAAGCCGAGGGTTAAGGTGTAATAAATTTTCACATATTCAAGGCTTGTAAATGAAAATCAATACACTAATACAGTCTTTAAATAAGTAATATTGTTGGCTAAACTTGGTTTAGTCTCTGTTACGCCTTTCAATATTTCTCAGGATTATTCTACCTTTGTCTAAATCATATGGAGTTATTTCAACAACAACAGAGTCACCTGTAAGAATCCTGATGTAATTCTTTCTCATCTTCCCGGATATGTGAGCTGTTATTACGTGCCCATTCTCAAGCTTTACTTTGAAAACAGTATTTGGAAGGGAGTCTACAACGACGCCACTCATTTCTATTGTGTCTTCTTTTGGCATAATCATATATATAGTTAAACGACACTTAATAATGAACTATTTTTGGATAATATGCAACTATTTACACGCTATTTACATATTTAATTTTTCTTATACAAATCGTAGCAAATTCACCAATAGACTATTGTGATAATGTAACACTATATTTTTTTATGTGGCTCATCCAGACCTTTTGTGTTTTATCTTTTTTTCTTAATATTTCCTTAAGAAAACTTTGCTAAAATAGCGTGGGCATCTATAGGCAAAAGTATTTTATCTCCTTGACTATGCAAAAACTTTTGCTTAAAGAACTTAAATTAAATAAATGAAAGTAAAATTTAAAAAATTTGTGGAGTAATTATGAGCTTTAAAATACAAATATTGAAAATTTTGACGGCTGGCCTTTTATCTATGAGTATTCTCTTATCAAGTGATACTATCGTAGGATTTATGACTATTATTAACCCAACTCTAGGGATATATTCACCTTTGATGTTTGTGACATTAGTTTACACAGCTTTTACAATTATCAATTCTAATAACTCGAAAAATAACACAAATAAAAACAAGTTACTTCATTCCACTTACATATGTATGCTCACACAGACTATATTTTCTGTAGTATTTTCGTTTTACTTACCTCTTATATTACCAGTATTGGGTGCCGCCGTCAGTACTATTTGTTTTGCTGTAGTTATGTTAGCGATGAATATATTTACTCGAATATATAACAAATACAATGTACGTACAACTAGTCCTATAACAAACAAATCCCAAAGTTCAGCGCAAACACCTAGTAATAAAAAAGTAACTAAAAATGCTGCTAAGGACAATAAGATAAGAGTTAAAAGTATAGCCAAAATTGAACCTACATCAGAATCAACTAAAAATTCAGTAGATGAAACAACAGTTGATGATTTTTCTGTCGTACACAATAGTAATATCCTTAATGAAACCGTTAACTTACATGGTACATATTTTTTTGAAGTACCTTATGACATGAGAAATATATGGGACGATAGAAATTTAGTGAATGACCAGCAAATCACTGAAATCGAAGATCTCTCATTGTCAGAGTCAAGTATATCTAGCGTAGATTCAGTTAGTATGTATAGCCCCAATGAAGATATTAGAAGTCAATTCCGCCCATTTGTAGGCAAAGGTATTAATGACCGTGAAAGACCAGCCCCTGCAACAAAACTTAATGTGAAAGCACTGGGAATATTTTCCATATTTACTATCTTTGCTTTATTGGCTCAAAAAGCTATTATGCCATTGAGCTTTATGACTGATACATTTCTTGCTAAAAACAGAAAAAGTGGCAAAAATCTTGTAAAAGATATTTTTCATAATCAAAGTTCTCTAGATACAATAATACATGATCAGAAATATTTTGAAATATGTAATAAAGACTTTTATCAAAAATCTACCATGGCTTTAACTGATTATGAAATAAATGAAGCTGCTAGCAGCCAAACTCAAGTAAAGCTTCCACCATATTATATACCAGATACTATTGAGGATATATCTAAGGAAAGATCTAAAAACAATATTCTAGAAAAAGACATAGAAAAATGTAAAGCCTCACTTAATAATACCCTGACTAAACACGAAGCAGAGCGATCATATGTGAATGGCTTACTAAAAAAGAGCGAAGCTAATAATGATCAAGTAGTAGCTAGATTAAGCTATGCTGTGTCGCAAAATAAAGAACTTAAGTTAATGATGGCAAGTTTAGAAAAGGAGCATAATTATTTCAAAGATCATAACGAAAAAAAACTTGCTTCAGCTAATGAGTTAATTACTAAACTACAGGCGTTTTTGCTATTTAACCAAGGTAAACTTGGTCATAAAATAGCTGATAGTCAAAAAGTTATAGATAAAACTTTAGAAGAAATCACCCTACTTCATCAAGAAAAAGAGATACTTGAGAAAAAGGGAAATAAAGCGGAAACAAAAATTATTACTTTAGAAAAAGAAGTAGATCAGCTTACGGATAAAATTAATAGTAAGATAGCTGCAATGTCCGAGAAAGAAATTATTATTAATCAAAAAAGCACAGATATTCATAAACTTGAAAAAGATATAGCAGATAAAGAAAAAAGATATAGCGAAGAGCTCGACAATTACAAAAGTCAAATTTTGGAGCTAAGTAATGAACTTGCCCTTACTAAAGAAAACAAGGAGCTACTTGAAAAAATACAAACTAATATTTCTGATCAGCTAGTAGAAAGTAAAGTGCAAAAAGAAGGACTTGAGGCAAGTTTAAAGAGCTTAAACGAAACTTCTACCCAGCAAATACATCTACTTGCAAAAAGAGAAGCCGAAGCCATAAGAAAGTTAGATGAAACTACAGCAAAAAAAGAAGGCCTGGAGGCAAGTATAAATGCCTTAAACGAAACTTCAACCCGGCAAATACATTTGCTCGCTCAAAGAGAAGCCGAAGCCATAAGAAAGTTAAATGATACTACAGCGGAAAAAGATAACCTGAAGGCAAGTATAATATCCTTAAACGAAACTTCAACCCGGCAAATACATCTGCTTGAGCAAAGAGAAGCCGATGTCAAAATAAAACTAGAAAAAGCCAAAACAGAAATATATAAACTAATAGTGGGTGTTAGTAGCTTAAAGGAGAAAACCCTCAAGGAAATATCAAGTAAAGATTCTGAGATAAGCTCAATTAAAGCCAAGTTTAACGAAGCCAGGGACCTACTCTCGACTTTGTCAAGAAAAGAAGCCGAGCTAAGACTAGAAAAAGTTCAACTTGAGAAAAAACAAATGGAATATAAAACAGAAATTATCTTTTTAGAAAAAAATGTCGGTAAGAAGAATTATGAAATTGATGTTTTCAAAAACGAAATTTCGGAGCTGAGTGATGAACTTGCTCGGATTAAGGAAAATAAAGAGTTACTTGAGAATATTAAAGCTGTAATTTCTGTGAAACTAGTTGAAAGTAATGCCCAAACAGAAGAACTAAAAGTACTTATCAAAAACTTAAACGAAACTTCAGTTCAAGAAAGAAGGCTTTTTGAGGAAAAGGAAAAAGAATCAGCAAAACAGTTAGAAATAGCTATAGCAGGAAGAGAAGAACTTGAACTTAATCTTATTAAATCGGAAAGAGATTTCACACAAGAAAAAATTAAAAATAAAGCAGAGCTTCGCAAAGAAAAGCAAAAGTTAGCTAAATGTAAGACTTCTTTATTAAGTGTTGGCTTAAATAGAAAAGCAGATACAGCAAAAGATAAATTCACAAATTCTACAATTGGCGATACTTACTCTAAATTACGAGGTGTCAAATTAATAGGTTCCTCAGAAAAATATCAGGATATCACCCCTCAGGAAACTAAGACTTTAAATATCAGTGATAATATCTCTAGAGATAAAAATTTGCATAAATTAGCTCGTTATTACTCTACAGTCTCAAATAGTAGTGATATAGTACATACTGCTAAAATAATTGAAATAACAAAGAATTTCCCAATAACAGTTTATAGTAAGTCTACTACTTTGGCCGATCTAAAATTAAAATTTGGCTATATGCCAACTATGAGCAGCGACATTATTAATACACTTGATATTAGTTCGGATATGAGAAAAGAAAAAACAACCAAAATATCAAGCTTGCCATATATAAGGTTTGGACAATTTTGGTCAACTACGCCAGACTACTTAAGATATTGTTTAACTACAAGCTGTCGCAAAGATAGGATTTTAACAAACTTTACTAATGAAACTGATGATTCTAAAAATATGTGTTATGTTTCTGATATACCTAAGAAAAATTCTCTTACAGGAGGTTTTTGGCATACAATTACAGAAATATATGAAAAATCAGCTAATGAAATGAAAAATGTACTAGATCCAAAGACTCCATGGCTCTAATTGTGATTTAAAGAACGGCGTTGCAAGAGAAAATATAATGACTTATAATAAACATGTTATAAATACAAACAAAGACTGTTAATATGATGATTACTAAAACGAATATATTAAAAACCGTAGCTGCTTGGTTACTTGCAACTGTTATACTGATAAACAAGCTCTCTATAGTTGCCTCATTAGGATTTCTGCCAACATATCTTGCGGTTGCTACCCCTTTGATCACAGTAGGACTCATTGCAGCTATAACTTGTAAATCATTACAAAGTAGGTATAAAGCTAATAATAGCACAAGCCGTAGGTTCTTGTTGTATGCTAACTTTGTAAAGTCATCATTTGTTAACACCATTTTCCTTAGTACTACAATCTTGTTTTACAGCAGTGAGTTAGCGTTAGTTTTTTATCCTATTAATGTTTGGTTAATTTTATCTTCTGTTATTTTTGTATATGGTTGTATTTCATATGCTCAGTACTTTTTCAAAAGTAAAGAATGCAAACCTGAATTTCATTCAAGTACAATGGGAACAGAGTATTCTGTCGCTCAAGCTGATAAAATAAAATCATTGGTTAGTGAGAAAACTGAAAAAATTAATGTACAAAAAGGAGTATCCTTAGTTAAAAATGACACTAGAGAAATAGGTTTAAGAGAACCTCTCAAGACTAAGAAGTCTGTGATAAATACTGCATTTTCAAAGCAAGCATATACAACTCCAAATACCCAAGAATATAAAAAAGAAATTTGCTCTCCTGAGGAACATTTAAACATTTCAGATGCTTCAACTGTAGCAGCTAGCCCACACAGATATGAGACTCCAAGTACGGCTAACACTAAAAAATTGTACGGTGCGGAAACCAACAGGCCTGAAAGCCTAATTAACAGACTTGGAGATGAAGTTGATACCTTAGTAGATAATAGTAAAGAAGATCTGCTTGTAAGGGATGTAAAAGGAGTAGTAATTCAAAAAGCTAAATATTTATATACCTTTCTTTTCTTATTTGTTGGAATCTTTTCTGTGACAAGATATAACACATTAGTTGTGAATAATACTCAAAGCCCAGAAAAATCGTCATTGCTCTCAGATAAAAACAGTAATAAGATAAACTTAGGTGCTTTTAAAATACCATTATCCAAAGAAAAAAGAGACACTATCCGAAACTCATTTGAGTGAAATTATAAAATAAATGTATTAATCAAAATGAAGAAAACTAACAACAACAGCAATACTTTAGAAAAAGCAGAAGCTAAAATTCTTAGTTTAGAAAATGAGATTCTTGAATTAAAAAAAGAAAACAAAATTTTGCAAAAAAAAGTGAATGATAAGTATATTTTATCAATAAAGTATGCTTTTTTTGTAGCAATAATAGGTTCAGTTTATATGTTAAGTAAAATTTCATATAAGTTTTTTAACAGCAAAAATAAGCAGCATAATATAATAAAAAGATCGCCTCTTTACGAGAATTCCGAAAACCTTTGGGGAGTTGGCGATAAGACAGATATTACAAAACATAATACAGCTGATTTCATCATTCGTGAAAATGAGAAATCAAACCATACGATATAATAATTAAATTATAATATATAAAAATAGAGATAAAAATGTTTTCATCATTAGTTATAAAATACAAAGACAAAGTAATAAGTGAACCCAAAATAGATATTTCTGGCTTAATAGGATGCAACACCCTAATATATATAAAAAATTACTCTGGCTCATATACATTGCTAGATATATCGAAATACTCTGGCAATAAAATTAATAGCTTTGATAATTTAATTAAACATATTCTTGAGCATAATAATGCTATAAATATAAACATGGTAGAAAGTTTTATTTATGACTGTGAAGCCAAATCCATACAACATAAAATTTTTGATAGTGAAATTTATGATAACCCACATACCGTGAGTAATATATTTGTCATAGAGGAGCAGGAGATAAAATATATTATTAACGGTTTTTCCATAAATGATCTAGCTCCTTCGCTTAATCCACGGAAACGTATAATAACTGAAGAAGTAATTCTAGACTTTGATGAAAAAATAAAAAAAGCAGTGAGCAATCTTAACTTTGATGAAATTCAAAACTCAGTTGATTTAGCAAGATTAATTAATGAAACTATGAGTGAACAGCTAATAATGGAGGTACTAGACGATTATAGATATATGCGATTTAGCTCTTCAGGCTCATTAGTACTCGATAATGACAAGCTATTTCTCTGCCTCACAAACAGAATTGTAGAAACAACTATACAGATAACTAATTCTACCTTTAATAAGCTTGAGAAAAGTAGTGAAATTGAAAAAACTTTTTTTATAGGTAGTAAGAGAAATAATACTCGTTCAAGCTCTAGTTTTTCTGACTCCGCTACTGGAATAACAACTCTGCAAAATAAAATGAATTTATATGACCAGATAGATGCTCCTTCTAAACAAGTTAAATCAAGTTTTATTAATGACTTTAACAGAAATGGATTTAGCTATAAAAACATGAATAATGAAATTATTTTTGTAAAGGATAATAGGATTAAATCAGGAGTATATGAGACACTTAGGGAATCCAAGTTAGCTATCAAGTGTAGAATTAAAAAAGAAATCGAGTCTCAAAATTCAAATATAAATGATAAGATGTTAAATACATTTTTTTGTGGATATTCCCCTCAAGAATATTCTTACATTCTTGGGCCTAAACAATTACCTTATGAAACAGTAGGCATTAAAAAGTTTCATTTTGAATTTGGTTCGGATGACATAAAGGTAATCACATTTAACATAGGATTTGCTACAAAAGACTGTGTTGAGTGCGATGAGCTAAATAAAGCAATTCAAGATTTAAAAACCACAGATTTTGTTGACCTATCTCATTATAAGGAAATAAACCTTGATTCAGCTCTAAAAAGCTTAAGAATAGTAAAAGATCTATTTTCTCTAAAATTATCTGAAAAGTGTGAAAAAGAGATCAATCTTGCTAAATTAATCGGATCTGTTTCTCTAGCGACTATCAAGGCTCAAGATGGAAAACTTTTGTTAAGTGACTGTATGTTTATTGCAGAAATTGGAAATGAGTTTTCTGAAAAAGTAAGAAACGATACTATTTTTCCTTTGGAAGGTCTAGATGAATTAGTTCGTGATAGAATATTATTTGATGATTATATCTTAACTTATGATAATATCCCCTTGGAGTATAAAAGTAATAATAGTAACTCTAATTTTCATAAATTTCCTGTAGCTGAAAATGAAAATTCTCGCATCTTGAATGTTGATTTTACCTTCAATAATTCTCTGAAAACATTACAAATACATTGTGAAAGTGATGTAGAAGCTAATAAAATAAGCAAATTACTTTTCAGCTCAGAGAATATAAGTAAATATTTTTGCAGTGACTATGCAAAAGAACCCCCATTATATAAAGACAATACTTGGCTACCTAGTGAATTTGGCTTAAGAAGTTTTTTTGCAGTAAAATATTTGAATGGTGGAGGTACAAACAAGATAATTCCCCTAATAACTGAGACTAAAACTGAAATTTATACTAAAAGCCTATCTTTGTGGGGCACAAGGTCATCAAGTACTTTAATGTTAAGTTCAAGATCAAGTAGTTTTATTGAAAGTTTAATTGAAAAAATAACGTCTGACACTCAGAGATATTTCATAACAGATGATCAAAAGCAGCGTGTTTGGGATTTTGCTGCTCTACGAAAACTAGTTTATGAAGTTCAGCGAGATATGCAGGATGAATTACAATACATAATCCAAGTTATAAGATACCTTGGTGTTGAGGATCAGGAAAATCAAAAAATAAATTACACAAGAAATTTACTTGATGAAATGGAAAGTAACATTGATATTGATAATCAGATAGTTTGGCATGATTTTCTAAATTCTAACGAGCATTTAAAGCCTGAATATACACAAATACATAATGTATTTACTGATTTGCTTTGCCAATCACACAAAGATAATCACCCTATCCACTATTTGACAAAACTTGATATTAATATCACCGACTGTGTACACAGTATTATCATGTTGACTAAGAGTACAGAACTTACCTTAAAATTTATATCGGTTATCTATAATTTTCTTAGCTTTGGTCTTAGTAAAGATGACTGTGACAGTATAATTGATATACTTTCAAACATATCAAATAGCATGATAAATACCGATTTAATTAATGATTGCTCCCTTAACAGCATTAATGTTAGCGAGCAAATACATGTACAAATTTCTTCACATAAAGTACGATACACCAAACAACATCTTTCAACACATGGAATTTTTGGAGACAATAAAAAGAAATTTGGATCATCTCCTGATTATGTCGGTGAAATTTGCGAAAGTGGAATGATTAATTTTAATACTTAAGGATTCCTTAAGACTATTATATTAAACTTAATTATTGATTTATATGGAATGCGCATGCGTAACAACAAAACAAAAATTCTAGATAACGGGTTCGTATCTAAGCCCATGCAATTTAATTGCCCGTCAAGTGAAGCAAATTCAGACACTTACAAAGATGGATGGGTTATTTTGGAGTTAAGAAAAAACTTAGATATTATCCGTAAAGTTGGAGTTTGCTCTGAGAACTTTAGAAATATAAAAAAAAATAACCCGCCTCTTGGAACTAACTTTTTTTGTAGATGGTACGATGAAAGTGATAAATTAATATTTAACTCAGATCAGGTATTAAAAAAGACTACTTGTTCAAAAGAGGTTAAAAGGGCTGAACTAGCAGCCAAGAACACAAGTTATCTATTTTCTGACCCTAATTTGCTAGAAAATGTACTACTACCGTCTGCTATAAGTTTATTATATAACTCTGATTCTGTAGGAAACCTGGGCTTATCAGATAAATATGATAATAGTTATGCTATTGATGTATCAATTTTCTTATCTCTGTTAGATTCAAGTATTTTTGATGGGGGTATAAAATCAATTGGCCGCAGTTCATTTATGGTTGATGCTACTCACGCTTGTAATACGTTTGCATTTCCAGATACAATTGCGACTTTGTGTGACTATCTCTTGTTTGAATACACATCAAAATCACCAGATAAGTACTTATTATCGAACACTAATCTTAATGATATTATATTAATAGTAGAATACTTACTCAGGTTAAAAATTTCATTTTTACCATCATTGAAAAATCTTGATCTTATAAAGTCAGATTTAGAACCATCTTTTATTTCTTTGTCAACTGATCCTGCCAATTATAAAGCTGAATTTTATGCTATTAGGAATCATATATATCTATATTTAGAAGCCTATCAATCATTAGAAGTAATTTTAAAGCTCTACAATTTAAATAATTATAGAATAAATAGCGAATTAGATATCTCTGCAAAAACATCTAGCTATAATAAAAAAGAAAACCTAAGTATGCCCCCATATAATTATATATCGACGGTATATTACAAAGGGGTAAGCAAAAAATTGTCTCAAAAAGTTCTAGATGAATATTTTGAAAGAATTGATTTAAATGAGCTCTTACAGGAAATAAAGAAACAGAGGATATCGGGAATGTCAAAACCTGAAATAATACCTGAATCGACACAAGCTGAAGTATCTCAACAAAAAAAAGATAACATTAGTATAATAAATAAATTATCTTATTACGTATTACCATGGATTATTTTTTCTTGCCTAATTGCAACTTTGATTTATACATCTCCCAGCCTTAACCCAATTTTTACAAACTTCTTAAATTATATGTCTGCAAAGGTTTACTATTATTTAGGGATTAATATGATGTCATTTTCATCCGCAATATTAATATCAGTAGCATTACCTATCGTGGTTTTAGTTATCTCTGTTTTTAGTCTCTACCCACGTTTAATAAAACATTACGCACATACAAGCAAAGCCGAAACTTCTAACGAGAAACAAGTCAAAATTAGTGAAAATAATTACAAACCTTTGGTCTCTAAGCAACTTACGTCTTGTAGGTCTAGTTTAAATGACTTATGTGATTCAGATAAGAACCTTGAGAATCAGTCAGGTATAAAAAATATATTCAATAAAGGAATATAATCTAAAATCACAATGCTGATATATCTAATACAAACCTCTTTAGACACTCAAGTAATGGGAAAAATATTGACTGGACAAGTGACTTTTGTATTTGTTATCTTTTGAGATAATTAAAGCAATTATAGTAACAGTGGAGGCAAATTTAACATGAGTGAAAATTTTGATTCTATAAATTGCTCAACAAATTTTAGCAAGAACAATCTTATGCAATCCCTACCATTACATTCAAGACCTTACTTACCCATAGTAAGCCAAGAAGGCACTAGTGATAATAATTTTTATGCTTGGCTATCAATGGTTATTTCATTATCTGTTTTTATCATATTCAATAATTTTAGTTCAATATATTCATATTGTAACATATTCTGTAATAAGTTTAAATTAGTAATAGTGCCAAACATAATATCGTTTTTTTCATCTACTACTGGAGTAGGAGTAATTATTGGAGCTTGCGTAGTATTAGTTAGTATTATTTTCAGACTTTCTCTAACAAAAAATAGCAGAATGAGTCTGGATAGTTTTATAGAAATAAAGCAAAACTTACATAATAAGTCTAATGTAGCTGCAGAATTTAAAAATAATAGCTTTGATCAATTGAGTACTTACGTCACTAAAGATAATTATAAAGAAAATGATGTTCTTGAAAAATTGGTTGCCACAAACACAAATACCCCTATAAAACTGGAACAAGGAACATAATGGACTATAAACCTAAAATTTATAATAAAAAACCAGAACATCATTATCCTAATTCACCCACGGGTAGCAATATAAGTAGTTTAGATAATGAAGCTAATATTAATACTTTTTTTAGTATTGAGAAGATATCTAGAGATACTTTTAAAAAAGATTTAGATGTTTGTGTTTGCGACAGATCCATTATCTCAGATACAACAGATGAGACTTTTATTACAGCAAAATCCGCAGAAAAAATTTATAATAACAAAATATTTCAGAGCAAAAAAATCACTGTTAAAAATATTATAGAAGATAGATTTTACTATGCATTTATTATATCTGCATTAGCAATAATTACAGTGATTGTTTTACAAAATTGGGGTACTTTCGAGATATTTTTTAATCATATATATATTTGGATAAGTAAGAGAGCCTACCCTCTTACAATTAATTTTTTAAAAACATCACTTGGAATTGGGTTAACCATAGGATTATGTGTATTTATCGTTGGTTTAATTTCATTTTTACTTTATAGAAATATTGCAAAAGGTCAGTATGACAAGCATCATCTTACATTTGAGAGACAGTTATCTACTGCGAGCGCTACCCTATTAGTTACTGATTCTAAAAACTATGAGAAGATACCAGGACAAAAAAAATCAGTGGGTAAAATTTCTGAAGATAATTTAAATACAGACAATTACCCTCATAAAGAAACTTTAGCAAAAAACAAAGATTCTAGTAATGAATATGACATAAACTGTCATGATAATGATTTGGAAAAATTGTTACCTATTAATTAAGTTTATTCATAATAATATTGTAACCCAAGAGCTATTCATTTACTACTCTACAACTTGCAATTACAGACGTTTTAGGGTAAACTTTTCAACAAGTGATAATAATTACTTAAAATAAAAATTTAAGTAAGTAATATATTATTTTCAAGTACAATTACATTAACTTTTAACCAGGAGAGAAATATGACTGATCCAATTAAACCGATTGAACTGATAATCGACGAAGTAAGGGTGGCTGAAACTGCTTTTAAACCAAGCTTCGATATAGAAGATAATGAAACAACGCAACTAACGCTTAAGGTAAATCAGAGTAGTCCTATAGATCAGCAAGTTATATATCTAGCTCAGATGATAGTTAGTCATAATCCCTTTAAATTAAAAAATTGTGATTCAGGTTTAATAACTGATATTATTTTAAACACATACAATAATAGATTTAATGATGGAGAAATAACTAAAATTATATCTTCTGATTCTATCAACTATAGCACTACAATCTTTGGCTTTTATACCGAGCAAGATAGAGACTCTTGGGAAAACGAGTATTTGAATACCGAAAATATTAGAGAAAATTTTGACTTAGGTACTATTGGTAAATCTTATCTTGCAAATGGAGGCTGCTATAAGGGATTGTTAAAACACATGTGGGCAAATGATAACGTAGAAGGGAATATCACAACAGATGATAAAGCTGCTACAGTTAATACTAATATTGAAAATCCCCTGAATTCTAATATTCAGGATGATAATGTTAAAGAAGAAGAGGAAACCGGTAGCAAAGAAGAAAACAAGACTGTGTCTCCGGATGTAGAGACTAATATAGAAAAGCCGCTAAATTTAGATACTCAGAATGATGATACTGATGAAGAAGATGAAGATAACTTTGCTTATGCCTGGGCCTTACTTGGAGCGGCTATAGTTGCGTTTTTAGTTTTTAATAACTGGGCACAAATTTCAACCACAGCTATAAACATTGCAGCATGGGTACAAACAATAGCATGGCCTACAACTACCGCGTTTTTGGCAACTCCACTTGGACTTGGTATAGGTATTACTGCAGGTGTTTGTTTGCTAGCAGGGATAATCACGCTGATTGCAATTCAGAAACCAACTACTCCGGATACTGGTAGTAGTGCTATAGCATTAGGGCCGCAAAATGAAGCGCCACTAGATAGTTCGGGTCTGCAAAGTAACAGTCCCAAAGAAGCCAAAATAGGTGATAATTCTGATGGATTAGAAAGCTTAGTCAGTGATAAAAATCTTGATAATGAGGAGAAAAAGAGCATATAGAATATGCTCTTTACGAAACCAAGTATTATATTATTACCTAGCAAAATATAAGTGTGTCAGTACCATAGGGTACTGATACATTATGGTTTAAAAACAATCCTACTACCTAACTATTAATTTAATTTTAAATACCCAAATTACTCTTAATATTATTAATAGTTATGCCTTACCTCTTGAGATTTTTAATTCATAAAAGCATATCAGATCTATGCAATTATAAAATCTAATTTATTCAGCATAGATTACCCTGTATATCTGAGTGATATATGATATGTTTCTAACTAATTATTTATATTTGTCGCTATAAATGATAAAATCAACATTTATGCAGTTTAAATTACAGTTTTAATGCTAAGATTTTCATACATAGGCAAACATAAAAGATTTGGTAAGCTCTAAGACATAGAAAAAGAGCTGAAGCCATGAGATGTCTTTTGTACTTAACAAATATTGGCTATGATACTAACCTTGCTGATAACCAAGTAGAGGAAATTTTTCAAATTGTAAATTCAAGAACATTAGCAAATAATTCAGAACTTTTATTTGATAGCCTGGAATATTACAATTTTTTTTTTATAAATAATATTATTGCGTCATGCCCTCGCCTATCAGGTTTTAGCAGAAAAAACTTACAACTAATACTAAAGCGTAATTTCAAAAATATTTATAACGAATAAGCTGCTTTTAAGGCAATAAATCCTCAAGAAAAAATAAAAAAACCCGATGTTTTATAAATAGATGATATGCGCGTTAATCAAGCAAATAATCAGGGTAATATAAAGCATAAGAAGAAAACTGTAACATTGAAGTTATAATTATGAAAAATAGCATGAAGACAAAATAATTTTCTATAGCCCTTAATAATTTCTTAAGACAATTATGTTATAATAAGTTTACTAAAATAATTAAAATATTTACTTATGAAAAAGAATCCACACATAATATTTGCGAGTCTACCAGCTAATATACAAGATGATTTAATAGCAACTGATAAGCTTGTCAAAATGATGTTCACTCCCTCATTTAATAATCTTAAGCCTGAACAAAAAGATATTCTTATTTCTCATTTAGAATATTTTGCACATGAGCAGAGAAAACTTAGGTCTAAAAAAACTATTAGTAGATTCATGTGCAAGCTAATACAACAGAAAAAAGATCGCTTAGCATATGAGAAAAGTGT
>JAYYZF010000069.1:0-4202 GCA_036340215.1 Pseudomonadota bacterium | reverse complement strand
TGAATTAATAAAAATAATCTTAACTGATCCGGTT
Source organism: Pseudomonadota bacterium (assembly GCA_036340215.1). GTDB lineage: Bacteria > Pseudomonadota > Gammaproteobacteria > Comchoanobacterales > Comchoanobacteraceae > JABJPE01. Next base: position 4,168 of record JAYYZF010000069.1, on the reverse strand, counting down.
TGGCTACAAAGATTTTCTTCTCAAAAGGAAAGTTGCTTTGACTTGTTAAATAAACAATTAACTAATAACGTACAAAAAAAAGCGGCTGAAGTCATGAAGACCAACTTCGCAAAAACTTTAAACAGTAGTCTTAATGCTATCTGTAACGACTTGATTTCTAATTATGATCTAGATAACGTCGGTGAGGCAGGTGTGCAAGGCCTTGTAGATATTGTCATAAAAAAAAATAAGGACGGTCAAAGAGATTTAGGTCCCAATTACTGGGGTTGTGCTCTTAGTGGGTGGGGAAGTAATTTGTTTTGGGTCAGAGATATGCTCCCAAGAAACGGTGGTGAAAAAGGTGTTGGGAGAAATATAGATGGGCTATTTGCCTCGTTATATGCTGCTCTTTTCATTTTTGGTCGTGATTCGGATAATATGAAAAAAGTATTTCTTTCTGGTTATAACAAGGCTAATGCAATTTCTAAAAACAAAGTAGTAAAAGAAAAAGAAAAAACAGTTTTAAGTTACCTTGATCAAAATGCAGAATTTTCATCTCAGTTAGGATTAGTTACAGATAACGATGAGAAAGCTAATGTAATCAAAGCTCAGCATGGACACTATTTTGACGACACAGTATTTGCCGCACTATATGCAGACTTAGACTCCCCTAAGAAAAACCTTAAAGGTTTGTATGGTAGTTTTACGCAATATAATCTTTCTAGAGCTATTGAGTTAATAAATAATGTGGGTAGTAGTGCGAGAGCATCCGTGGCATTTAAAAATCAGGGGCTATTTGATATTGTGTATAACAAGCTTGACCTTGAAAATCCTGTAATTCTAAAAGAAATGCTTGATTTCGCGAGGCATAGGGCTAATATTTTGAGAGATGAGTCAAAAAAATATAATGGAAAAGAGCTTTTTGGTTACGATCTTAACGATACTGAATCTTTAAAAGTTAAGAAAGAAGCGTGGGTCAAAGTTGATTCTTGTTTTACTGATGATATTAGGGAAAAACATTACAAAGGTAGAAAACTTTTTAATCCATTTATGTCTGGTGAGCTCAGTAGTCAGATAGAGACCAAGATAGCCACGGCAAACCAATTAAAAGAACAATTACTACCCAATAAAAAAACTATTTCACTTTTTAGCTTTAGTCAGACAAAAGAAATTAACCTAAAGCTTCTAGAAGCTTTAGAGAGTGATATTGATGTGGAAATTTCTGCAATTAATTATGAGCTGAAGAAGCTTGATGATAAGCTAGCAATGAAAGCACTTAGTATGATTATAGGAGCTAGAGGAAAAAGGCAGTCTTTACCTGATGCTAAAAGATCTCTGGAACTAACCAAAGAAAATATTATAAACCTAAAATCACTTACTAATGACGTATATAGTTTAAAGGATAAGTTAGCTTTACAAGATGATAACAAGGAGATTCTAAATCAGTCCTCTGAACAGCAAAATTTAATTAATCAAAATAATGATACAAATACTACTAAGATTTATAAATGGAGAATGGTAGTTTTGACTGGATGTGTTATCTTAGGTTTAGCTGCATACTCCTTTGTAATAGGTGCTGCCTTACTTGCAACTATAAAGTATGGTTTAGTGGGGGTTTTACTTTTAGCAATAGCTGCTTATTACACACCGTCTCTCGAAAAGCCTGAGACGCCAATAGTAATAACCTCGGTCACTGATAGTGGTAATTTTAGTCCGCTTGGTAGTTCGCAAGTGATAGATAAAAACTTGTATCAGCCTAGCAATATTCTTGATAAAAATGATGAGGACCTGGAGTCTTCAACGCAAATTAGTAATATAGAAAAGGGACTACTACTTCAAAGTAAAAATACAGAAATTAGGGTAATAAAATGAAAAAACAAAGTATAAGCGTATTAAATAATTATTTGCCTATAAAAAATGGTGATAGATTGAATACAGAACAGGTTCATTTATTAATGTTGAAGTCTGATAAACAAGGCTACTCTCTTAATATTGAGAACAAACTTTGCTTTGTTGTGCAAACGGCAGGTAATCCAACCGAGCTTATTAAATTTTTTAAGTTTTTAAATAATTTCAAGGATAACAATGATATATTAGACTTTAATCGGTTATGTGATGACAATAACATAAATAAACAGGCTTTCTTTAGTTGTTCCCCGTACCTTAATCAGAAAAATTTAGCCGATGTTATCACCGAGCATAAGCAAAAAATCAAGACAAATTGCCTGAAAGAAATTGATTACAATCAGTTTTTGTTGAAAGGTACGAAAGAAGAAGCGATAGCATATATTCTTGAAAATAAGCATGTTAATTCCCTTGAACCAGAAGAATCAAATTCACTTGGGAACCTATATTCTTTAGTGACACAATCACCCAATCTCTATTTAGAAGCTTTTCATAAAGATCTAAGCGATAATCAAAAAAACCAACTTTTGGCTATTTTTCGGAGATTATCTGACGTTAAAATTCTTTTTAGTGTGTATTATCCTATCTATGATGAAAATAATATTTTTAATGTTATGCTCGATATCCATAATAAATTAAATGATAAGGCTGAGGTTTTAAGTGTTGCTATTTGTGTGGGAACAGTAACTGAACAATTTGCTAATTCATTTAATCTACATTGGGTTTGTTTTTCTCTGAAGGGAGATAGTTTATTATTTTCTGATTCATTTGGTTCTTTAACTTTTGAGGACACAATTTCTCTAAATAGAAATCAACTCCAAAAGAGCCTGTCTCAATGTTGTGATAAAATAAAATATAATTACGATGAGTTGTTATCTTTTTTTGATAAATGGCAAGTCATGTCATCCAAAAAGAATATTAATCAAGTGCCGCGAAGTCATCAATTTACCTTTGCAGAGATCCACAATAATCTTGCTAGAATGAGTATAACTATACGTAACATTATTAACTCAGACCTAATTGAATTGAGCAGCTTAGGGATTGATGTGAATTCATTTCGTCACTTTATTTCGGACTTTCTGGAAAAACAATTTGATACTTATTTGAAAGAATCAATTAGTCCTTATTTGGTTGATACTAATACTAAGTTAAACTTATTTGCTCCTGAATTAAATCCTTCTCATATAAGTCTTGATCCTTTTGAAAACAAGAAAAATTGTGAAGAATATATGGTAAAATACAATGCTTTTTTAACTAGTTTTAAAGAGATATTAAGCTTAACTTTCTCGAGACATCAGCACAGTATACTAGATTGTTTGCAGTTATTATCAGCAAAAGATTCACTTGAGGATTTATCCTTTAACCTATCAGATATTATTAGTAATGGTAAAATAAGTTTAAATAAAGCTGAAAAAGACTCCCTTACTAAGATTAAAGATCATCTTTATAATTTTACAGGTGCTGATAAACTTAATGTAATTAATTCTTCGGATGGACAACAAGTAGGTGGCTTTGCATGTGGGTATCATGCTGTAATGAATTGTAGGACTCAAAGGGAATTCTTTCAGAGTAATTATAAAAATGACTCAACGCCTGTGTACCATAAAAAGCTTGTGCAAGATGAATTAGTCCAGTCTTTAACTCAAGAGCATAATAATCCTGACAAAGATTTTTATATTAATCTTGATAAACTTTATAGTAAAATCAAACAAGAAATAGAGCTTAAAGCAGCAAATTCTTTTCTATCTATTCCAAATGATCTAAATATAAACGAAGGTTTGAAAATATCTTTAACAGGTGTAATTGTCGGATTCATTTTCGCAGTGCTGCCTTGGCAGTTCAGCGCTATAATATCAATGTTAATGTTAGTTATATACCTTCTTAAAGATGACGAAGAGGTAAGTAGCTTGGGTATATCATTGGATACAACTCCTGAGACCCTTGATGCTGAGATGAGAAGACAAAAATGTAGTATGGTTGACATGCAGCTGAGTAAAGATATCGTAAATACAGTGAATGACGACCAGCACTCTGAATATCATGGCCAGGATTTATCTGTAGAAATGGTTAAGTAAACTATTCGTCAGTCTAACTCAGGAAAACTTTTCTTGGGTGCTTGCCTAATTACGACAATATCAGAATGTATTATTGCTTTTATTGTTTCATTAAATACTATAATTATATTAGATCATGTAAAGATTATTTAAATTTTTATAATCTACTTTTTAAGTTACATTTTTTATTATTTCTAGATAGCAAAAAATCTATTTTGAAAATTTTTTAA
>JAYYZF010000068.1:0-5759 GCA_036340215.1 Pseudomonadota bacterium | reverse complement strand
ACTCTATCAAAAACAATAGGAGCTTGATCTCTAGCTCTCAAAGCTGCATTAGCACCAGCTACAAAACCCTGAGCTGCAGCCTCTTCATACCCTGTTGTGCCGTTTATTTGGCCTGCAAAAAATAAATTCCTAATTTTCTTAGTCTCAAGCCATGGAGTTAAACCTCTAGGATCGAAGAAATCGTATTCAATTGCATAGCCAGGGCGGGTTATATGAGCATTTTCAAAGCCGCAGATAGTATGAATAAAATCCAACTGTACAGAAAAAGGCAAGCTTGTTGAAATACCGTTTGGGTAAACTTCTACAGTATCTAAGCCCTCAGGCTCAATAAAAACCTGGTGGCTATCTCTTTCAGAAAATCTCTCATACTTGTCTTCAATGGAGGGACAATACCTAGGACCGGCAGAAGTAATAGCACCAGAGAATATAGCAGAACTCTTAAGATTATCTTTTATTACTTTAGCAGTCTTACTATTTGTATACGTTATATAACACGGAACTTGTCGCAATAAGTTGTTAGACTTGGTCAGAAATGAAAATCTTGGCCTTGGTTCATCGCCATGTTGGGGGTCCAACTTAGAGTAATCTATAGTTCTACCATCTATCCTAGCAGGAGTGCCTGTTTTTAAGCGCCCTACCTCGAAGCAACGTTCTCTAAACCTTTCTGCTAATATATTAGAGGCTGCATCTCCGGCCCTACCCGCAGTATATCGTTCTCTTCCAATATGTATTACGCCCCCTAGAAATGTTCCTGCTGTCAATATAACTGTCTTAGCATGAAAGCTTATTCCTGACTTAGTTACAACACCTCGGATTGACTCTTTTTCAACTATTATATCGGCAACTTCTTGTTGAAACATACTAATGTTAGAATTCATCTCTAACATAGACCTGACTGTCTTTTTATATTCAAACTTATCTGATTGAGACCTTGTAGCTCTTACAGCCGGGCCTTTTGAATTATTGAGCACCCTAAACTGTATACCAGCAGCATCAGCTGCTAGTCCCATTAAACCGCCAAGAGCATCTATTTCACTTACTAGCTGGCTTTTACCAAGCCCCCCTATTGCAGGGTTACATGACATTTGACCGATACTATCAAGCTGCTGAGTAAGAATTAAAGTTTTAGCCCCAACATTTGCCGCGGCAAAAGCGGCTTCTGCTCCTGCATGGCCACCACCTACAACTATTACATCAAAATTATTACTAAAAATCATTATTTACCTACGCAAAATGAGCTAAATATTTCACCCAATAGATCATCTGAACTTACTTCACCTGTTATTTCACCCAAGTAATTTTGTGCTAGTCTCAATTGTTCGGCTAATATTTCAATAGCCTTGCCGTGCTCTAGTTCAACAGTTGCTTTTTTAATATGATCTAGTGTTTTTTCTATAGCAATGACATGCCTTTTCCTTGCAATAAAAACCTTATCACCAACATGACTATTGCTCAAACATAGCTTACTAAGTAACAACTGCAATTTTTCCAGCCCTACCCCAGTTTTTGCACTAATGTAGATAGAGTTTGGGTGTTGTTGCATTTCTTGAGAAGAAGCAGTCTTCAGCAAATCTACTTTATTCAACACTAATACTACATCTCTTAAGGCCTTGATTTCAAGCTCTTTTTTCAAAAACAACTGAAAATCACCCTCCGTATAACTATCAGCAGATAAAACTAAAATAACTAAATCACAATCTTTTAGGTGCTGCCTTGATCTTGCGATGCCTTCCTGTTCGACTAAACCTGTAGTATCTCTAATTCCAGCTGTATCAAGAAGTTCAAGGGCTAAGCCATGGGATCCCACTTTTATTTTTTGTTTGAGAACATCTCTGGTTGTACCACTTTCTGCAGTGACTATAGCATCGTTATCACCAGTTAGAAGATTAAATAAGGTTGATTTCCCAGCATTAGTTGGTCCTGTTATAACGACCTTAATTCCCTCGGCGACAACTTTTCCCAACAGCATACCTGCATGTATTTTCTCTATATCAACAGCTAAATTTGCTAGATTTTCCTTAATTTCTGGGTTTGTGATAAAATCTATATCCTCATCTGTAAAATCTAAGCAGGCCTCCACATAAACTCTTAAACTTGTTAAGGAACTTGCTGCATTGTGGACTTTTCTAGAAAACTCACCCTTTATCGCTCTAATGGCAGACTTTGCTGCAAATTCACTATCAGAATCTATGAGGCTCGCTACCGCTTCAGCTTGATATAGATCTAACTTTCCATTTAAAAAAGCTCTTTTCGTGAACTCCCCAGGCCCCGCCAAAACTGCTCCTGCTGCTAAAGCAGAATTAATTATGGCATCTACTATAACAGGACTTCCATGACAATGTATTTCTAAAACATCTTCTCCGGTGTAGGAGTTTGGGCCTTCAAAGTATAAGGCTAAACCGTTGTCAATAACCTCGCCGTCTTTACTTAATATATCAGCACATGTGGCCATTCTAGGTATAAGCTGTTTCTTATTTAGTATCAGGTTAGTAATAAGCTTAACTTGGGGTCCAGAAACTCTTAAAACGGCAACCCCTGATCTACCAGGTGCAGACGCGAGGGCAACAATTGTAGGTAAATCAGCTTCCATTAAAGATTATTTTAACCCAAATCTCTTAGTCACATAAACCTGCTGGAGAATAGAAAGTAAATTATTAGTAACCCAGTACATAACTAAACCAGATGGGAAGGAACTGAAAACAATTGTTAAGAATACAGGGAAAAAATACATCATTTTTTCTTGAACAGGGTCTTCAGGTTTAGGGTTTAAGCTTTGTTGATATAACATACTAGCGCCCATTAACACCGGCAAGATGAAAAAAGGATCTGGCGCAGATAGGTCGTTAATCCAAAGACCAAAAGGTGCATGTCTGAGCTGAACACTTTCAATTAAAACATAATATAAAGCTATAAAAAATGGGATTTGTATCAGGACAGGTAAACATCCACCAAGTGGATTAACTTTTTCTCTGAGGAATAACTCTCTAGTTGCTTGGCCTAGCTTCTCCCTATCATCACCGTGCATTTTTTTAAGGGCTTCTAAGCGCGGTTGTATTTTTTTCATTTTTGATATAGAAATATAACTAGACTCGGACATCTTGTAAAAAACAGCTTTTATCAAGCAGGTCACCATTATAATTGCAACACCCCAATTGTTAACAACCCCGTGAATCTTCTCTAGCAACCAGAATATAGCATTTGACAAGAGCCAAAGCCAACCATAATCTATAGTTAGATCCAAGCCCTTTGCTATGCTACTCAGGTTTGAAGTTATCTCTGGTCCAGAATAAAATAACGAGCTAGTTTTATATTCTTCTCCAGGAGTCACAACAACCTGTTTACCTAAAATTCCGGAGATATAAATTTTGCCCTCAGCATAAGGTTTTTTCTCTGTGTACAAGTGATGAACTTGGTTATTTTGTGGGACCCAAGCACTAAGGAAATAAGGCCTCTGAACAGACAACCACCCCCCTACTATATTCTTATCTAACTGTTTCTCATCCATTTCTTTATAAGATAATTTCACATAGTTGTCTTCTGGAGAATAGTAAGAAACACCTGTAAAAGTGTTAAACCTAGTCATACTGGCCAACCTTTTCAAAAAACCACCCTTAACAGGCTTATCATCCTGTATGAACTGTCTAAACTGAGAATAGGCATGTCCATTATAAGTATTATCTGTACTATTTTTAACTGCAACTTCAACTAAGAACTGATATTTATCTGGATAGAAAGTATACTTCTTGGTGAAAGAAACGCCGTTTTTATTTACTCCCGTAAGAGTAACATCAAGATCTTTTTTACCTTTGGAAGAAGTTAAATTATATTTATCTGCACTGGTAGTGAACTCCACATTAGCATCACCAGTCATTCCTATTTGAGACGTAAGATATGAATTTCTATCTTGTCCTAAGAATGAAACTGGTTCCTTTCCATTCTTGACCTTTTTGTAATCAAGCAAGTCGACAGAAACAATTCTACCACCAAGCTTGTCTATTTTTGCCTTTATCAGATCTGTCTTTACTTCTATGAGTCTATTTTGAGGTGCGACCTCAATACTAGTACTTTCTGAAATCTTATCGACATGTTTATTTGCGGTTTTCGGTAAGGTACTGTTATGCTTATCCCTTAAGTCCTCCTGGTGTTTTGTCCATGATTGCCATATCATGGACGCCGCCAAAAACATTATAAAATAGCCAACAAATTGTCTAGTTTGATTCATTTTTTATCTCTAAATTTTAAATTATCAGGTACTGGGTCAAAACCAGAACCACCAAAAGGGTTACATCTTAGAATACGCATTAAAGAAAACAAGCTTCCTTTGAGAGCACCATGCTTATTGATTGCTGCTATAGCATAATTTGAGCAGCTAGGATAAAAGCGACAACATGGAGTAGACGCCCTACTGATAAAGAGCTGATAAGCTTTTATGAGGCTGATAATCAAAGTACGCATTTTATAAATTTTTCCCAGTCATTATTAACTTGCTCAAACCTTTTTTGTTTCATAGTACTACTGTAGTTTTTTTTGGCTATGACTATTACTTCAACTGGGCCCAGGATAGGTAGCATTTTGCGAAAGACTTCTTTACAAATTCTCTTTGTATGATTCCTATCTGTTGCGTTCTTGAAACACTTCTTCGAAACAACAACGCCTAACTTAGGATCACCTGATTTTTTCTTTAAATAAATATATATGAAGTTCTTAAGTATTATTTTTTTACCACTTAAATATACTTCAGAAAACTCACTGCTGGACCTTAAAATATTCTTTTTTCCAAAAGAAAATTCTTTAAGCACTTAACTTCTTACGGCCTTTCAAGCGCCTTCTTTTAAGTACTAGCCTTCCTCCCTTAGTAGACATTCTCTTACGAAAGCCATGCTTTCTTTTCCTCTTTAAATTACTTGGTTGAAATGTTCTTTTCATTTGTTTTATTCCGCGTTAGGATAATTTAGCCTTTAATACTATGATATTTTAAGTTATTAGTCAACATAATAAAAGTCCACAAGAATATAAACCGTTTTAATACTAAAAATAAATTAATTTAATAAAATAAAGAAAATATGTTTATTCATTATATAAGAAAGTTAAAAATGTTAGTGGTTTTGGCTTTGTTTTTATTTATCAGTGGTTTGAGGTGTGTTTTTGCCTGTGGGTAAATTGTGTTTATACTGATATCAATTGTTAATATAATTTAGTTTAATGTTTTTATCTAGATTTTCTAACAATAGTTAACAACAACACACTCATGTTATTAACAAAGTTATCCACAGACGATTAATTGAAAAAAGAAATAAATTAAGTTAATCTATCCAAATTGTTCAGCAAAAAACTAATATCAACCAAATACAATATGGAGCTAAAATGTCCTCGATAGATAAAAGAAATGACGATTATGACTCTTCTAATATAAAAGTTTTAAGAGGACTAGATCCAGTTAAAAAAAGACCTGGCATGTACATTGGTGATGTTCACGATGGCACTGGCTTGCACCATATGATATTTGAAGTTGTTGACAACTCTATCGATGAGGCTTTAGCTGGACACTGCTCGGTTGTCACCGTTGTATTACACCTTGATGGCTCAGTTTCAGTAAGTGACAATGGTAGGGGAATACCTGTTGATATACATCCGGAGGAAAAAAGATCGGCTGCAGAAGTAATTATGACCGTGCTTCATGCTGGTGGTAAGTTTGACGAAGACTCATATAAGGTGTCAGGAGGCTTACATGGAGTAGGCGTTTCAGTAGTAAACGCATT
>JAYYZF010000067.1:0-4276 GCA_036340215.1 Pseudomonadota bacterium | reverse complement strand
ATAAATAATGAATATAAAATCAATTTAAGAAACGATAAAACAAGTTTTCTTAGTTATTCTATGATAGGTGACTTTGTTTTATCACAGATACTTGCCTTATTTGGTTTCAGTAAAAAAGATTATAGTTACGATGCTAACCCTCTTGTGTCTTTAATGCAAAACGAGAGAAAATTAAGAAGATGGTTAATTTCAAAGTTGGCTCTATTTCTTAAATATCAGATAAAGCTTTATCCAAGAAATGAAAATAATGATTTAGTATATATCTCAGATCTTTGTGTAAACAATAGTGCAGAAAAGGAGTTACTGCAAAGAATATTGCAGGCACCTCAGCTTAGGCAGCAGCTTGGCAAAAACTTTTCATCTCAAAGTCACGATGATCTAAGCGCCAATCTTGATGAAGCAATAAACAGTATATTAATCAAGAAGTCTAATATGAGTCCATTCAAGCTTAGATTTGAGCCTTGATATACGAGACTAATTTCTCAAGAGGCACTCTGATCTGTTCCAAACTATCACGATCCCTAATTGTCACTGTGTTATGATATTCTGCCTTGCTATCATTTGCAGCTATCGTCTCAAAATCTACAGTTATACAAAAAGGTGTTCCTATTTCATCATGCCTTCTGTATGCCTTTCCAATATTTCCAGTATTCTCATAAATTACCCGTCCAAGTCTAGCTAGGCGTAATTCTGCTAGTATTCCTTTAGCGCATTTTGTAATCTCTGGATTATTTTTTGCAAGTGGAATTATTGCTACTTTAACAGGAGCCAGGTGTTTTGCAATTTTTAACACTGTTCTAGTTTGGCCATTAGCTAATTTTTCTTCGTTATATGCTTCTGATAAAATAGCTAGCACTCCTCGTTCGACGCCAGCGGATGGCTCTATTACATATGGTACATACCACGATTTAGTTGCCAAGTCTTGGCATGCTAATTTAGTAATACTATTTTTGTTCTCTTTAACTTTTGCATCTATTTTATATTCTTGTTGCGACTTTGTGTGTGATCCAAGATCATAATCTGTTCTGTTAGCAATGCCTTCTAATTCTTCATCTCCATGGGGGAACTTATACAATATGTCTACGGTTGCTTTTGAGTAGTGAGATAAATCTGCTGCAGCTTGTGGCTCTAGAACAAGGTTTTCTTTACTTAAACCCTGAGACTGCCACCACTCATAGCGCTGCTGAACCCAATAATCGTGCCAATTTTCGTCTTCACCAGGTTTAACAAAAAATTCTAACTCCATTTGTTCGAACTCTCTAACTCTAAAAATGAAATTTTTAGGGGTAATTTCATTCCGAAAGGCTTTGCCAACTTGAGCTATACCAAATGGAATTTTAGGGGAGGTGCTATCGTAGACGTGCTTAAAGTTTGTAAAAATTCCTTGAGCAGTTTCAGGTCTTAGATAAGTTCTAGCATTATCATCTACAACAGGCCCTAATTGCGTGCGAAGCATCAAGTTAAAAGCTCTAGGTTCTGTTAAGTCACTAGAGCCACAATTTGGGCAGATGTTATCTTGGAGGTGATCTGCGCGCCAACGAGATTTGCATGATCTACAGTCAACCATGGGATCGCTAAAAGTTGCCTCGTGTCCTGAGTGTTGCAGAGTTTTTTGATGAGTAAGGATCGCGCTATCTAAACCTTCCACATCGTCACGTCCATAAACCATGTCTTGCCACCAGCTATTAATCAGGTTCCTTTTTAATTCAACACCCATGGGGCCGAAATCGTACACTCCTTGCAGTCCCCCATAAATATTACTAGCTTGGAATATGAAACCACGTCTTTTACATAATGCTACTATTTGCTCTAAACTTTCAGCTGCCATGTTGTCACTCGGTAATTAAAAATTATCAGCAGTGTAACACAAATTATTTTTTTGAGAAACATTATAGTTGCTGCCTTTTACAAGTTAATTGCTTCTTATAATTAATTGATATTGTCTTAAGAGTTACTTGCGACTAGTTGCAATAATGTTATACTTAGTCTTATTTCTGAATGGGACATAAAAATGCAAAATAAACTTATAGTTGCAGCGTTGTATTGTTTTGTTAGCCTAGACGATATTGCTAAAATTAGACAAGAAATCCTATCCCACATTTCACACTTGGATATTAAGGGCACGCTATTACTCGCAAATGAAGGTATTAACGGCACTGTTGCTGGTTCTCGTGAGTCAATTACAATTTTAATGAAAACTTTAGAGTCTTTATGTGATTTAACTAAAATTGAGTACAAAGAGTCATATGCTTACAGTAATCCTTTTTTACGTTTGAAGGTAAAATTAAAGAGAGAGATTGTTACTTTAGGTGTTAAAGGCATTGATCCAACATCTTGTGTAGGAACTTATGTTGAGCCAAAAAACTGGAATGAGATCCTGGACGATAAAGAGGTCCTGGTATTAGATACAAGAAATGATTATGAATTTGAAATTGGTAGCTTTCAGGGTGCTGTGAATCCAGAAACTAATACTTTTAGAGAATTTCCCCGTTATGTAAGTGAAAATTTAAGTACAGATAATTTTTCAAAGGTTGCAATGTTTTGCACTGGTGGTATTCGTTGTGAGAAAGCCTCTTCATTCATGCTTAAACATGGTTTTACTGAGGTTTATCATCTAAAGGGCGGTATTTTAAAATATTTAGAGGAGATCCCAGAGTCAGAGAGTAAGTGGTATGGTGAATGTTTTGTCTTTGATGAGAGAGTAGCCGTAACTCATGGTTTGGCTATTGGAAGTTATGATCAATGCTACGGATGTAGATATCCAATTACTGAGAATGATAAGAAGAGCAAATATTACATAAAAGGGGTTAGTTGTCCCAAGTGTTATGCTAAGACTGATGATAATCAAAAAATTAGGTTTAGTGAGAGGCAGCGTCAGATAGAATTGGCGAAGAAGAGGGGTTTAAAGCATTTGGGAGAGCAATATGACATTAGGTGATTACAGTAACTCTATACCTGTTCTTTATTCGTTTAGACGTTGTCCATATGCTATAAGAGCGAGATTAGCGTTATTTTTAGCTGGTATAGAGTTCGAACTAAGAGAAGTTAATTTAAAAAGCAAACCCCAGGCTTTACTGGATATTTCACCTAAGGCTACTGTGCCAGTTTTAGTGCTTCCAAGTGGTGAAGTCTTAGATGAGAGTTATGATATCGTACTATGGGCTTTTGCGCAGAGTTATCCTGCAAATTTTACCCATATCTCAGATTCTAAGAATCTAAGGGCAGAGAGCCTATATCAGGGTCTTCATGAAAATTTTATACCACATTTAAACAAATATAAATATCCTGACCGTTATTCCGGTGTTGATGTTAAGCATGAGTACAATAAGATTGTTGAGTTCTTGAACATGATTGAGCTAGATCTAGAAAAGCAAGCTTTCCTTTGTGGGTCACAGCCATATTATATAGACATTCTATTTTATCCATTCTTACGTCAATTACATAGAGCTGATGAGAATATCATTTTTAATATGCAGCTAAACAAAGTTGAGCGCTGGTTATTATGGTGGGAAAATCATGCTCTAATGCCTACTGTGATGCGCAAAGCTGAAGCATGGTGTGCGTAAATTAAACTTCTTATTTAATAATTCCTTAAGGAATTACTGTTAAAATATAATTATTATATAATTTTCAGTGTCTTGTAGGTGATTAGGTGAGCGGTGATTCAATTGAACATATAGATAAACTATCAGATCGAGATATACTCGAGGCACTGCTGTTTCATCCAGACTTTGATAATGACAGAAGAAAATTTCTTAGTCTTATAGAGGCTAATAACGGTTTTCAAAATATTTTAGAAAAGTATTTGGTTGATTTGTGTGATGAATTGCGGGATAAGGAATATTACCTAAAAGAAGATCATGATGAACTTTTGAGTAGGGTTCCATCTATAGGTGAAAGTTATGTTAAGGGTTATACAGATAAGCCTTTTTTAAATATTGTAAAGCCAGTCTTGAATAAAAATCTAAGCATTTCTTATTTGGTAAGAAAAATCTTCGCTGTTCCAAGCGATGCAGAAATGAAAAGTAATTTTCTAGAGGATCTAACTGAGAAAGTAACTCCACGCTTAATTGACATTATTAGAAAGAAGTATGTTGATGAATTATGTTTGCAACAAATTTTAGATTTTTCGCGAGAAATACTTATTACTGAAGATTCTCATGACAGCTATTCTTTTAAAGATGCTAAAGTAACATGCGTTTTAACTGATAGAGAGTGCTTGTCTTATTTGAGCGACTCTGATGATGATCGTATTTATTCTGATACGAGTGCTCAT
>JAYYZF010000066.1:0-26183 GCA_036340215.1 Pseudomonadota bacterium | reverse complement strand
ACATAAATGTAAAAAAAAGAGTATAAATTTAATTATAATTTTACCTGGCTATTATTCTATATCGATCTTATTATTTATATTAATATCTTAAACTTAAGGTAACCTTAAAGATTATGAAAAATGTTCATATTAGTTTTTAATTCAGAGAGACCAAAGCATGAGTAAAGAAAAAATAAGAGTAAGATTTGCGCCAAGCCCCACAGGATCTTTACATGTGGGCGGTGCTAGAACAGCCTTATATAATTTTTTGTTCGCAAAAAAAAACAAAGGAGATTTTGTCTTAAGGATTGAAGACACAGATCTTGCAAGGAGCACTGATGAGTCTCTCAAGAGTATGGTATCTGACTTAGAATGGTTAGGTCTGCAGCCAAATGAAGGCTATACTATTACTAATCATGAAAAAAACAGTTTTGGCCCCTATAAACAAAGTGAACGTTTAGATATTTACAAAGATTATGCTAATAAACTTTTAGAGGCTGGCAAAGCTTACTACTGTTTTCTAACAGATACTGAAATTGACAAGCAAAAACAAGAATCCTTGGCAAATGGTGGAATCTTTCAAATAAAAAGCCCCTACCGTGATTTGAAGTTAACTGCAGCTAAAGAATTACTTGAAAAAAATCCTAATGCTACTATTAGATTTAAAATCCCAGTAGAGAAGGTAGATTATGTTGTAAAAGATCTTATCCGGGGAGAAGTCAAGCTACCAAGCACTATGGTTGGAGACTTTGTGATAATGCGTTCGGGTGGTATGCCTGTCTATAACTTCTGCTGTGCTATAGATGATGCTCTCATGAATATTACCCATGTACTGAGAGGAGAAGAGCACTTATCAAATACTTTAAGACAAATGATGATATTCCAGGCTCTAGAACTAAGCACACCACAATTTGCACACTTATCTATAATATTAAACGATGATAGAAAGAAGCTTAGTAAAAGAGATGGCGATGTTAGCTGTAGTAGTTTTAAAGATAGTGGTTATCTTCCCGAAGCACTTCTCAACTATATAGCTTTACTAGGCTGGACTGATCCTGATGGAGAAGAAATATTTAGTTTAGATGATCTTATTGACAAATTTGAAATTTCTTCATTAAACGCTGCAGGGCCAATTTTTGATAAAGCTAAATTAAATTGGGTTAACTCTCAACACATTAGAAAGTTGACAACAACAGAATTACTAAGTCGATTAAGACCTATTCTAAATGAAAATGATATATATTTAACTCAAGATGAAGATTGGCAAAAACAAGCTATAGAACTTATTCAAACTGAGTTAGTTACTCTTCACGATGCTATATCACCATTAAAAGCTTTAACTAGTAATGAATTAGATTTTGAAGAAGCTGCAAAAGAGGCACTTAGTTGGGATACTAGTAAAGCTGTTGTAGCAAAATGGCAAGAGTTATTAGCAGCTACAGAATCAGAGTTCATCACGCAAGAGGAGGTAAAATCTCTACTGAAGAAAATTCAAGTAGAATGCGCAGTTAAGGGAAAGCTTTTGTTTATGCCTTTAAGGAGCATTATAATTGGAAAAGCTCATGGCTATGATCTAAAAACCTTAATTCCTTTAATTAAGGTAAGTGATCTAAAGTTAAGAGCATCAGCAATAAGCACGTAGAACAACTAATATATTATATTGCATAATCATATAAACTATTGTAATTTATTAATAATATTATGCATGAGGCGAGATTTATGAACATAATTCAGCGACAATTTCCAAGTACTAGGCTTAGAAGGACGAGAATGTCTGCTTGGTGTCGAGATTTAGTTTCTGAACACGAGCTAGATATAAAAGATTTAATTTGGCCTATTTTTGTTATAGAAGAAAATTTGAAGAAAGAACCTATAAACAGTATGCCCAATGTGTATAGGATCCCTCTGGATAAAATTGTATTAGAAGTAGAATCTGCAGCAAAAGTTGGCATAAAGGCTATTGCCCTATTTCCAGTTATTAAAGCAGAATTAAAAGATGAGATTGGTACAGAAGCGCTAAATCCAAACAATCTTATTTGTAGAACAATTAAAGCTATTAAAGACGCAAAGATAGATATTGGCATTATAACTGACGTAGCATTAGACCCTTACACAACACATGGACATGATGGTATATTCATAGATGATGAAATAGATAATGATGCCACTTTAAATGTTTTAGAGCAGCAGGCTTTGAATCAAGCAAAAGCTGGCTGCGACGTAATCGCTCCTTCTGACATGCAAGATGGTAGGGTCGGGAGAATTAGAGAAAAATTAGAAATAAATAATTTTAAAAACACCTTAGTTCTATCTTATGCTGCAAAATTTGCCTCAAATTTTTATGGGCCATTTCGAGATGCAGTTGACTCTGCCAATAATCTTTCTGAAAAAGATAAGAAAACATATCAACAGGCATATAATAACAGTGATGAAGCTCTTCATGAAGTAGCATTAGATATTAGGGAAGGAGCAGATATTATTATGATCAAACCTGCTCATACATACCTTGACATCATTTCACAAGTAAAAACAGAGTTTAGAATGCCAACATTTGCCTATCAAGTAAGTGGTGAATATACCATGCTTGAACTATTAGCCAAACAAATTAAGACCGATCCAATTAAGTTGCACCTGGAGTCTTTAACAGCTATGAAAAGAGCTGGAGCTGACGCAATACTAACATATGCAGCTCCAAAAATTGCTAATTATCTGAGAAAAATTAATGATGTATGAAAATACAGGAGAACACCAAAATATGAAAATAATATATTATTTAGCAAATGAAACTAATATTGGAGATAATGCTACAGCATATGCTATAGCTAGGAAATTAAATGAAAATATTGAGCAAACATGTGAGATAGAAAAAATTAGTGCTGCTGAGTTGAGAGAGTTAGAAGTTGATACAACTAGAGAAAATAATATTGTAATTGGTGCTGGCGTTCATAACCTCCAAACCTTAGCTTATAGTAGCCTTAAAACGGTATGGTCTTGCCATCAATTACCTATGGGATATTTTACTGAAATTAACAATATAGATATAGTCGCAATACCTGAATATGCCATCTCTACTGAAGTGGAAAGTAACATTACAACTAAGCTTATAAAAACTCATGGTGTTGCTCATAGTAGGGAATTAAGTAGCCTAGTTAGTGATTTTAACCAGAGTGATATCCCACGCAAAGAAAGATATCGATTAATTGTATTAGGTGGAGACGCACCAGATATATCGGGCAAGATAAATTATTTTTCAAAGAGTTCTGTTCAGGCTTTAGCTAACTACTTGAAAGAATACCAAGATAACGATGAATTTACCTTAATTACTAATTGCCATAGAACTGGTAAGCACGATCAAGAAACAGGAGAAATAATTGATAATCATCAAAAAGATAGCGAACTTGACGCTATCACTACCGAATTTATCAAATCTCTAAGTCAGGTAAATGAAGATTATTTAGTTTATGACTTCAAACATAATTGTAAAAATTACTACACAGAGCTCCTTGGTGCTGTGGCAAACTCGGATAGCATTATCTATATACCTGGTGAATCCACATCTATGATTTCAGAAGCCCTATCTGTTATTCCAGCTGAAAAAATATATATTTACGATACTGATTCAATGAGCGAAGCACACCACAAGCATGTGAAGTATACAGCTGACAAGTTTCCTATATTCCACTTAAAACTTAGTGAAGCTAAAGATCTCTACACTAGATGCCATACTTGTAATTCCACTACAGATAAATATGACTATAATGCTAGTAAGCATATAGCATTAGCTAGTAAGGACATATTAGAATTTGAAAATGAAAAAATAACACCTAGTATAAGACCCTAGACAATACTTACATTAAATATACATATTATTAATTAGATAGTTTCGTTGGCAATAGTTTTCTTTTATGAAATTATGGCGCGCCCGGAAGGATTCGAACCTCCGACCGCCTGGTTCGTAGCCAGGTACTCTATCCAGCTGAGCTACGGGCGCACAATTAGAGTGGCGGAGAGAGAGGGATTCGAACCCTCGATGGGGAGACCCCATACTCCCTTAGCAGGGGAGCGCCTTCAGCCACTCGGCCACCTCTCCTTAGAGGAGAAATGTTAGCATAGGTTATATATTTGAGCAATAAATATCATAAATTAAATATAACACAGACTAAAAATAAGCTATTTCCATAGATAGTCGCTGGTAAAAAGGTAGCTTTATTAATTTATAGCAGTGTATCTTTCGTAGCATCAAGATATTTTGAATAAAAAATTAGTTAGAAATAATAATGGAATATAAGGTAATTGTTGTAGTTTTCATACAATATTATTTAGTAATTATTTTTTTACGAGTTTGTATAGTTATATTAAAAACACATGAACTAGTTCACTAAGAACTACATATAATGTTATTCTGATTCCGAAGATTTCTCATCCTGAATTCTTTTATAAATCTCTTCACGGTGAACTGATACATCTTTAGGCGCGTCTACACCAATTCGTACTTGGTGTCCTCTAACCCCTAGCACAGTAACTTTAACGTTATCACCAATAATTAGTGTCTCACCAACTCTTCTTGTCAATATGAGCATGATAATCTCCTTATCAAACTAAATTTATTGAGCATCAAATATTTTATCCTCAAAAATACCTGCTCAACTGTATTATAGTACAGTTAAGAAAAATATGCTGAAATATTTTGCATAAGTAGCAAAAATTAAACTTGCATATTTAGCCAACAGGACGACACAATAACCCAAAAAAACAAATAAGTCAACAAAATCAACAGAATAAAATGAAAATAAAAAAGGCGCCCAAAAAAAGTAATTATTATTCAATGCTTTACGCGGAAAAGTATTTTGCTTTTTTTAAAGAAAAAAACCATATTATTTAATAATTTATGATTTTACTTACTCAAAATTGATAACACTTGACTCTCTATTTTACTCAAATCAGAAACTACTCCTTGAGCCATGACTAGATTTCCACCACCAGAGCCACCAACTTTCTGTGTTAGTAAAACCAATAAATCTTTTGCAGAAATATTTGTTGACTCTAATTCTGCTGAAAAGTTTATAACAATAGGATTTTTCTTAGAATTTGTATCTGATATCATTATTATTATATATTTTTCATTGATAAGTTTAGACTTTATCTTATCAAGTATCAGCCTTAAACTCTTCATGTCTACATTATCTACAACTTTGAGTAACAATTTTATTTCGTTTCTTACTATAGTAGCATTTTTTACAACATCATCTACATTTATAGCGTTATCGCTGCTTATACTCTTTTGGAGCTTCTGCTTTAACTCAACTTGTTCTACTAGTAACTGACCAAGTCTTTTCTCAATATTCTGTGGCAGTACTTTTAGTTGTGTTGATATATTAAGCAACTTAGTTTCAGCTACATTCAATAACTTTAGCACTGCTTGTCCTGTAACAGCTTCAATTCTCCTAACCCCAGAAGCGATACCAGTCTCAGCTGTTATTTTAAAACAACCTATCTCTGCCGTATTTGACACATGAATACCACCACAAAGCTCTTTAGAAAAATCACCAAAGCTAATTACTCTTACCTTGTCATCATACTTCTCCTCAAAAAGGGCCATAGCGCCATTAGCTTTAGCCACATCCTGGTCTAGTATTTCTGTTTTACTTGAAACAGCACTAGCAATAAAGTTATTTACTATTTTCTCAATTTCACTTATCTGCTCTGGCTTTACTGGAGAAAAGTGAGCAAAATCAAAACGCAATCTTTTCTGCTCAACTAGTGAACCCTTTTGCGTCACATGCTCACCCAAAACAATACGTAACGCAGCGTGCAAAAGATGGGTTGCAGAATGATTAAGCTTGATAGAATTTCTTGAGGAATCCACTGTAACATGAACTTCATCACCAACATGAAGGCTACCTTTTTCTAGACAACCGTGATGTAAAAACACTTTATTTTGCTTCTGTGTATCTGAGATTTTAAATTCGGAGCTACTAGATTTTAAGAGGGCTATATCACCAACTTGTCCACCACTCTCAGCATAACATGGTGTTCTGTCTAAAACTAAAATGGCATTTTGTCCAGCAGTTATGCTCTTAACATTTTCACCACTAACAAATATGTGGGTAATTTTAGTGTCTGCCTGCATACTCTCATAACCGACGAAATCTGTTGCACCAGATACTTTTAACTCTCCGTGCCCCATATCTTTAAAACCCTGATTCTTTTTAGACTGGTTACGCTGCTGCTCCATAGCAATATTATAACCCTCTAAATCAAGCTTACATTCTCTTTCAAGGGCGATATCTTGGGTTAGGTCAAGCGGAAAGCCAAAAGTATCATATAAAGTAAATGCAGTTTTTCCTGATATTAATTTGCTTTTTGAATCAGCCAACTCTTTTTCTAAGACACGTAGACCTTGCTTAATTGTTTCAGAAAATTGCTTCTCCTCGCGCTCAATAGTAGTAATAATAATATCTTTCTTTTGTAGTAAATCAGGATAGGCATCCCCCATCTCGGCAATAAGTGGCTCTAGTAATTTATAAAAAAATGGTAGATCTAGCCCTTCTTTGTAACCAAATCGGACAGCTCTCCTAATTATACGACGTAACACATACCCCCTTCCCTCGTTACTGGGATATATACCATCAATGATAAGAAAAGCGGCAGCCCTTATATGATCAGCCATGACCCTCATTGCTTTGTTATCTAGATTCTTGTCAGGGGCAATATTAGCTATAAACTTTATTATTTTTTGAAATAAATCAATTTCAAAATTATCACATGTCCCTTGCATTACGGCTGAAATCCTTTCAAGGCCCATGCCAGTATCTACTGATGGTTTTGGTAAATTTGAAAGTGATTGGTCAGCTGCACGATTGTATTGCATAAAGACTATATTCCAAATTTCGACAAACCTGTCGCCATCTTCATCAGGACTACCAGGAGGGCCACCAGCAATGTCTGGGCCGTGGTCATAGAATATTTCAGTACAAGGCCCACAAGGTCCAGTATCACCCATTGACCAAAAATTGTCTTTCTCTCCACAAAGAACAATCCTTTCTTTCGGGAAGTTTATTCTTTCCTGCCAAATAGTTGCACTTTCACGATCGTCATGATAAACAGTAACCCAAAGCTTATCTACTGGTAACTTTAATTCTTTAGTTAAAAACTCCCAAGCAAAATGAATTGCTTCCTCTTTGAAATAATCACCGAAGCTAAAATTACCTAACATCTCAAAGAATGTATGATGTCTTTTTGTAAAACCAACCTGATCCAAATCATTGTGCTTACCGCCTACTCTCAAGCATTTCTGAGAGGATACAGCACGAACATATGGTCTCTTATCTAAACCTAAAAATACATCTTTGAACTGCACCATTCCTGCATTTGTGAACAAAAGACTAGGATCATTTGCTGGAATTAAAGCACTACTATCAACACGTTTGTGTTGCTTAGTTTTATTTTTTTCAAAAAAGTTTATAAAAGCAGTCCTAATTTCTGCAGATGTCATGAATTTCATAAGTTTTTTCGCCTATTGTTATAAAAATATTGTATCTGACTGTAACTGAAGCCTCTACTTAAGAGAAATCTCAGAACCTTGTTAAAGTCAATGTTAACCAAAGTTTCACCGTACTTTTTTCTTGCTACCGAAGCCAAAATAGCATCCCAGTCATTTTGCTCAAATTTAAGAGCATCCTCTATATCAGCTTTAGAAACTCCTTTTTCGCAGAGATAAGAAGATATAAAAGCGGGGCCATAACCTCTGGAAACACGAGATCTAATGACCATTTCCACATAGCGACTTTCACTAATTAAATCGCATTTTACAAGTTCTTGTAAGACTGGTCTTATTTTATCTACAGGATAACCTTTAGAACTCAGCTTTTGCTGGAGTTCCTGCACACTGTGTTCACGCCTTGCTAGTAATCTTATCGCAGCAGACCTAATTTCGCTAGTCAGTTACTTCTTCCTCTAAGCTTGATACATCTTCAGGTGTAAGATCTGGAGCTATTAATGCTTTTATTTTCTGCTCAATCTCAGCCATAACGTCTGGGTTTGCCAATAGAAACTCTCTTACCCTATCTTTACCCTGCCCAAGTCTTTCTGAACCATAACTATACCATGAACCTGATTTGTCCATGACACCTTGCTCAACGCCTAAATCAATTATCTCACCAGCACGCGAAATACCTTGACCGTATAATATATCGAATTCAGCCTTTTTAAACGGTGGAGCTAATTTATTTTTTACAACTTTTACTCTGGTTTCGTTACCGTAAATGTCATCACCCTTTTTCAGAGCTCCAATCCTACGAATATCTAGTCTAACAGATGAGTAAAACTTTAGGGCATTACCTCCGGTTGTAGTTTCTGGGTTACCAAACATAACGCCTATTTTCATTCTTATTTGGTTTATGAATATAACCAAGGTATTAGAGCGCTTGATATTAGCAGTTAATTTTCGTAAAGCTTGTGACATTAATCTTGCTTGGAGCCCCATATGCTGGTCTCCCATATCACCTTCTATCTCTGCTTTTGGTGTTAAGGCTGCAACAGAATCCACTATTAGTATATCTATGCCACCAGAACGAACAAGCATATCAGTAATCTCAAGTGCTTGCTCACCTGTATCGGGCTGTGAAACGATAAGATTATCAATATCTACACCAAGCTTGCCGGCATAAACAGTATCAAGAGCATGTTCAGCGTCAACAAATGCTGCTGTTCCTCCGGCTTTTTGGCATTCAGCAATCGCGTGTAACGTTAAAGTCGTCTTACCTGAAGACTCTGGACCATAGATTTCAACTATTCTACCTTTAGGGTAGCCACCAATGCCTAGGGCTAAATCTAAGTTCAGTGAACCAGTGGAAATAGCTTCACACTCAATAGAGCTATTTTTATCCCCGAGCAACATTACTGAACCATCACCAAACTGTTTTTTTATCTGACTCAGAGCCATATCTACCGCTTTTTGCCTATTATCCACACCCATTCTAACTTTGCCCCTAAAATTAATTTTTAACTACAGCTGGCCCTGACTCAGGACAGCGAAAATGCGCGTCTGTAGTTCCACCAGAAATCTGTTCATCTACACCATTTTACAGTAAAATTTAAGATGTTCAATACTTAAGCAACAACAATGACAAAACAAAAATAAAAAAAAGCTATTGACAGCAACACTTATTCGGCGTATCATCTAGCACAATTTTATTTAATCTAAACTCCAGTAAAGGGAAATACTTATGAATTCTAACGAAAATAATAGCAAAGGCATATCATACCTGACCAAGATAACAACAAGCTTACTAAGATTAGGCCGCGATAGTAAAGATGTAGGACAAAAATATGCTGGAAATAGAACTAATCCTGAGACACAAACAAAAAGTAATACTGTTTATTCCTCAGCAGTAGATAGAAAAGATGCCTCTAAAACTAGCTTCAATGAAGAGGCAACCGAAGCCAACACCTTTGAATTACTACACAACCTGTTTATTTAGAGAAAACTATATACCTATAACCAGCAATTCCAAGAAATAAACTCACCCTGATACATTTACTTAATATTTCCTTAATAATTATTATGTTATAATAATACTTGAGTTAGAAATATGGGTAAGTTTAATGAGAAAAACAATAATTAATAACTTTGACGATGTACATTTTAAGTCTATTAACTTTTCTGATGAAAAAACAAATTGTGATGAAGGAAAGGAGAGAGCAAACATTTTAGGTGACAGTAATAAAAAATATGCATTTAGCCTGTGGCAATATGAAAAAGAGCAGGATTCAAAATTATCTATGAGACTACTCTCGGAGATAGCAAAGTATGAGAGCTCAAATGAGAGAAAAGTAGACCACTCTAGCAGAAGCTCTAATACTGAAATTGAAAATACCGATTTTGATGAAAGCGAACTACTCAGCGACGAAGAGGATCTTGAGTTAGTTACTATAAAGATCCTTGACGTAAGCAAGAAAGATGAAAATAGCCCTAGAACAGTAACTTATACTTTTGAAGATAGAGATACACCTTGGCCTATAGAACTTGTTGAAGAAGAATCTAGAATCGAAGACAAAGCTGTACTAAGTAAGCTTGCTGAATACGAAAGAATCACACCTCCCTCGAACAACTTTTCTTGGTAGCTAAAAGCGGTCATAAGGCCGCTTTTTTTTTGCAAACTTGAACTACATGTAGCCAAATACAGAACGTTGTCTCTCAATATTGAACAAAAATGACTTTGGAACAACACCTGATTGCAATGAATGAACTAAGTCAGCATTAACAAATTCTAGCACACAATCATTAACTTGATAAAGGTCTTCATAGCAGATAACCTTGGACCTAAATAATTCTCGAATACACACATTTTCCAGAGCACGACGACAATTACTACAAATATTTAACAACTTTTGTTTTGACAAAACTTTATCTTCTAGCAAAGCTGTTATATCATTGTTTTCAAGAGCTAGTATTGCATCGGCACTAATCACTTTTAGCTCATCTACAGTAAATGACAGAAAATTAACACGGACAAAAGGGATAAGTATTGCCTTGCAAAAGTTTAAAGTAAGATCGAAAAACTTAAGCTTTCTTGAGGCAATCAGCTCATAAATTTCAGGAATAGCTATTACTTTCAAGTGTATAGGGTACACATTTCCTAAATCAACTAACTTTATAACATCATCTTTCAGTAAGTGCGCTATACGAGGGCACTTCAAGGATTCGATTAAGTCATCACTATAATCAAGATCACGCAGATTAGCTAAACTTATTTTTCCAAGCAGCATAAGATAATAAACGCCTTCATTCTGCAGGGAAAGCAAAACACCACTAGACATCCTAAAAAAATCAGTCTTTTTTAAAATATTTCTTGTTAAAAGAACCTGAATATCAGGATTATTGAAAACTTCTTTAGCTGATTTACTCATCATAATTGAAACCACCTTTAACCACAAACACTTAATTGCATGATTATACTGCATATTATGCATAAATATCAATTTTAAGCTAAAATTACTAGATGATGATAAATCAAGATTAAGCACCAACTTTAACAAGATATGAATCTGTTAAAAATAAATATGTGGCTTAAAGCGCCATCTAAGTAAAACAAGTACTGCTCTTATTTTTTAAATTAAGATTGAATTACAGTACTGTTTGACCTAAAGCAAAATATTTTTTGTACATACGTACATCCGTATTTGAAAAATTTTTACTGACGATCAATACTTAGAAGATCAAACCAGGAGTAACTTAAAATGACAACAAAAATTAACAAAGTAGTAGCTGACCTGCAACAACTTATGCAGAGCAATGAGCTGAGCCTTGGACTAGCTGAGTCTGTAACTGGTGGTCTACTAAGCGCCACTTTAACTACTAAATCTGGCGCTTCTAGTTGGTATTTGGGGGGTATATGTGCTTACAGTAACATTGCAAAAATGAAAATTCTAAACGTTTTACCAGAGGATATAGAGACATATGGTGCAGTTAGCCAGGAAATAAGCACTAGTTTGGCAGTATCTGTAAAACAAAAGCTAGAGACAACTCACGCTATTGCTTTAACGGGAGAAGCAGGCCCTAATATCAGTCAAAGAAGATATCCAGTTGGAACTGTTTTTCTTACTATATTATCTGAACTTGAATTGAAAGAAATAAGATTAAACTTAACTGGATCTCGAGTAGAAATTCAAGAAGAAGCAGTTCTCAGATCCTGTCTCTTACTTAAAGAACTAATAGAAAATCAGATATAAAGTTGATAGTGAACAAAAAATTAAAGGAATATAGGCAATCTACTTTACTTCTAAGGTGATCAAATAAAAAACTTATTCTAAGACACTAACAAAAAAAGCATAGAAGCCTTTTAACTGCAAAAACAACTAACAGTGGTAAGCTAGTGAATATTGTAAGTATTATTTTAGAGTTTAAGCTAGACATAACCAGCTTAACTCCATAAACTGTTGTTTATGACAGTTAAAACAGCATCAAAAAACTTTGCCGAACATACTCCAATGATGCGGCAATATCTGACAATAAAAGAACAACATAAAAATGATTTACTTCTTTATCGCATGGGCGATTTTTACGAACTTTTTTTTGCCGACGCAGTAAAAGCGGCAAAGCTTCTAGACATAACTCTAACACACAGAGGAAAATCAAATAGTGAGCCTATACCAATGGCGGGTGTTCCTTATCATGCTGCTGAAAACTATATTGCAAAGCTATTAAAGCTTGGTGAAACTGTAGTAGTCTGCGAGCAAGTTGGTGATGTTACAGCGAAGGGTCCAGTAGAAAGAAAAGTAACTAAAATTCTTACGCCTGGAACTGTTACAGATCAAGCATTGACTGACAATAAAGGCGAAATAATACTTTCAGCAGTATTTTGCTATAAAAAACTTTATGGTATTGCTTCATTAGAAATTTCTTCTGGACGTTTTTTTCTGGAACAACCAAGTTCACTGGCAGAGCTTCAGCAAACATTAATTCGCTCGGCACCAACCGAAATTCTTATTAGTGAAGAGCAACTTGATCTTGACCTTAGCGAACTCAAATGTGTAGTGAGTAAAAGACCTGCTTGGGAATTTAAATATAAGACCTCTTACGAAATACTTCTACAGCAACTTAAAAGTCAAAGCCTGAGTGGCTTTGGTGTTGAGGGTGCCCATGTGGCTATATGTGCTGCAGGGGCCCTACTTCAATACGTAAAACTAACTCAAAAACAAGCTCTACCCCATATTGATAGAGTCAAACTTCTAGAGGCATCTGAAGAAATACAATTAGATAAAACAACTATTGCTAATCTAGAATTATATGAAAATATTAGTGGCGGCAATAAATTTACCCTACAAGCTGTTATGGATAAAACAGCAACACCAATGGGTAGTAGAATGCTAACAAGATTGATAAAGAGGCCAATAAGAAACCAAGCAACACTGAATAGCCGCTATGATGCCATAGATGCTTTAATTTCAAGCAAGAAGTATAGTATTATGCAAAAAATTATGCAGCCAATCGGTGATATTGAACGCATAATAGCCAGAATAGCATTACAAACAGCAAGGCCACGTGATCTTGAAAAGTTACAACACGCCCTCTTTGAAGTGCCTAAGCTCAAGCAGCTTTTATTCGAAGTTCCTACAAACCTTACTAAAAAAATTGCTGAAAGTTTAGAATCACTACCTGAACTTGCCGAGCTTCTTGCTAGCAGCATTATACCGAACCCACCAGTATTGATACGTGATGGTGGCGTAATAAAAGCTGGATTTAATGTTGAGCTTGATAGGCTTCGCTCATTCGCAGCCGAATCCAATCAATACCTTTTGGACCTGGAACAGAGGGAGAAAAGTGCCACAGGAATTCCTACTTTAAAAGTAGGATACAACAGAGTACAAGGATTTTACATTGAGGTGAGTAAGGCCCATAGCGATAATGTACCAAACCATTACAATCGTAGACAAACGCTGAAAAATGCGGAGCGTTACATAACCTCAGAGTTAAAGAGCTATGAAAACGAAGCTCTAAGCTCTCAAAGTAAAGCATTAAATCTTGAAAAAGAACTCTATCAGCAAATTTTACTGAGCTTAATAGAATATTTACCCAAATTAAAACAGACTATAGCTGCAATAGCCAGCACTGATCTGTTGACAAACCTTGCTGAAAGAGCCGTCACTTTGCGCTTAACAAGACCACAATTAAGGCCTGAATTAGGTATAAGAATTGAATCTGGCCGCCATGGAGTAATTGAGGCTAATAGCAGCAAAAGCTTTGTTCCCAATGATACCGACCTAAACCATGCAAACTCATTACAAATAATTACGGGGCCTAATATGGGTGGGAAGTCCACCTATATGAGACAAACCGCATTAATAGTAATAGCAGCACATATTGGTTCTTTTGTCCCCGCAGCAAATGCTGTAATAGGCCCGATATCAAAAATATTTACTCGTATTGGCGCCTCTGATGATATTAGTGACGGCAAGTCAACATTTATGGTTGAAATGAGTGAAACTGCAAATATTCTGCATAATTGCACATCAGACTCGTTAATTCTAATGGATGAAATAGGTAGAGGTACGAGTACTGCTGACGGGATGGCCATTGCATGGGCGACAGCTGAGTACTTGGCAGCAAGCAGAGCCATGTGTTTATTTGCAACACACTACCTAGAATTAACCCAGCTTGCAGCTAAATTTCAGAATATAAACAATCTTCACTTTGCTGCAAGTGAGGCTGGCGATAAAATAATTTTTTTGCATAAAATTAAATCAGGAGCTGCTAGTTCAAGCTATGGTCTAGATGTTGCCAAGCTTGCAGGAGTTCCAAGTGAAGTAATATCTAAAGCAAAAACAATTGCTAGAAGCTATAATTCTGAGGAGCAAAAACCTATTACGACAACGCGAAATAACAGTGAGGATAACCATCCAGTTCTAATCGAGCTAAGCAAAATTAATCCTGATAACATAAGTCCCATGCAAGCACTTGAAATACTTCATAATATAAAGAATATACAGGAGGTTAATACGTAAATTCATTGACTTTAGTCTAGTATTTTTTTATAATTGGTGACGTATATAATTTTATTAATTGGAGATAAAAAATGGCAAGTATTTACAGAAAAACTTGGTCTCAATATTGGGAAACAGATAAGGAAGTAGTTAAGTTACAAGACACAGCTCAATATTATGGCATTCAAGTCGATGGCCTAGAAAAAATAAAAAAGAGTGATAGTCAAGATTTCAGACATATCAGAAGAAAAACACTGGCCGCATGCTACGGCTTATACCTTGAAACTTCAGATATGCAAGGCAAAAATAAAGAATACATCATCTACGATCACGTAAACTTTCATAGAATGACAAAAATCTCTGAAACTACCTTCAATGATGCACTTAATTGCCCGCGTCTTGATACAATTCCAGAGAGTGAACTTAATCAAGATCAAAGAGCAGCCTGGGATGCTCTGATACCAGTGAGAGAAGTCCTTGATAATAATATCAAATACAAAAGTCTTGGTTTCTTTAAAAAATTATATTTTAAGTTTGTGCGCTACTGGCATGCTTATCACTCACAACCACTGAAGTCCACTGTAATTACAGCTATTGCAATTGGTATATTACTTTATTTACATGGCGGGCTACTGAGCTTTACTCCGTTTAGTACTATCCTACTAGGAGCAACTATTTTCCTAACAATTCCCCTACTATCAAGCACACTTTACATAAAGACCAGAACGTTACTGTTTAAGATTGCAACAGATGGCATTGAAAACGGAGATGCTCCCGAGAAGTCAGATAGCGCAAAAGTGTGGTCATCTTTATTCTGTAATACAAGATTTCAGATAACTATAGGACTCTGGTTAACTGTGATTGCTTCAACTGCAACATTCTTAGTGGCCTCTGTGAACAGCTTTGCATATTCAATGTTTCTAACATCATCAGCAAGTAGCTTTTTACTTTTCCCAACTTCATTGTGGGCATGCTTTGCAGTTGCAGTAATTTCTGCAATAGTGTTCTACAGTATAAATGCAATGTACTTTAGAAATGCTAAAGATGGCGAATTAACAACTAGTCCATTAGTAAGCAATATTAATAAATGCTGTGACGTTGAGTTTTCTGATAAGAGCGTTTATCAGCTTCTTACAGCAGCAGCGATGAATGTTGGAAATAAGGTTCAATCAGTAGCAGGAGAAGGAATAAAGTTAATTCAAGATAATACCCATGTGGAGGCAAAGCAATTAATTAATGGAGTCTCAGGTAATACTAATCAAACAAATCAAATAGAGGATGAGAGCAACACAAGTAACAATAGTTTAGTTCTCCCTGCAAGTATCTAACATAGAGAGGGTACTTACTAAAAGCTTACACTTTAAAGCCAGTAAAATTACTGGCTTTTTTTTAGCTAGATATTCACTACTTAGCAATCTTTGCAACATCATTTCTCAAATAACAGGCCTCAACTGCGGAAATGGCAACCGCATTAGTGATTAATCCAGCAGCTAGCATCACAACATAATATGCCTGAGGCTCTGAGTTTGGCTCCAGTACTGCAAGTTTTTTCGCACGTAATTCATGTGGGAGACTAGCAGAGTATGTATCCCATGCGCTACCTACTAAACTGAATCTCTGCTCGTCAATTATAGGCATAATATCTTCAGGATTAGATAACTTTTCCGGCTGGACTAGATTTATCTGGGGGAAAGGAAAATCAGCATTACTTGAGCAGCTGTAAACTCCCCAATAAAGTTGCTGCATTCTTGCATCTAATGCGGACATTACGAATTCCACATCATCATACTGAGTAAAAAAATGACAAGCCATTACAGCTAAGCTCGATACCGGTATTATCTTTAACTGCAACCCAAATGCTAAACCCTGAGCTACACTTATTCCCAACCTAACTCCTGTAAATGAACCAGGACCAATAGTAACTGCAATGTAATCTAATTGCTCTAATTCAACCTGTTGTTCTTGTAATAGCTCTTGAATCATTTTATGGATATTTTTATTATGTTGGCGTGGTAGAAATGCAAACTTTTGTACAATATTACCATTATTATAGAGGGCTGCAGAGCAATTATTAGTTGTTGTATCTAATCCAAGTATAAGTGGCATAAATAACCTATGAAATTAACTTAACGGAGATATTTACATCACTCAGGCCAGCATAACCAGATGTATTTATATGCTTATAGGTAAAACGCTGCCATAAACCTGATTCAAACAATCTTGCTGAGTATAGAGCATTGTCTATGTTAGTATTGCTTGGATCAAGCCATACTTGGTGACCCCAGAAACAAATGTTTAAAGTAGTTTGTTTATCACTATCTAGGGCCCGTATAGGCACACGCTTACAACTATCTTGTTGCAAAGTAAGAAGAATTGCATTGTATCGTTCTGGCTTAAAATCTGGTAGCATTAGCGCAGTGCCATTGTTTATCTTTACAGATAAGGCCCTGTTTATTTTCAAAGTTTGTGGATAATAGTGACTTCTTAAATTATCTATTTTTTCAAAAGTAGCTTTATGAGCCTGCCTTTCGCTTGGAGTCAAGTTATCCCAATAAAAATCAGTTACTCCAATTTTTTCAGGAAAAGTTTTACCACAACTTGTGACTAAGAACAGAATAAAAAAAACGTAAACACTCTTGATAACTTCAGGCGTGCAAGCGTTTGACAAATATCTTGCTTTCATACAACATCTCATATAGAGTAAAATAATATTAAAATTGTGAAACTTATGTCAATTAAACAATCCCCAGCTTTAGATTATCATGCTATGCCAAAGCCAGGCAAGCTCGAAGTGCATGTAACTAAAGATACTAGCACGCAGGATGATCTTGCCCTTGCTTACAGCCCGGGAGTAGCTGAGCCAGTTTTAGAAATAGCAAAAGATCCAAATAATTCTTATAAGTATACTAGTAAAGGCAATCTTGTTGGGGTAATAACCAATGGAACAGCTATCTTAGGCTTAGGTAATCTTGGAGCACTTGCAAGTAAACCAGTGATGGAGGGTAAAGCTGCTCTCTTCAAAAAATTTGCTGACATTGATGTTTTTGACATAGAAATTGACTGTCAAGACCCAAATGAGTTTATTAAAACTGTAGCCAACATAGCACCTACTTTTGGTGGAATAAATTTGGAAGACATAAAAGCACCAGACTGCTTTGTTATAGAAAATGAACTTAAAAAACTTATTGATATCCCGGTTTTCCATGATGATCAACATGGCACAGCTGTATCTATAGCTGCTGGCCTGATAAATGCACTTGAATTACAAGGCAAAACATTAGCATCATCCAAGATAGCATGCATTGGAGCTGGGGCAGCCGCGTTAGCATCAATGGAATTTTTAGTACAGCTTGGAGCAAAACGTAATAATATATTCCTGGTTGATAGTAAAGGCCTTGTAACCAACAGTAGAGACGGTGTCAATGAATATAAAAGAGCATTCGCGCAAAATATTCCTGAAACGTCACAACAAGCAGCAATTAAAGATGCTGATATTCTTATAGGTCTCGCGGGTCCAGATATAATTACGCCTACAGAACTTAAAAGCATGAAAGATAATCCAATAATATTTATATTATCAAATCCTGATCCAGAAATAAATTACGATCTTGCTAAAGCAACACGCCCTGACGGGATAGTTGCCACTGGCCGTAGCGATCTTCCAAATCAAATAAATAATGTTCTCTGCTTCCCTTATATCTTCAGAGGAGCATTAAACATGAAAGCCAAAGCAATAACTTTTGAAATGCAAAAAGCTGCTGCATATGCTATTGCAAGTATAGCCAAAAGCAAGATACCTGAAGAAATAGTCAAAAGCTATAAGTTACCGCAAGATTTTAAGTTTGGGCCAGAATACATAATCCCTATGCCTTTGGATCCAAGACTTATATCTAAAGTAACTGCTGCTGTTGAGGCCGCAGTTTAATTATCCTTTGAGTTAATCTTCAGCTCAACTAGCTTCCTAGTTTTGCATACCTCATGATAGCTTATTAATAACCAAGTCCCTAAAGTAAATAAAGCATAAAATTCCATAATAAAGTCTCACATCCATGTAAAATTCGAAACTAAGGAGCGTAATTCAGGCTCGTCGCTGGCATCCTTGCCAAAAACTGCATCCTAGCAGCACAGACCCAAAACCTTACTCCTTAAGTTCCATAACGAACCAGTCTTGAAAAATCCATCTTCCAAAACACCTCGCAGTCGGCAACCAATCCTTTGGTACAATGCTCATCCTTGAGCTCCTTGCCTCTTGACGGAAAATCCATTTCCTCGAGATAATATTAGCATAACAAATTCTGGATTCTAAACAACAACTTACAGGTAAAAAAAATATAACGTTACAAAACAACAACTTATGAATAGTAAATATAAAATATATATTTTTCAATACTTTAAGAAAGGGGTCCGGGTTTTTTTACTCCAAAGTCTGCATATCATTTGAGATATATCTCACAACACTTACTACAAAGTCCCTACTGCATTCGCACACATTCTCCATTTGATATTTGTCTATATAAAATAGACATTTAGAGATATTTTTTCGCAAATAAATCCTTTTAAGTAAATTTTAAATTGACAAATAAAAAATTAAAGATTTTGCACTTCTCCATTATTACAATTATAATTAGGGCTTAGTTGGAGAAGAAAATATGACAATTTTAACCGGTAAAAAAGCATTAATTGTAGGTACGGCAAGCACTAGGTCCATAGCATATGGTATAGCAAGATCCATGCACGAGCAAGGAGCAGAGCTCGCCTTCACGTATCAGAATGAGAGACTTGAGCAACGTGTGAAAAAAATTGCTGCTGAATTTGATAGCGATTTAACCTTTAAATGTGATGTCAGCTCTGATAATGACATTACAATGTTATTTAGTAAGCTCAGTGAAACATGGTCTAAGTTTGATATTCTAGTCCATTCTGTTGCATATGCACCACAAGATCAATTAAAAGGAAGCTTTGTTGAAAGTGTCACACGAGAGGGTTTCCAAATTGCACATGATATAAGTAGTTATAGCTTAGCAGCACTAGCAAAACAAGCATTTCCACTTATGGAGGATACTAAAGGTGCAATCATGAGTGTTACTTATCTTGGTTCGACAAGAGCCTTTCCTAACTATAACACCATGGGTGTTGCTAAGGCTTCTCTTGAGGCAACAGTAAGGTATCTTGCACAAAGTCTCGGACCAAACGGTATCAGAGTAAATGCAGTATCAGCAGGACCTATTAAAACACTAGCAGCCTCAGGAGTATCATCGTTCAAAAAAATGTTAGACTACAACAAGCAGGTCACACCATTAAAACAAAACATATCACTTGAGCAAGTTGGCAATGCTAGCGCTTTTCTTTGCTCAGATATGGCGTCAGGTATAACAGGAGAAATACTTCACGTAGATAATGGTTTTAACACTGTTGGCATGAGTATGACCGAAGAGGCTGAATAGGATGAATGATATTCTGATAAATTATGCTGTTTTTTTACTAAAAACAATTACAATCATAGTTGCTATTTTTTTAATTTTGGGAAAAATATTCTCATTGAAACAAGAAGATAAAAGCACAGGAAAAATAAAACTTAAGAAGCTTAATGAGGAATATACTCAAACAAAAAATGAGCTAAGCAAAGATATTTTATCAAAGGTAGATTACAAAAAACTCCTAAAATCAGAAAAAAAGCAACAGAAAAAACTTAAGAAGTCACTCCCTAAATTGTTTTTACTGGAGTTCAAAGGAGATATAAGAGCCTCAGCTGCCGCAGAACTAAGAGATGAAATAACAGCTATACTGTCTCTAGCAAGTACAAAAGACAAAGTAGTCATACAACTTGAAAGCCCTGGAGGATGTGTACATGACTACGGTTTTGCAGCATCACAATTAAGTAGAATAAGAGAGAAAAATATAACTTTAGTCGTAGCTGTTGATAAAGTAGCTGCCAGTGGCGGCTACATGATGGCTAGCGTTGCCTCAGAAATTATTGCGGCACCATTCGCGGTTATTGGTTCAATTGGTGTTTATATGGCTCTACCCAATTTTCATAAATTTCTAAAAGATAAAAAGATTGAATTTGAGGACTTAACTGCAGGTCCTGATAAAAGGAATTTAACAACATTTAGCCCCAACACAAAGGATGATAGGGAAAAAGCACAAGAACAAATTGACAATATTCATAGATTATTCATTGACTTTGTCAAAAAGTATAGGCCCAACATCGATCCAGAAAAAGTTGCAACTGGCAAAACCTGGCATGCACTTGATGCAATTAATTTAAATCTTATTGATAAGATAATTACAAGCGATGATTACATTACTTCTGCTATGTCTAAGTATGAAGTTTTAAGAATTAATAAGAAGAAAAGTAAGAAAATACTTGAAAAGCTAACGCAAAATACCCTTGCATATTTTGGAATTTATTAAATATGTTGCACATAACGCCAACAATGTTATAATTTTATCTTATCCTGTTAATAATCATAGGTATTTTATATGGAAATCGAAAACCTTTGTACCTCACCCCTTAATATAGAAATTTGCTTAAAGATCGCAAATAACGATAAAACTATTGCGAAAAAACTAATCTCTATGTTTGTGAAGGACCTCCCAAGCTCTCAACAAGAAATAAATACATCTTTCAAAAATAATGACATTGTTTCTCTGAAAAAACAGATACATAAACTTCTTGGAGCAAGTGCTTATTGTGGAGCAGAAGATATACAAACAACGCTTAATGCTTTAAGTGTAAGCATTGAGGATAACAATAAAGCTGGAATAGAAAAGGCAATTAAACTCCTTAATGAAAATATTAGAACTATCCTGGATTTCTACCGAGAAGATACGTTAATTTAAACTTTTACCATCATAAAATTTATAATGTCAGAGAAAGAAAATTTACACAAAGAAGAAATAGAGAAGTTCAGTAATTATGAGAAGTCATGGTGGGATAAAAGCTCATACACAGCGCCTTTACATAGAATTAATCCACTTAGACTAAACTTTATAAAATCTCAGCTAGATATTACAGATAAGACGGTGATTGATATAGGCTGTGGCGGTGGAATATTAACAGAAGCACTTGCGCGTAATGCTGCCATAGCTACTGGACTTGATGCGACTAAGTCAGCAATAAGTGCGGCCGTACAACACGCCAAATCTGAGAATGTTCACGTAAACTATATTCATAGCACGATTGAAGCCTATAAGAAGAACAAACCGGATGTAAAATTCGATTTTGTAACTTGTATGGAATTACTAGAACATCTACCAGAGCCCACAAAGATGGTAAAAGAGTGCGCAGATTTAGTTGAAAAGGATGGACTTGTGTTTTTCTCTACAATTAATAGAAATCCAAAATCATTTTTATTTGCTATTATCGGAGCTGAATATCTACTACAAATGATACCGAGAGGAACTCACAATTACAAAGACTTAATAAAACCATCAGAGCTTGATTCATGGTGCAGAGACGCTAACCTTGAATTTGTAACCAGTATGGGAATTTCTTATAACCCACTCCTAGATAAATTTTATACAACCAGAGATGTTTCAGTAAATTATATGTGTGCCTACCGAAAAACTACATAATATCCTTGCATCATTCAAAATTAAGACTTCAAACTTTTATCAACAACTTCAAACAAGTCATTTGAGATACTTTCTGAGTTTTCTAAAATCAAATGTAGCTCTTTACAGATTTTTTCTTGCCTTCCTTTATCGTAAAGACGCCATACGCTAAGAGGCTCAACTAGTCTAGTAGCTAATTGCGGATTGAATTTATCTATGCGCATTATTTCTGACGCATAAAAAGCATAGGCTGCTGCATCAGCCGCATGAAAATTTTTGACATTTGTCGCGGCAAAGACACCAAGTAATGCTCTAACTCTATTTGGATTTTCAGCAGCAAAAGCCTGGTGTTGCATTAGAGCTTTAATCCTAGTTAACGCACCAGGGGCTTTGTCACCGGCCTGTAAGCGGAACCATTTGTCTATCACAAGAGGATAATCTTTGTAACTTAAGTAAAATTGATTAAATAACTCATCTTTAGACTCGAAATTACCTTTAGTCAAGGCCAACAGCGCTGCAATTTTATCAGTCATATTGTCAGAATTTCTATACTGAGACTCAATTAGCTCGAAACTATCATCTGTACCTAAATATCCGAGGTAAATTAATGCTAAGTTTTTTAACGATCTGGTAGCAACCTGATCATTCTCAAATTTATAGGATAATTTGTTAGAGTTGTTGTTATATATATTAAACCAGATATCTCTGTAAGTTTCTGCAAACCAACTCTGAAGAGATCCGATTATTTCATCAAGCTTTACCACATCATAGTGCTTATACTGAAGTAATAAATATTTTATAGATGGCATAGTAAAAAGATGAGAAACAAATTCTTTTGGAATATTATTGTCTAATAGGCAGTCTCGAAAGGATGACTTTATGTAATCTGGAACCTCATAGGCCTGCCCTCTCTCCTGGGAGTCATACCAATCTATGATAACTTTTTGAATTAACTCTGCAGCAGCCTCCCAGCGACACACAAGGTCGGCATCATGGGACATGATAAAAGCATACTCTTTTGGCTCTCGTGGAAAATCAATTTTTACTGGGGCTGAAAAATTACGCAACAAAGATAAAATAGGCTTTTCAGTAATATCTGAAAAAGTAAATTCCTGCTTTTTCATAGTTAAATGAATAACATCACCAACAATATCTCCTTCTGTATTTGGCAAGGCGATATCATTACCAAGCTCATCAAGCAATGCAAATTTAAGAGGTATATGAAGTATCTTTGGGCTTTCAGCACCTGGTATATGTTGCTCTAGTAATACTTTAAACTGCTTAGAACTTTTATTGTAATTTGTATCAACCTTAATATGTGGTGTTCCTGCCTGGGAATACCACCTTCTGAATTGGCTCAAATTAAAACCTGAAGCTGACTCCATAGCTGATATGAAGTCGTCAGTGGTAACTGCAGAACCATCGTTTATACGAAAATATTCCGCAACCCCCTTTGCAAAAAGATCCTCTCCCAATATAACTTGCAACATTCTAATTACCTCAGCTCCCTTATTGTAAACTGTGGTTGTATAAAAATTATTCATAGAAACATATGATTCTGGCCTGATAGGATGAGACATTGGACCGGCATCTTCCGCAAACTGGTAATTCTTCATAAGGTAAATATCACCAATTCTTTTATTGATAGCAGAAGTCATATCAGAGGTAAAACTTTGGTCACGAAAAACTGTTAATCCTTCTTTTAAACTTAGCTGAAACCAATCACGACAAGTAACCCTATTTCCGGACCAGTTATGGAAATACTCATGACCTATAACACCTTGAATATTAGTATAATCATTATCGGTTGCAAGCTTTGGATTAGCTAGCACATACTGATCGTTGAAAATATTTAGGCCTTTATTTTCCATAGCACCAAAGTTGAAATCGCTAACGGCAACTATCATATAAATATCTAAATCATATTCACGCCCATACACGGCCTCATCCCATTGCATGGACTTTTCTAGTGATAATAGCGCAAAATCTGCTTGATCTAACTTACCTTTTTCAACATAAATACGTAAATCGACTTCTCTGCCATGCATTGTTTTAAAGGGCCTTGAAACACAATCAAAATCACCAGCAACTAAAGCAAATAAATAACATGGCTTTAAGGTTGGGTCATGCCATTCAACCCAGTGAAGGTCAGCAGATAAATCACCAGATTCTATTAAATTACCATTAGATAATAAGACCGGATATTCTTTCTTATCAGCTATGATTCTCACTGTAAAATAAGACAAGATATCCGGTCTATCAAGATAATAAGTTATACATCTGAAACCGTGTGGTTCACATTGAGTTGTATAATTACCATTAGACAAATATAAGCCGTTTAAAGTTTTATTCGCAGCAGGGTTAATCCTAACAACGGTATCTAGAATGAACTTAGAGGGTGCATTATGTATAATTAACTTTCCAGCTGTAGTAGAGTATTTATCAGGTGAAAGTGCCTTGTTATCCATCTTTATTTCAAGTAGCTCAAGACTCTCGCCATTTAACTCTAAATCAGCTTCTGCGGAATCTATTTTTTCAAATTCTAGCTTCGAGCTAACGGTTGTTTCTGTTTTATGTAACTTGAAAGTCAGATTAACTTTTTTTATTGTAAAAGCGGGCGCTTTGTAATCTTTTAGGTAATGGGTCTTTCTTTCCTGAGAAGAATTTGTGTTGGCAGCTGTCACTTCTTACCTCCTTGTAAAACATAACAAAATATTTCAGACTAATATTAATTCTAACCTTATTTCAGAAAAAAATCAAGATATAATAGCACCATATGGGCCTATGCTATAATACACATAAGATTATCCTTGCAAGTGTATGTTATTGCTTAATTTACACCAAATACGGTCATGAGACTCAGGCCTGATAGTAGTCAAAATAAAATATCCCCGTGAAACCTTAAAATTGAAAAATACTACCATAAATATTTTTACTTTTATTGTTATATTTTAAAGACTAATATCATATAATAAACCTACATTTAGGAGATCTAATGAATATAAGCCAAAACACGACATCAACAAAAAACATCATCACCAGCTATGATAGTAAGTCTATAACAATTGGCGAATGTAGCTTTAGCTCTACATTTATCGCAAACGTTAGCACAACTGAAGTACTTGAGCTAGAAAGTATTTTAGAGATAAATGCTGAACAAATAGCAAAGATAATAAGCTATGAACCTGAAATTATAATTTTTGGTACTGGTAAAAAATTAATTAAACCTAATTTCAAGAAAATTAGCACCATTATAGATCTCAAGATAAGCTTCGAGTATATGCAAACAACTTCAGCTGTAAAAACTTATAATAGCTTAGTTTTTGACGAAAGAAATGTGCTTGGCTTATTTATACTTGATGAAAGTTAACTTAATCTAAATTTACAAGGCGAGTACAAGCTTAATTATGCAATCACTAGAAATAAAGAAAATCAACTTATGCCAGTTAAATCCAAAAGTGGGGGCTATTACAGAAAACTTAGCTAAAATAATATCCGCTATTTCAGAGGCAAAAACAAAAAAGGTTGATGTTATACTTTTTCCAGAGCTTTGCCTCACTGGCTATCCACCAAATGATATTTTATTTCGTAAAAGCTATCAAAGTCAGATATTTAATGCAATACAGAGGATTCAAGAGCTAGCTCATGATATAGTTGTTTTAGTTGGACACCCGTTTTTTAGTAACGACAAAATATACAATAGCGCTTCAGTTATTGCTGGGGGAAAAGTAATTTTACGGCATGATAAAATCATGCTTCCAAATAGAGAAGTATTTGATGAAAAACGTTATTTTTTTGCTGGAGAAGATGTCAAAAGCTTTTACATCAAAAATACCAAATGCGCATTAGTCATCTGCGAGGATATTTGGCACGAGTCTGTAAATTTAAAAATAAAAAAGCTTAAACCTGAGCTTATTTTTTGTATTAATGCCTCCCCATTCCAGATTGGCAAACTTAACCAAAGAATAAAAATAATCAAGAATGCCTGTAGTATCCACAGTGCAAACTATCTATATCTAAACCTAGTGGGAGGACAAGATTCATTAGTGTTTGACGGCTCATCATTTGCCATAGACAGTTCTGGTAAAGTAGTGGCACAAGCAAAGCAATTTCATGAAGATAAGCTAGAAATAAATTTTACTAGCAAAAAAATGGTTGGAGCT
>JAYYZF010000065.1:0-4303 GCA_036340215.1 Pseudomonadota bacterium | reverse complement strand
TACGAAATCTCTAGATACTTACAATGTTTTCTATTGTTCTTATATGATCAAGAAGGATTAAATATTAATAAAAAAGAGCCGATGAGTATGTTGGTTATAAAGACATAAAATCAATAAGGAGGATATGAATTTTAACACGGGCAAAGGATTATTTATAACTATAATTGTTGGATGTACTTTAGGACTACTTGCTGGTGTAATTGCTGCCGCGTCCGGAAAAATATTACCTGTTTTAGTAATTGGTTCAATAGTATTAGGGTTAGTATCTTTGTATAAGATTTTTATTATGGACAAGGCGAAATATATCGAAGACTCAAAAGCATTTGCTGATCGTATAAAAATACAAGATATGACCGTATCACTTGAACCACCGTCACCGAAAAAAGAAACTAAACAAGATATTGGTAAGACTCTATCTAGCATATTTTTTCCAACTGCTATGAAAGTAGAAGACAAGCAAGAAGATAGTAATAAAAAAGATGATATAGAGAAACGTTCCTCAAAAAAATAGTTAAAATATACTTTATTCTCAACAGCAAGAATATAAAGTGATTGTTTGATAGAGTTTATCTGCATATAAAAAATATTCTTCTCCTCTTTCATCAGACAACGACGGTAAAATTATATATTTCAAGTGCAGACCATTTTTTTTGTTGTGTTAGTTCACATTAGCCATTAAGCTCTAGATTAGGGATCTCTAATATGGAAGTTAATTATGAAATTAGTAAAAATATATCTTTTAGCATTATTTCTAGCTAGTGGCGTATTATGTGCCAGTGAACTTACAGTTGATGATATACTGAGTAGCAATATTAGTAATAATATTTCTATATTACCATCCCATGATAACGAAATAAGTAAAGTTGAGAATAATAGCTCTCCCGGTCAGAGTAGTATTAATGATAAAGCAAAGGTCGAAAATATTGACTCTTCTCATGAGATATCAACGAATTATAGCAAAGCTTCTGAATCACCTAAATTAGGTACTACCGAGAATCCAATTAGAGTTGGTGTTATCGATGTTGCGCCTTTTGGTAGTATAAAAAATGGAGAGTTCTTTGGTCTAACAATAGAATATTGGCGAGATCTAGCCGCAATGTATGGTTGGAAGTATGAATTTATAAATGCTGGTCAGAATTATGGTAAGGCGGTATTAGCAACCAAAGATGGAGCCTATGACGTGCTTCTGGGTAATTTTTCTACCTATTATGAGCGTGGTAAATTAGTGGATTTTAGTCGACCATATCTACTTAATTATGTTTCTGTCCTTGCAAGTACTAAAAATGCTGAAAATATTTTTGTCACCATTGCGAAAGTAGTTATCCGCTTAGTTCTACCGATATTTTTGACAGTTGGTTGTTTTCTCTTTCTATTTGCACTTATTCTCAGTAGAAGTACTGAATTAACTGAAGATAGAGGATTTTTCATAAATTCATTTTATGTTATAATGGCAATTTTGCAGGGACAAGTAACATACATTGATAAACCTCATTGTAATTCATCAAGATTAGTACTAGTTTTAATGGCCTTTTTCTCCATTTTATTTGCATCAACTTTTACAGCGGTGATGACCGATACGCTTTTGATACTTGATGTGCCAACAGACCCATTTACGAAGATAAAGGATGTCGAAGATAAACATTTTGTTGTGGAAGAGGGTAGTGGTTTTGTAAATATCGTAAAGAGCCTAGGTGGTGTAGTTAAAGAAGTGCCTGGATCTGAGGCTTCAGTCGAGTACTATTACAAAAATAGAGATAAATATGATGGTTGGGTCGCTGATCATGCCTTAGTACATATGTATGATAAAGAATTACCTGCACATGATGTAATACAGTCTGGCATTAATATGCGTAATGATGAATTGGTTTTTATTTATAACAAAGATTTCCCATTCTCCAAAGAGGTTGACTTAGGTATACTTAAATTACAGGATAATAACACTAGTATTCTTATATGTGCTAGATACCTTGGTGTTGATTCAAAGTTGTGTGTTGTATAGCGAATTAACTTATTGTTTTTTAGGCTATAAAAGTTTAATATCTATAGCGTGATAAAATTTTAGGTAAGTTGATGGGAACTAGTTATTTATTTACCTCAGAAGCAGTTTCTGAAGGTCATCCAGATAAAGTAGCTGATCAGATTTCAGATGCTATTCTTGATGCTGCTCTTACAGATGATATTAACAGCCGGGTAGCTATTGAAACACTAGTTAAAACTGGCATGGTCATAGTAGCTGGTGAGATGACTACAAATACTTACATAGACATCGAATCTTTAGTGCGTCAAGTTATTGAGAAGATTGGTTACTGTTGTGGTATTGAAGGTTTTGATGCGCAAACTTGTGCAGTAGTGTCTGCAATCGGCAAGCAATCCAAAGATATTGCCCAAGGAGTAGATAAAGCTAGTGCTGAAACTCAAGGAGCTGGTGATCAGGGTTTAATGTTTGGTTATGCTAATTCTGAAACCCCAAGTTTAATTCCAGCCCCTATATATTACGCGCAAAAGCTTATGCAGCAACAGGCAAAATTGCGTAAAGACAAAACTTTAGATTGGCTTTTACCAGATGCTAAGGCTCAACTCACATTCCGTTACGTGGATGGTAAGCCTGTAGATATTGATACTGTTGTCATATCTACCCAACATAAAGCTGAAATATCATGTAAAGATATACGCGAATCTGTCATAGAATATATTATTAAGCCAGTACTCCCAGCATCATATCTCACTGAAAATACCAAGTACCACATAAATCCAACTGGTAGATTTGTTTTGGGCGGCCCTATGGCTGATTGTGGTCTTACTGGGAGAAAGATTATTGTTGATACATATGGTGGTCATGCCCACCATGGTGGTGGTTGTTTCTCAGGTAAAGATCCCTCAAAGGTTGATAGATCTGCTGCTTACATGGCAAGATACGTGGCAAAAAATATAGTAGCAAGTGGCTTAGCTAGTGTCTGTGAAGTGCAATTAGCATATTCAATTGGAGTTGCAGAACCAGTATCTATTATGGTTAATACTTTTGGTACTGGTAATATTGCTGATGATAAGCTTGAAGGAGTTGTGAGGCGTAATTTCTCCTTAACTCCATATGGTATTATAAGTAGTTTAGATCTACTTCGCCCTATATACTTACCAACAGCATGCTATGGTCATTTTGGTAGGGAAGACATTACTTTCCCATGGGAGGAGTTGGATAAAGTTGAACAGCTGAAACAAGACGTAAAAAAAAACAACTTATCATCACAAAACAGAATTTTAGATAATGTAACTTAAATATAACCAGATTTTTTATGCGCGTTATTTTTCCAGGAAGTTTTAATCCTATCACATATGGCCATCTTGATTTAATAAAACGATTGGCCGTACTTTTTGATGATGTTGTTGTGGTCGTTAGTGGTTCAGATAATAATAAAGTTCCTGTAGATATAAGAAAAAAATTAGTTGAAATAGCTTGTGTTGATATCTCAAATGTAAGTATTGTCTCACATGCCGGATTAATGGTCGATTGTGTTGCCAAATTTAAGGCAAGCTTGATAGTAAGAGGTGTTCGCTCTGGTGATGATCTTGCTTATGAAAATAATATGGCAAATATGAATGCCCAGTTAGGTGGAGGGATAGAGACCTTATTACTACCAACAAGTCCAAATTTATCTCATATTAGTTCTTCTTTAGTACGTCAGGTACTAATCTCTCATGGCGATGCTTCTAGTTTTGTACCTAAGAAAGTATTAAATTTTATAAAAACTGAGGGCTACTATGGCTCTTAAAATATTGAAAGATTGTATTAACTGTGATGTTTGTGAGCCCGCTTGTCCAAATGATGCCATAAGCCAGGGGGAGGAAATATTTGATATTGATCCTAATCTTTGTACCGAATGTGTAGGTCATTATGACTCACCTGAATGCCAAGCAATATGTCCTGTAGATTGTATAATACTTGATCCAGATCATGTCGAAAGTAAGCAAGAACTACAAAATAAATATGAAAAAATTACAAAAAATAAATAAAATATTGTTTTTATTTATAGTTGTATGGCAATTAATAGTGAGAAAATATGGTGTAAATTTACGGTTTTAATCTGAGTTAAGCGCTAACTCTATGAGTTCATCTATTTCATACTTTCCACTTTTACTCAAGGTCTCACGCATTTCGATAAGGTCATTATACGCAGTTGTTCTTTTTTTATTATTTAAGAGAAGCTGCTCAAGCTCCTTTGCAATTATTTCTGGGGATAATTTTGTATCTTTAAGTTCTGTTACTATATATTTTTGGCAGATTAGATTAGGTAGG
This sequence comes from Pseudomonadota bacterium, assembly GCA_036340215.1. Classification (GTDB taxonomy): domain Bacteria; phylum Pseudomonadota; class Gammaproteobacteria; order Comchoanobacterales; family Comchoanobacteraceae; genus JABJPE01. The sequence goes on along the minus strand of JAYYZF010000065.1, from coordinate 12 downwards.
CTGATCCATTTA
>JAYYZF010000064.1:0-6419 GCA_036340215.1 Pseudomonadota bacterium | reverse complement strand
GTGCTAGGGTGCTTATAGATGATAGTTATAATGCTAATCCTGAATCTTTTAGTGCTGCTATACAGGTTCTTACTGCTTTTACTAGTAAGAAGATATTGCTTATGGGTGATATGCTTGAGTTGGATAATAAGGGTGAATACTACCATAAGCAAATTGGTCGCCAGGCCATGTTAGCTGGGGTGGATAAGTTATTTTGTTTTGGTAGTTTGTCTAAATTTGCTGCTGAAAGTTTTGGTGCATCTGCTAAATTTTATGAGTGTCAGGACCAGCTCTATTCAGAGCTCCTGGAGATGCTTGCTGAAAATTGGGTTATACTCGTTAAAGGCTCACGCTCCATGAATATGGAAAAATTAGTTGTAAGATTAAAAGGGTTAACTAAATGATTTGTTTCTTAGAAAATTTATTCTTCCAGCACGGTTATCTAGAATCAGTTTGTCAAAGCGTTATTTTAAAGTCTTCATTAGCAGCTATTACAGCTTTATTAATGACTTTGATGCTAGGAAAAAAAACAATAGAGTTTTTAGCTAAGTTTCAGCTAAAACAAAGTGTTAGGCTTGAAGGTCCTGTTTCTCATTTGCAGAAAAGCGGTACGCCAACCATGGGTGGTATTTTAATCTTGTTCGTAGTAGCAATCAGCACATTACTCTGGTCGGATTTGAGTAATTATTTAATTCTTGCATGCTTGGTTATGACGTTAGCATTTGGTTTTATTGGCTTTTATGACGACTTTTTAAAAATAAAATTTAAAAATAGTAAGGGTATCTCAGCTAAATTAAAATTTGGTTCGCAGTCATGTCTTTCTTTATTGGCAGTGATAATATTGTCACATTTTTACAAGGGTAGTGAATTTTTTAGTATACATGTACCTTTTCTCTCAAATTTCACAGTCGAGATTGGGCATTTTTACCTTATCTGGGCCTTACTAGTTATAGTTGGTTCTAGTAATGCACTTAATTTAACAGATGGCTTAGATGGTTTAGCTGTATCACAAGTAGTCATTATCGCTTCGGCACTTTGTTTCTTATGCTACTTAAGTGGTGATCATATTTTAAGTTATATCTACAATGTGCCTTATGTTGCAACTTCACAAGAACTTTGCGTTTTTATGAGTGCAATAGTCGGTGCATGTTTAGGCTTTGCATGGTTTAACTCATATCCAGCTAAAATATTTATGGGGGATGTTGGCTCACTCGCACTTGGGGCTGCTCTTGGTTTTGTTGCTCTTATGATTAAGCAAGAATTACTGTTTATGATAATGTGTCTGATTCTAGTTGCAGAGACTTTATCTGTTATTATTCAGGTTGTCTCATTTAAACTGAGAAAAAAGCGAGTTTTTTTGATGGCGCCACTACATCATCACTATGAATTGAAGGGTTGGAGTGAGACAAAAGTTGTAAGGGTATTTTTTGGTGTTACTTTGTTGGCTGTAACCTTATGTATTATAACCACTATAATTATTTAATAATATGAGCTTTTTCGAAAATTTCAGTGGAAATGTTGCAGTTATCGGCATGGGAGCTACTGGCCTTGCTGTAGTTAGGTTTTTAAGTAGATTCGACCTCCAAGTTGATATATTTGACGAGAACAAGACGCCAAAATATTATAATGAAATAAAATGTTTTTTTCCCAAAGTTGGTTGTCATAGCGGTGATTTCGATTTTGAATTATTAAAAAATGCTGATTTAATAATAGTTAGCCCTGGTGTTTGTCCTCACATTAAGCCCTGGTCAGATTTAGACCGGAATAAAATGATAAGTGATATTGAGATTTTTGCTCATTATGCTCAAGCTCCAGTTATAGCCATTACAGGTTCTAATGGTAAGAGTACAGTCTGTGCTATGCTTAAGTCTGCTCTTGTTGATATGGGTAAAAATCCTGCGTTAGGTGGAAATTTTGGTACTCCTGCCTTGCAATTACTTGATTTTGATAATATTGATTTTTATCTCTTAGAGTTATCAAGTTTTCAGTTAGAATTTACTTTTAATTTAAAGCCAGATGTAGCTGTAGTCCTAAATATCAGCGAAGACCATTTGGATTGGCATAAGGATTTTGCCGATTATCTAGCTGCCAAGCAAAAAATATTTGATAATAGTCGTAATATAGTTGTATTTAGAGGGCAGCCTGAGATATATGCGGATTTAGATCTTGAGAACATTTCTCACAGTTTTGCTTTAACTCCTCCTCAATCAGAGAGAGAGCTTGGTTTGATATCAGTAGATAAGCAAACACTGCTTATGCAAGGATCAGAACTTATTTTAAATAAATCTGATTTGCCATTAAAAGATAGGTTTCAAATCTTAAATTATCTGGCAACTATGGCAGTACTATCAAGTGCTGGTTTTGAGGTGAGATCTTATAAGAATGCCTTGCAGAGTTTTCATGGTTTAGCACATAGATGTGAATATATAGGATGTTTTTCTGAGAGATATTGGTATAATGATTCTAAAGCTACAAACACTGGAGCTATGCATTCTGCGCTCTTAAGTTTGGGTGATAGTTATGAAAGTATTGTCTTGCTTGCTGGAGGAGTATTCAAAGAGCAAAAAGTCCAAGAGCTACCTTCGGCAGTTGCTGGCCAAATAGCTAAGATAATACTTTTTGGCAGAGCTGCTGATAAGTTTTACGATGCTTGGGCCGAAACATGGAGCTGTGAAGTTGTGGATGACCTAGCTGCAGCTATAGACTTAGCAGCTAATACCAGCCCGAATGGTTCTGCAGTTATATTGTCGCCAGCATGCGCTAGCTTTGACCAATTTAGCGACTTTAATGAGAGAGGGGACTTTTTTAAAGATTATGTCAAAACGCAGTACTAAAAGAAAAGCACCCCAGAAAAATAAATTCAGTTATGACCCCTGGATAGTGTTACCGGTATTATCCCTGGTTTTACTTGGATTAATTATGGTGGCATCTGCTTCTCTGGCTGTTGCTGTTAAGGATTTTGGTAGTCCTTTTCATTTCTTTTCACATCAGTTAGTTTACATGATATTAGGTGTATTTATAGTTTATGGCTGCTTAAAAATACCAGTAGAAAAGTGGCAAGATTATGCCCCTTGGATTTTAATTATGAGCATATTGGGCTTAATTCTTGTACTAGTGCCCGGTGTTGGTAAACATATTAATGGCGCCAAAAGGTGGCTTGGATTAGGTTTTTTCCATCTGCAAGTATCTGAATTTGCTAAGCTTGCTATAATACTTTATCTTGCTAGTTATCTAGATAGAAGGCAGCATGAACTGATAGATACTACTTGGGGTTTTATGAAGCCATTAATAGTATTAGCAGTAGTTATCTTACTACTTTTACTAGAGCCTGATTTTGGGGCAACTACTGTTATAGTATTAGTTTCAATGGGGATGATGTTTTTAGTTGGAGCACCGCTAGATAAGTTTTTTGGCTTGGTTGCTATTGCTTTTACAAGTTTAGTATGTCTGGTCATTTTTGCTCCTTACCGTGTTGCTAGAGTTCTAAATTTTATGAACCCATGGGATAATGCTTATGGTGGTGGCTATCAGTTAACACAATCTTTGATGGCTTTTGGAAGAGGTGAGATATTTGGAGTAGGTTTGGGTAATAGTGTGCAAAAAATGTTTTATTTGCCAGAAGCTCACACCGACTTTTTATTTGCGGTTATTGGTGAGGAGCTAGGTTTATTTGGCTGCTTATTCGTTATTTTATGTTACGTAGTTTTGGTTGCTAGAGTACTCTACTTAAGTCGTTTGGCATTAAAAAAGAATATGTTTTTTAACGCAGTGCTCTGTTATGGCTTTGCTTTATGGTTATCTTTACAAAGTTTCGTAAATATGGGGGTAAATATTGGCTTATTACCTACAAAGGGTTTAACTTTACCTTTCATTAGTTATGGTGGTAGTAGTCTTTTTGTAAGTAGTATAGTATTAGGATTATTGTTAAGAATTTCATATGATTTGAAATTTAGTAAAGCAAGAACGAGAAAGTCTTATGGAGAGTATAAGTCAAAAAGAGTTATCAAAAGGAAAAGAAAATATGCCAAAGTGTGATTTTTTAATAGTTGCAGGTGGAACAGGGGGGCACGTCTTTCCTGCTCTAAGTGTTGCTTTAGAGCTAAGATATATAGGCTATAGACTTAGTTGGCTTGGTCAACCAGGAAGTTTAGAAGAGCGTATTGCTACTGAGAATAATATAAATTTTATTCCCCATACTAGTCCACCATGGCATGGTGCGGGCATATTAGGTAAGATGACTTTAGTTACACGCTTAACGGCTTCTTGCTTTAAGGCCTGGGGCTTACTAAATGATCTAAATCCAAAAGTTATAGTTGCTTTTGGGGGGCATGTGACTGTACCAGTTGGTATTAATTCATGGTTGCAAGGTAGAAAGTTAATCTTACATGAACAAAATTTAATACCAGGTAAGGCAAATAAATTACTCGCTTATATTGCAGATAAAATCATGACTGGTTTTGCTGGAGCTTTTAGTACAAAGAAGACTACTACTTATACTGGTAATCCCTTAAGGCGTGAAATATCTGAGATTACAAGTAAAACTCAGAGTATTAAAACTGGTTTAGCTACGCCTATGAAAGTATTAGTTCTGGGTGGAAGTAATGGCTCTGATAAAATGAATCATCTTATTGTTGATGCTTTTGCAATGCTTGGTCAGGATTTTAAGGTTTGGCACCAAACGGGTAAACGAAATCTTAATGAGATAAAAACTAGATATCTAGAGTTACATAAAGATGCCTATGTTGAAGAATTTATTGAAGATATGGCCTCTGCTTACCAATGGGCTGATGTTGTTATTACAAGGGCTGGTGCTATGACCATCGCAGAGGTTTTAGCTTTTGCAAAGCCTAGTATTTTAATTCCAAATCCTAGATGTGCGAAAAATCATCAACTATATAATGCTATGAGTATTGCAGATCAGGGGGCTGCTAGTTGTACTTTAGAAGATATGCCAAATTTTGCAACTGAAATATCTGGTAAGCTTATGTTTTGGTTGGCAAATCCACAGGAATATTACAAAGTAAGTAAAGCTGCAAAGGAACTACATGATACGGAGGATACTTTGGCTAGGATTGTTAGTATTTGTGAAGAGTTTTACGATGCGAGTGATGTAGTCAAAGTCACTGAGTAGGTATTTATGCTATTTAGCCTGTTTGAGCTTTAGCTTTTTTTTGCTACATGGGGTTTCTTTCGTATAGTAGTCTTGCCCGATTTTTACTCTTGTTCTGTCATTTTTTAGGCGCCATCTATTTGTATCTCGTAGAGAATAAACACAGCCACAATATTGTTGTTGATAGAACTCTTCTTCTTTTGCTAGTTCTATCATACGTGCTGAGCCGCCATCTTTACGCCAGTTATAAGTCCAATACTTAATATTAGGATAGCGAGATGCAGCTAAAGTACCACAATTATTTATTTGGTCCATATTCTTCCAGCGTGAGATCCCAAGGCAGCTAGTAATAGTATCAAAACCATTTTCATAAGCATATAGTGCTGTTCTCTCAAAGCGCATATCGAAGCATATTGTGCAGCGATAGCCTCTTTCTGGATGATTCTCAAATCCTTTAATTCTTTTAAACCAATTATCGCGATCATAATCAAGATTAATGAACTCTATGTTATGTTTTTCAGCAAAGCGGATATTTTCATTTTTTCTTAATTCATATTCGTTTATGGGGTGAATATTAGGATTATAAAAGAGAATACTAAAATCTATTTTTGCATCCATGATATTTTCCATGACTGAGCCAGAGCATGGTGCGCAGCATGAGTGTAAAAGTAACTTTTGCTTTCCTGGAGGAAGCGTTAGTGTCTCAGATTTTGCCATAGCTTGTCATAGAAGTTTTAAAGCGTCATTTTATATATAATATATCTAAAATACTAATATTTTTTTTAATTTTAAAATTTAATAGGTAACTATTCTTTTAGTGTTAAGCTCTAAAATTATTATTTTGCTTGTTAATTTTTCTTAAATCGCTTCTTTACTTACATATATTAAAAATAATTATTTTTTTGTGCTATAATAAGTTAAATATACAAGGTAAGAAAATTATGGCTAAACAACAAAGTACAAAAGACTTATTTAAGGCAATTGAGGCAAACGATATTAAGCGTGCATTCTCTATACTAGCTGCATACAAGAATGATATTGATTATACATATCAACACAAAGGTAAAACGCTATTGATGTTCTTATGTTCCCGATACATTACTTTTTCTCTTGCTAGTGACAACGCAGGTTGTAAGAACTATGAAGAATATAGAGATAAAATGATTTCTTTTCTTAATCTCTTAATAATGAGTGCTAGAGATAATAATGCTTTGAATATTGCTGATGAAAATGGCAAAACAACTTTAATGTATTTGACAGAGAAAATATCTTATGTTGAGGATCCTAGCTTTATTCACGCTATTTCTAGTCAAATAAAAAATGGTGGTTG
>JAYYZF010000063.1:0-6011 GCA_036340215.1 Pseudomonadota bacterium | reverse complement strand
GAAAGATTACTCGGAGATGGATCGCAGCTAGGATTGAGATTAGAGTACAAAGTGCAAGAGCAACCAAATGGAATTGCCGAGGCTTTGATACTTGGGGATGACTTTATTGGTAATGATAATGTCAGCTTGATATTAGGGGATAATATATTTTACATGGGGGAAAAACTCAGAATATTGCAGAGTCAATTAGCGGCAACTGCAAAAAATAAAGCAAATATTCTTACTTACCATGTTCCAGACCCGAGCCGTTTTGGAGTAGTAGAATTCGATAATGATTTTAATGTTTTATCTATTGAAGAAAAGCCTCAGAATCCTAAATCAAACTATGCCTCAGTTGGTTTATATTTTTATCCAAATGATGTCGCAGAAAAAGCAAAATCACTTAAGCCATCCGCTCGGGGTGAATTAGAAATCACAGATCTTAATAATCTTTATCTTAAAGAGGGCCGACTAAATGCTCTTGCTATGGGAAGAGGTAATGCGTGGCTCGATGCAGGTACACATGAATCTTTATTGGATGCATCTAATTTTGTTCACATGATAGAAAAGCGCCAGGGTTTAAAAATAGCATGTTTAGAAGAAGTTGCTTTTCGTATGGGTTTTATTACAGTTGAACAGCTTATATCCATTATATCAACGATCAAACTACCTCATTACCAAGCTTATTTAGAGAAAACAATTGAGGATGTGAATGTATATTCAGAAAACACATATAGCTGATGTTTTTATTATAGAGCCTCGTATTATGAGTGATGAAAGAGGCTACTTTTTTGAAAGCTTTAACAAAAAGGATTTTGCAACTAATATCTGCGAGATAGAATTTGTGCAAGATAATGAATCAAAATCACGTTACGGTGTCGTGAGAGGTTTACATTGTCAAACAGGTGACTTTGCTCAGGCAAAGCTAGTAAGAGTTCTTGAGGGGCGAGTTTTAGATGTGGCAGTTGATTTTAGGCATGGTTCGCCAACCTATGGGCATCATGTTGCCGTTGAGCTTTCTGCAGAGAATAAACGCCAGCTTTTTATACCTAAGGGATTTTTACATGGCTTTTCCGTTTTAAGTGAATTTTGTATTTTTTCTTATAAATGTGATAATTTTTATGATAAGGCATCTGAAATAAGTGTTCGTTATGATGATCCATCTCTAGGTATTGACTGGATGGTACCAAAAAAAGATATACTAGTTTCTGATAAGGATAGATCTGCAGGAGAGTTCCAAGATGTTATTAGTTACAGGTAGTAAAGGGCAATTAGGTCAACATCTACGTAATTTATTGCCCCAAGCCATATTTACTGATATTGAAGAATTAGACCTAACAGATGCATTTGCAGTACTAAACTTCGTCAATAATAAAAAAATTGATACAATAATCAATTGCGCAGCTTATACTGCTGTTGATAAGGCTGAAGATGAACAAGACAAGGCAGAGCTCATAAACCATTATGGCCCACTTAATTTAGCTAATACTGGTGCTAAAGTTATTCATATTTCCACAGATTATGTGTTTTCTGGCGATAATGATATGCCATATAAAGAGTTTGATACTACTATACCAAAGAGTATTTATGGTAAAACTAAACTATCTGGTGAGCAGGCTATTTTGAAAAACTCATCAAACTCTATAGTTATTAGAACGTCCTGGCTCTATTCTAAATATAATAGTAACTTTGTTAAAACAATGTTAAATCTTGGCCAACAGCGTAAGTCTATAAATGTTGTTTGCGACCAACTAGGAAGCCCAACTTATGCTGGTGATTTAGCCGAAGCAATCGTTGCTATTTTACCGCAGTTAGAAGCTACTAGTGGAGGGATTTATCATTATAGTAATGAGGGGCAATGTTCTTGGTTTGAATTTGCTGAGAGGATAATGCGTATTGCAAATGTGCAATGTAAAGTACTACCAATAGATACTGATTCTTACCCAACAAAGGCTCCAAGACCAGCTTATAGTGTTTTAAATACCTCAAAAATAAAAAATACGTTTGGTCTAAGTATTCCTCATTGGCAAGCTAGCCTTGAGAAAATGTTACGAGAAGAAGAGCTGATATTCTAATTTTTTCTTTTGGGTGTTACTCCAGATTTTGGAGAGTCATCTGGTATGCGCTCATGTTTTTTTTCATTAACATATCTTTCTATATTATCTGGAACTAGACTTTCATCTGGTATCATTAGTCTCATAGAGTTCATTAAATCTATGCTTGTAAACAAATGTTCACTTGATTTGGGATAAAAGTAATCTTTTATCCTCAGACAAATATTTATAATAGCGTAGGATGCTACTAACGAGGCAATAGTTATCATTAAACCTGCGTTAAGAGTGATTGGTATGAAAGGAATTGCAATCAATATAGATATTGTAATTAAAGATACATTGAAGATATAGTAAGGAATATCTCTATATAAATATTTTCTTATTTTACTTTCAGCTGATTTAAAATTTTTATAGACAAGGTCGTCTCTATAAGAATCTCTCATAGTTTTTACTTCAATACCATTATCAGTAAAATACTTAATTATCTTTTTATCATCCTTGCCACTACAAAATTTTTTTAAATTTGGTAATAACTCTGGGTCAAGCTGATTATTTAATTTTTTTAATTCAGAAAGTATTATATTTACTGCTATTTCTTTTATATTTTTTCTCATAATTCGCACATAACTAATTTTAGTCCATGGTGCTTTAATAGTTCTAATATTATTACATGATTCACGAAGTATCGATTGCATAAAATACCTTATAACCTGAGATTTGGCAATTATTAGATCATCTTCTTTGTTTTCACTGTTATCTGATATTAGGGATTTTTTAAAATATTTTGGGAACAGATGCATTACTTTATGTTCATCTAGTCGCTGTTTAAAATATGCATCAATAACATAATTTATTTTTACTTTTGAGTAATCTGTCGCAACCCTATCTCTAATTATTTCTCTATACGATGCGTAAACAAATAATACAACATTAATTAGAGCAACAGTTGGAAATATAAATGGAGATATTTGAGTAAGAACCCCAGTAAAAACACTTATAGCCAATGCACTCAGAACTACTGATAGTGTAAAAGTCAAAAAAAGCCAGGTGTTTTTACTATTAAAAAAACCATCAACTTTAATATTATTTGTTAAGTATAATAAGCAATATAACATAATAACTAATGGCACAAGAAAAATATTCGTAAACAAGATTGCACCACTAATCAAACCAAGAGCTGGTATAATTTGTGCCAATATAAATAAAGCATCATAGATACTCTCTACTTCTCTATCTTCTTTAATTTTATTCAATTGTCTTGCGCGTCTCATTTGGGTTGAAATAGCGTCTATTTCAATTAGGCTTAATTCATCAAGATCTTGAATTATTTCGCTGATATTATTAATACTATTTTTTGCTTTGTCGTATAACTTAGGTTTAAAAATAGCTTTTGTAGTTGAAAACTCTCTGACATCAGCAGCACTTATTTTCATGTCGCCAAAAATTTTTTCTTGCGCTTCTTCTATTTTCGTAAACTTATCATTTACAAGCTGTTCCTTTAAGTTGCTAATATTTCTCAATTAATCTCTCCAGAGCTTTTGTTATTTTAATTATAGTACAAATTTATTTAATTTGTTGTATCATGTTGAATTATATTTGTTTATATTTTTTCATCAGGTGCGTTACGAGCACTTTTTTCTACTTTTTTACTATTTCCTATGTTCATGTTTTTAAGGATATTGTGGAATTGTTGTTTTTGTGTATTATCTAATTTTATTCCAGGTAAAATACGCCTATAACCTTGTTCAGATAAATTTTGCGAGCTTTCTATTAAATCATGAAAAATATATTTATCTCCATCTCTTTGTTTTAAGCAGCTTGCAAACTTTTCTGGGTGTCTTCTCTCAAAACCAAGAATAAACTTCGGACTTCTAAAGCTTTTTAGCCACTCATTAGTTCTGATTTTTTCAGGATTAAGGATATTGCCATCCTTATCAGACAAAAGTAATTTAAATATCTCTGCTAAGCTTGGGGTCTTATTTGGAAAAGATGAGTTATCAAGTCCCGCTTTAGCCCTTATTTCTTTTATTACAGTGTAGATAGTTTCAGTGTCACTACATGCAAAAAGAGTTACTAAATCATCTTTAGTTAAATGTTTATTATCATTTCTATTTAAAGCATTTTTTATGTTTTTCTGAGCTAATTTTATTTTTTCCTCATTAATTAATGATTTCTCTTCACCTTTTATTCTAAAAGATTGTTCACTTTTAGTAGCGCTTTTGTTTTGTGTGTTTGTTACTTTAGCTGTATCTTGTTCTATATTTTCTGGGCGTGGTTTTTGCTGTTCGGTGTAAGTGTTTATAACTATATCTGCATATTCTATAAGTTCACCATCTTCAAAAGTCTCACTACACTTAGTTTTAATTTCTTTCGCTGCTTCGTATAAGTCCCCAGATATTACTTCTAGTTTATCATTATTTGCCAAAGATTTGATTTTATCTAGTTGCTCTATTGTCTCTTCACTAAGAGGAGACGCAGCTATTTTGGGATTATAGCTGATCAAAAAAGCGCGTTTTACAATACGGTCTTGAGATTTACCGCCCTTTACTCGCCAATTTTTAGACCAGAAAACAATTTTATCTGCATCCTCTTTAGTTATTTCATAGGGGGATTTAGTTATAAAATGCTCGTATATGTTATCGCTAATTTCTATCTGTGCTCTCATACGTACATCTTCAGGGGTGTCTTTATTTGTATTTTCACTTTGTAATTTAGATAGATTTTGTTCATACCTTTCGTAAGCTCTCAAGCAGAGGTTAGATAAAACATAAATTCCTAATATGATGCCAGTGATAATTGTTGCAGTTGCTACTGTTACTAATGGAATTATGGGGAAGTGAACACAAACAACTACTATAAAAAATGCAACGACGAATGGTAATGTTATTCCCTCTCGTCTAGTGTATTTAAATACTTTTTGCTCTGTTTCTAGTATGCTTTTTAAAGCTTCGTCATTTGCTAATTCAGGATGTTTTTCTATTTGATAATTTATACTTATATCATCAATAATTCCACTATTCATCTTATAATGTTTGTCATAAGCATCGTCAAAGTCAGATTGGGTAACTAATTTTGTTTTTGATAATATTTCCATATCTTTATAGGCATTTAATATAGTTAACATATGGATAACTAAAGTTCTTTTTAAACATTGTAGATTTTGCAAATGACCTAATTTATTAGATCCAGAAATATTTGATGTCACATTATGATACTCGTTAAGGAGTATATTTAACTGCCTTTTCATTAAATGTATTTTAATTTGCCTTTCATCTTTATTGTATAAACCTGGTAACTGCCTTTCGGCATTTATTAGATTTTTTAGCATGCAATTTTTAGTTAATCTAGGTTCTTTAAATCCAAAGAAATTTTTTATCTTATTACCGACACTATTATTATCTAATTCGATTTTTTCTATACCAATATAGCTCATTATCTTGGTCGCTTCTTCTTCTCTTGCGCTTTCTGCTACGAAACTGTATACGAAAAGGCTAACATTTATAAGTGACGATATTGCGATAATGTAAGGACCTATAAATGGAATTGATACCCCAGCTATAGCTACAACAGCAAGAACAGTGATAATTGATGCTACTATCGTCAGATTTAATAAAAGTTTGTTGTATTGGCCTGAAGTGCCATTACGCTTTATATCATCGTAGACTGTGATTATCACATTGAATAATGATGTTAGAGGTGCAAAAAATATTGAGATAGTATTAAATAAAAACGCAATAACTGGAAGAGTATGTGAGTAAACAAAAATCATTTCTTTTAGTGTTACTACTTTTACATCCCTTTTACTATTATAAGCTTTTTCAGTTAGATCTAGCTGCTCTTTTAATTCTTGAGCGGGATTGTTAGCGTTAGCGTATTTTATCCCATATTTCTGTTTTTTTTCAAAGTATGCGTCTATGTCTGAGAATACTTCTTTATTTAGATAATCTTGCTTTTGCTTTATTCCTTTTGTATCTGTTA
>JAYYZF010000062.1:0-7599 GCA_036340215.1 Pseudomonadota bacterium | reverse complement strand
CTAAAATATAGCACAAATTAATAAAATATGTTGTAAAACTTACTTATATTTTTGTATCAAGCTTGAGGTGAACCTTTGCTATCTGCCTTTTTCCCACTTGTATCAAATAGGTGTTATCCGTATGTAAATTAAGATTAGTGGGGACTTTCTCCTTGTTCAATCTAACTGCACCTTGCTTTATCATTCTAATACCCTGCGAAGTACTGGAAACAAGATCTGCAATTTTTAATATATTAGCTAGAGGAAATTCTCTCGCACTCACATATATAGTTTTTTCGGGTATGTCATCTGGTAGTAATCCTTTTGCAAAACGCTGTTTAAATTCTGTTTCGGTCTTTGTAGCAGTAGTATCATCATAAAAACGAGCTACTATTTCATGAGCTAATAAGTATTTTACATCCCGAGGGTTTTTACCAGCCGCAACCTCTGCTTTTAGCTTTGAAATTTCCTCTGTATCAAGAAAAGATAGTAAGTCATAATAACGCCACATTAAGTCATCAGAGATTGACATTAGCTTACCAAACATATCCGTGGGACTATCGGACAAATCTATCGTATTACCCAAAGACTTTGACATTTTTTTTACGCCATCAGTGCCCTCTAGCAATGGCATCATGAAAATAGCCTGTTGTTTTTTTCCGTATTTTTTTTGGAGCTCCCGCCCCATTAGTAAGTTAAACTTTTGATCTCTTCCACCTAATTCCACATCAGCATTTAATTCTACAGAATCTAGCCCTTGCAGTAATGGATAAATAAACTCATGAATACTTATAGGAGATTGTGAGCGAAATCTTTTAGCGAAATCATCACGCTCTAGCATTCTTGCAACGGACTGCCCTGTTGTGAGCTCGATTAAATCTTTAGCTGATTTGTCTCCAAGCCAAGCAGAATTAAAAACAAGATTAGTTTTCTTCTCATCAAGAATCTTGTAAATTTGTGAAGCATAAGTAGCGGCATTTTTTGAAATTTCAGCGCCAGTCAATGCAGGCCTTGTTTTACTCTTACCAGATGGATCTCCGATACTTGCAGTAAAATCACCTACTATAAAGAAAATATCATGACCTAAATCTTGTAGTATTTTAATCTTGTTGAGAATCACGCTATGGCCAAGATGCAGATCTGGTGCAGTAGGGTCAAATCCTAATTTAACAACTAGCTTAGCACCATCATGTAAAGAATTTACAAAACTATCATATGGAATTATCTCATCAACCCCTCGAAGTAAATTCTCAATCAATAAACTTTTGTTCAAAAAAACTCTCCAAATGCTCTATTTTGATTTAAATATAACTAAATTAAATATATATCTCAATGATATTGGTCTAATTAAAAATTTATTCTAAATACAGTGTAATTAAAACGGCATTTTGTGCGCAAACATGCTATAATTACCCTATAAATACTGCGAAAATATTTATAATAATACTATTAAAAATCTAGGGAGTTTATCATGAATATAAGAAGAAAAAAACAATCCGGCTCATTTTTTGCTGAGATTGGCGCTGTTATAGCTAGTATCTCAATACTAAGTTTAGTTGGTAGTACATATATGGATAGTATTTCAGGTAGAGCTCAAGTATCAGAATCATTTATATTAATGCAGCCTATTATTAATAATGTAAACTCCTTCTATTCTCAGCATGGCCTTATTGGGGGTACAACTGCAAACTATAATTCTATAGATGTATTTGATAATGAGACTGGCACAAACGTTCCTCAACCATATGCGGGTAGGTTTATTCAGAATGTAGAGTCTATGACGAATGGAGTTGTTTTTGCACAAATGAATGTCCAGCATTTGAATACAACAGGTACAACCACGTCCACAACTACGACAACAGGCACTACCACAACTACGACAACAGGCACTACCACAACTAATGGTAGTGAGACTGCTGGTAGAGTTGGCAATGTTCAAAGTGCTATTCAAGGAGAATATGTGATAATGGTACCGTTTCTGATTGGTGATAATACCAGTGGAGATGACCCTGGGGACCACACAACTCTGCGCTGGGCATGTGTCACAACTATTGACGCAAACCCTCCAACTGGTACAACAATTGCTCCAATTACAGCCACACAGATGAATGAGCAATACTTTTATGCTCCCGGTTGCGTAGTAATAAGTAATAATCAAGCTGCCTGCTTAGACCCTACAGGATCTGTTAATACTTTTAATTCAACAGTAGAATGCTCAAACCCTTATACGACTCCCAGAAACTACAACACTAGCTTATTTGATATAGTAAGTGGTATTACAAGTTCCAATACTGGGACTACTAGTGGAACTACTAGTGGAACTACTACCGGAACTACTACTGGTAGCTAGATTTTTTCAGCAACAATATATGTAAAATCACAGTAATATTGTCTACTTTACGCACATAGGTCACATTTTCTTCAATGATTGTCTATACTCAGCTCGTTATGCTTTATGATAAACTTGGAGAAAATGATATATGACATATAAACTAAAAAACCAGCAAGGGTCATTCTTTGCAGAGGTAGGAGCAGTTATTGCAAGTATCTCAATCTTAACACTAATCAGTACAAACTATATTGATAGTATGGCAGGAAGGGCTCAAGTCAGTGAGGCATTTGTACTCATGAACCCCATCGTAGAAAATGTAAATAGTTTTTATTCTAAAAACGGTATTATAGGTGGAAGTAGCGGCAACTACACCACCATGGACGTTTATGATAATGCTACTGGTACCCCTCAGGATTATGCTGGCAGATTTGTAGAAGAAGCACAATCTTTTTCAAATGGTGTAGTATATGCAAAAATGAACGGACAATTTTCTGACTCGACTTTCGCTAACAATACAGTTGGTAAAGTCAGCAATGTGCAAGAAGCAATACAGGGTGAATATATATTCCTAGTACCATTTTTAATTGGAGATACTTACGTTCAATCTACATCAACTTCGGGTACTGGTGATGGTGCAGTAACAACAACAACCACAGAGATTGATACAAATCAGGCCACAACTCTGCGCTGGGGCTGCCTCACAACTATTAATGCAAAACCACCAACTGGCGAAGTTATAGCACCATTAGCAAAAAGTACTGCTACAGGAGATGCCCCGTCTAATGCGGTTATCAATGAACAGTATTATTATGCACCAGGTTGCGTGGTAATCACAAGAGATCAAGCTGAGTGCCTGAATCCTGCAGACGCTGCATCATTTGGTGGAGCCCAATGTACCAATCCTGGCTCACTCCAGGGACCTGTAAACTGGAATACACCTTATACAGACATTGTAGGTGGATAAAGAGTTTTACAAAATATCAAACTAAAAGACTTGGCCTCGACCAAGTCTTTTAGTTTTTTTGCCTAGTTAATGGAAAAAGGATAGGTGTGGTTTCCTTGTAAACCTTATACGCATGAAGATGACCAAACTTCTTATCATTATTTTCCTCTAAGAGATTAATACCACTAATTTTAATTAGTAATATACTCACAAAAAATGGTGATATTAAGCTTAGTAAAGACCATGAGTATAAGTTTGGCAATGCTAATCCAGCAATTGCAAACCACATTACTATCTCTCCCAAATAATTTGGGTGTCTAGAATAAGACCACAAACCACTATTGATAAAGGGCAGGTCTGACTTTTTTTTCTTAAATCTAAACTTTTGTAAATCAGCAAAAAATTCACAGAAAAAACCTAATAACCACATTAGAATAAAAATCATATCGACTATGAACAATGGCTGTTGTTGTGAACTGGTAATTGCACACAATGCTGCAACTATGGTGAGAAAAGTCCAAGTTGCAGATAGGTGCCACGTAATAATAAAACTTAATGGTGATTTTTTAATATCATTAAAACGTCCATCAACTTTGTGCAACATAATACGAATAAATAAAAATGCCCCTAAACGAATAGTCCAAATTGCACAAAAAGCTAAGAGTAAGATTGCCCTATTACCTAAATTAAGTACATGTTGTAAGGCATAATAAAGCATAGATAAAACAGCTATAGAGCCTGTTAGATCAAATAATTTCTCTGTACGAAGAAATATAGACGGTAGCCCAAAAAACCAGTGCACCACAAATGAAATAAATAAACACTCAACTAGAATATTGTGAGGACTAGCTTGTTGGGTAGCCAGCGTAAAACCAAATAATATTAATGGAAGCACTGTCGCTATCCCTAATTTCTTAAAAATCTCTAATTTCATGAAAAATATCTCCAAAGTTATAAGTAACTTTAGTACAATATCGTATTCATAACAAGATTATTTATTAGATAGTAATTTTGGCTTATAAAATCACAAAAAGTATGGGAATTATTAAAGCTATGAGTAAACCTAATATTGAAAACTTAATATCTGGATATAAAGAGCAAGCTAGTAAGTTAAAAAATAATAATGACTACCAAAACCTTGTGAAATATGGCCAAGATCCAAAAACACTAATTGTTTCTTGTTGTGATTCAAGAGTAGATCCTGCTTTGTTATTTAAGTGCGGTTTTGGAGATATATTTGTGCTACGAACTATTGCTAATATAGTACCAAAGTATAATAAAAGCCCTAATTGTGCTACTGCTGCAGCTTTACAATTTGTTCTTACGAAATTAAATATAGACGACATTATAATTCTTGGGCATAGTTGCTGCGCTGGAATTGCTGCTTTATGTAATTTAGGGAACAAAAAACCGCAAAATAATGTTGAATCATGGTTAGCTCAAATAAGAAATGAAAAACAAGAATCACTGCTGCAATACCCTAAAATGATTAAGAGTGATATTGATAAAAAAGCATTGAATACAGCCTTACAATCAAGAGAAAATTTACAGTCATATCCGTGGGTGGCAGCAGCAGTTAAGCAGCAAAAGTTACAGCTGCATGCCTGGTTTATAGAGATAGAAGCCATGCAGCTCTATGCTTATGAGGATGATACAAACGAATTTAAGGTTTTTAGCTGAAAAAAAATTAAAAATGCTAAAAAGACAAGTATAAATATCCTAAATAGAAACCTACCATATAAAAGCAAATCATAAAAACCATAATAATTAACATGGTTATATTTAAACCCTCTTTTAGTAGAAAAGCTCTATGTGATAATTCATTACGGTTAAAAGCAACCACATTGTTAAAAGATTCTTCCAGGTTTTCAGCTTCTCTACCAACCTCTAATATCTCTAATTCAGAATAAGTAAATAACTCCATAGACCTGATACTTTTAATTAAGTCTTCTCCTTCAGCTATTTTTTTCACAGAAGTAATTATTTGATGACGAAAAAATCTATCTAAAACTACTGAACTTGATATATCCAAAACTTTTTGTATTGGATAGCCATTACTTAACGACATTGCTATAGCTCTTGAAAAATCCATCTTAGCAAACATGACCCTAATTCTCTTATAAACTGGAAGTTGCAGCATACATTTATCCCAGTAATAACGAGATACTTCAAACTGCATTACAATTAACTTCACTAACAAAAATGATAAAAGTGAATAACCTAATATATAAATTAGTGAATTCTCAATGAAATCAAAAAAATCAGCTAGCAACCGCGTATAAATAGGTAAATCACGTCCTTTTTCTGCATATATAGCTATAATTTCAGGCATAACAACTTGTGAAAGTATATATCCAGCAAGGATTATCATAGCAAGACTAGATGTAAATGGTATCATAGCCTCAATCATTTCTTTTTTAATATCCTTTCTTGCTTGTAGTGTTTCTCCAAGTTGGGCAAATACCATACTTGTGTACTCTGCATAATCTGCATAAGATAGAAAAGCAACAAATAGTGTTGGAAATACATTTGGAAAACCAGAGAATGATTCTGCAAGTGTATAACCAGAATCAAGCCTTGTAACTACAATTTTTAGAATATGAGAGAATATTTTACCTTTCATTGATTTTGATAAGTTTGCAATTGATTGCCTAACAGAAACACCTGATTTAACTAACAAACTCATCTCTTTACAAAATCTAATTAAATCCTGCTTTTCAACATAGCAAAATTTAAGGACTAAAGGCCTCAAATTAAAAGCCAATTCTGTGTAAAAAGCAGTTTTTTTTATAGAAATAGGGGTTACATCTTCAGATATTAATCTTTTTGCAGCAGCATGCTCAGTGGTAGAAAATATTCTGCCTTTGACTGATTTTCCATCGAGGTCTCGGCCCTTGTAATCGAAAATTTTCATTTTTGAACATTACTCGCTTAATACTTTTAAAGCTTCCTCTAAAGAGGTTTCACCATTGTCCACCTTACCGAGTGCATTTGACAATAAATCCTTACCAAGCATCTTTCGTCTTATTTCTACATTAAAACCTGATATATCACTTCTATCTAAATAAGAGACTAACTTACTATCTAACTTAATTATTTCAAATACTGCCAATCTGCCTAAATAACCAGTCATATCACATTGACTACAGCCTGATTTTTTATAAGCTTTTTTACCCAATAATTTTTTCTTTAGCTCTGGAAAGTCTGAGATTATTGCTAAGTCCCCCGGTTCTACTACATGAGGTACTTTACAATAAGGGCATAAACGGCGTAGTAATCTTTGAGAAGCTACTAGTCTTAGAGCCGCAGCCATAATGTGCGGATTTACGCCTAAGTTTAGTAACCTGGATATAGCACTTGCAACATCATAAGTATGGATAGTAGCTAAAACCATGTGGCCTGTTATAGCAGCTCTTACTGACATAGTTGCTGTATTATTATCACGAATCTCACCAATCATTATAACATCTGGATCCTGACGCAGAGTACCTCTTAAGATATCAGAGAAGTCCATTCCTATTTCAGAATTAACTGGTATCTGATTCACTCCAGGTAAATGAGCCTCAACTGGATCCTCAATTGAAACGACTTTCTTTGCTTCCCTATCAATACTCATAAGTGCAGAATACTGGGTTGTTGTCTTACCGCTACCGGTGGGTCCAACAATGAGTAGCATACCATAGCTTCGCTGTAGATAATCTAGCATCATATTACAAACAATAGGGTCTGCTACGATAGTTCTTAAATCTTCAGAAGAGCTAACATCACCTAAAAACCTTATAACGGCTGATTGGCCGGTATCTAGTGGCATTATAGAGAGCCTCATACTGATTACTTTATTATCTATCTTGATTGAAAATCTTCCATCCTCACTTCTTAAGTGGTGAGAAATATCTATATTTGCTAATATCTGTAGTCTTCGAATCAAAACAGTTGCAATAGACGCACTTGTTTCAAATTGTGTTCTTAAAATGCCGTCTACTCGATAACGAACTCTTGAGATGTTTTTTTCATACTCAATGTGAACGTCAGATGCTTTTTGATGATACGCTTCGGCAAGTATCTCCTCAAGTAGGACAACGGCAGAAGCTTGATCACTGGATCTAAGAAAATCTAAATCTTCATTTTTACTATCATCTGTGTGTAACTCTTGACGAAACTTCTTTAGTAAACTTTTAGCATAAACTTCATGTTTATAGACTGTGTTTATGTGTCTTTCTAGCTGAAATAGATCAACTAAAACAGGCTGAATATAGGCATCTAAAATTTCTGATAAGCTTTCGTTAATTTCATTATTACAAGGATCAGCCATTGCAACAACGTAATTGTCAGAATCAATAGCAAT
>JAYYZF010000061.1:0-9995 GCA_036340215.1 Pseudomonadota bacterium | reverse complement strand
ATGTTTTGAAGAAAAATCAATGGAATAGACCGTTGGCAGCACAATTCTATAAAATGGGCACCTTTAACCGACGATTCAGAAAACAAAATTCCATTATTAGCGACAATACCAACCGGGATACCTTCCATATGAGCAAACCCGCAAACCAATGTTTTCCCGTATCTTTCCTTAAACGGCACAAATTCACTACCATCAACAATTCTTGCAATTATTTCGATCACATCATATTGACGCCGAAGCGCATTAGGCACGATCCCATAAATTTCCGTCACGTCATAAGCTGGCTGAATCGTTTTACGACGAACAACAGTGCCACGCTGAGGTCGATTGAGGCGCCGCACTATTTCGCGGCATTGGGTCAAAGCCTCCTTATCATTCTCCGCCAAATGGTCAGCGACTCCGGATATCCGTGTATGTATATCTCCACCACCCAACTCTTCAGCCGTCACCTCCTCTCCGGTAGCCGCCTTTACTAACGGCGGACCGGCTAAAAAAACCGTGCCTTGCTCTTTGACGATGACCGCCTCATCGGCCATCGCGGGAACATAGGCACCACCAGCCGTACACGAGCCCATAACAGCCGCAATTTGCGGTATATTTTCCGATGACATATTCGCTTGATTAAAAAATATTCGACCAAAATGCTCTTTGTCAGCGAAAAGATCAAGCTGTTCGGGCAAGAATGCGCCACCTGAATCAACAATGTAAATACAAGGTAGACTATTCTCAAATGCAATCTCTTGTGCTCTTAAATGTTTTTTTACAGTTATTGGCAAATAAGTGCCTGCTTTTGTTTGGTAATCATTGCAGATTATCATGCAGATCTTTTTTTCAACTTTGGCAATACCCGTGATTATGCCTCCAGCAGGTAGAGGAAAATCATACATTTCATGACCAGCAAGAAGGGATAATTCAAAAAATTCTTCATTTTTATCTATAAGATTTCTTATGCGCTCGCGTGGAGTAGTTTTAGTCCTAGAATCTGATCTAACTCCATGCTCTCTAATGGAATCTTCTAACTTTTTTAATTTTTTTACAATATTTTCCAAGCTGTTATCAGCATTGTGCACTGATTCTATATTGTCAGTTTCTAGAGTTACATCATTCATGTTACTTTCCTGCAAGTAAATCTTTGCCAATTATTATTCTTCTTATTTCTGAGGTTCCAGCACCTATTTCGTAAAGCTTTGCGTCTCTGAGAAGAATTGCTACATCATATTCATTCGAGTAACCATTTGCACCAAAAATTTGGATTGCTTCCAACGCGACCTTGGTAGCATTCTCCGCAGCCATAAGTATTACGCTAGCGGCATCTTTTCTTGATACTACATTTCTATCAAGATTCTTGGCAACCATGTGCAAGTAAGCCATACTAGAGACATATGACGTGTATATATCAGCAATCTTTGCCTGAATTAACTGAAAGTCGCCAATTGGAGACCCAAATTGAGTTCTAGTTTTGCTGTAAGCAATAACTTTATCCAGGGCAGATTGCATTATGCCAACTGGCCCAGCAGCTAGAATAACTCTCTCATAATCAAGTCCAGTCATAAGCACTTCTATACCTTTGTTAACAAAACCAAGTATATTTTTCTTCGGCACAAGGACATTATCGAATAAAATTTCACAAGTATTGGACCCTCGCATTCCAAGCTTATCTATTTTTGACATCTTTTTTATGCCAGACATTTCCGATGTTACTATAAACGCTGTTATTCCTTGGGCCTTGAGATCTTTATTAGTTTTTGCGTACACAACCATAACGTCAGCATCAGGCCCATTTGTTATCCACATTTTTGTGCCATTTAGAGCATAACAATCACTTTTTTCAACAGCTGTAAGTTGCATACCAACCGCATCGGAACCATGATTAGGCTCACTTATAGCTAAAGAGCCAATTTTTTTACCGGTGATCAGGTCAGGTAGGAAAGCCTTTTTTTGTTCTTCTGTGCCGTATCTAGAAATTTGATTTAGACAAAGATTTGAGTGAGCAGCATAACTTAGACCAACTGCTGCACTTGCGGCACTCAATTCTTGCATTACTAAACAATGCGCAAAGTAACCCATTTCACTACCACCATATGCAACCGGGGCGTTAATACCAAGTAATCCGACTCCTCCCATTTTTTGCCATAGATCGTGTGGGAAATTATTTAACCTATCAATATCTTGAGCGATTGGCTTTATTTCAGTTGTACTGAACTCGCTAACCGCTTCGAGCATCAGCTGTTCTTCATCCGAAAAATCAATCATTTGTGGAGCCTCACTGTTATCTTTAGTTAGAGTGATTATAATTGCGAACCGGGAAAAACCCAATTATTTTCTTCAAAAAAAAATCTATCTCAACAAAAAGAGAGAGTAAAATAATTGGCTAAAACTATCAGTTTGCCGTTGTAATATATCGAGAAGTACTCTAAAATATACTATTAGATTTATATAATTACATAGAGAGATATTTAATGGAATTAAAAATAACTAAGAGAAGTTATGATTCTTCATTGATTGAAAATAATGAACACCAACACCCAATATTAGCAAAGGTCTTTGCAGCCCGTGGCGTTAATATGGAAGCAGAGCTCGACAGGCCTTTAAGTAAATTGCTTCCGTACAAAAAGTTAAAGGGGATTACTACTGCTATCTCTGTTCTAAAAGACTCTATGCTGAACTCTGAAAAAATTGTAGTACTTGGAGACTTTGATACTGATGGCGCAAGTAGTACTGCTCTTTTACTACGTTCACTTAATTTGTTTGGTTACACGAATGTAGATTTTATAATTCCGAATAGATTTGACCATGGATATGGATTAACCCCGAAAATAGCAAAGCAAATTGTAAGCACAAAGTCGCCAGATCTTGTTATAACAGTAGATAATGGAATTTCCAGCATTGAAGGTGTGGATATTTTGAAAGACAAGGGTATAAAAGTAGTAATAACTGACCACCATCTTTATTCAGGTGAGCTACCAAAAGCTGATGCAATTGTTAATCCTAACCAGGAAGGCTGTGAGTTCGAAAGCAAAAATATTGCCGGAGTTGGAGTTGTATTCTATTTTATGGCTGGTCTACGGCGTGCACTCCATGAGGATGGTTGGTTTGAGGAAAGAGGTTGTCCTATACCTAGCATGAAAGAACAATTGGATCTTGTAGCATTAGGTACAGTAGCTGACGTTGTAAGGCTTGATGCTAACAACAGATTACTTGTTCATCATGGCCTAGAGGTTATAAGAAAGAGAAAAAGTAAAATAGGCTTGAGTGCTTTACTTTCGTTAGGTCGTAGAGATCAAAGCCAGATTTTAGCAAGTGATTTAAGCTATTGTGTTGGCCCAAGGCTAAATGCCGCAGGTAGATTAAACGATATGAGTATAGGTGTTCGCTGCCTGGTAACAGAAAACCCAGTTGAAGCTGACAATATTGCCGATAAGCTAAATCAGCTCAACCTAGAGCGTAGACAGATAGAAATAGATATGCAGGAGCAAGCTGAGGAAATAATAGGACACATAAATTTCGATGTTAAGACAACTTGTGGTATTTGCTTACATAATCCAAGTTGGCATCAAGGTGTAATTGGCATACTAGCATCAAGGGTTAAAGAAAAATATCATAGACCCACGGTCATATTCACAGACAGTGATGAGAATGAGATAAAAGGCTCTTGTAGGTCCTTAGCTAAGTTGAATATTAGAGATTTGCTATGTGAAATTTCTTTAGAAAATCCAGGAGTTATATTAAAGTTTGGTGGTCACGCAATGGCTGCAGGGCTTACAGTTGCAAAAGATAAATATGATATATTCAGTCATGCATTCAACAAGAAAATTAGCGAAAAGCTTACTTTAGATGACTTAAACAGCACTATTTTTACAGATGGAGTTTTAGATAAACAATACATATCACTATCCTTCGCAAAGCTTATTAGACAATGTGGCCCTTGGGGGCAAGGGTTCTCCGAGCCAATCTTCGAAGGAGAATTTGATGTTTTAGACCAAAGAATTGTTGGCAATAATCATCTTAAGCTTATCCTAAGTATTGATGACTTTAACTCAGTTAATGCGATTCACTTCAACACTGATTTGGATAAATGGCCAAATGAAAGCTCAAAAAAGGTAAGGTTAGCATATAAACTAGATATAAATGAATATAGAGGCAGACAACAAGTACAGTTAATAGTTGAAGATATAAAAATGTGTTCTGTTTGTGAACTAGTATGAGAAACAACCCAAGTATACATGTAGCCCCTATGGTTGGGGTAACTACAGAACACTTCAACAAGTTAATCAGACTGATAAGCGACAAAGCAGTTCTTTACAGCGAAATGACCTCAACAAACTCTATTAGATTTGGTAACGCCTTACAGCGAGTAAATTGTGTCTATGACAAACAGATTATCCAACTTGCTGGAAATAACCCCAATGAGCTAGGCTATTGTGCAGAAGTTGCAGAGAGATTTGGTTATGCAGGTGTGAATCTCAACGTTGGCTGCCCCAGTAATAAAATAAAGAAAGCTAATTATGGTGCTGTCTTGTTCAAGTATCCAGCGCTTGTTGCAGAGTGCGTTCATGTAATGAAAAATAAATGCAAAATTCCAATATCAGTAAAAACAAGAATTGGAGTTGATGAGGTTGATAATTATCTTTATCTTAAAAATTTTGTAAAGATGTTATTAGATGTTGGTTGTGACGAAATAGTAATTCATGCCAGGAAAGCATATCTAAAAGGCTTAAGCCCAAAAGCAAATAGAAATATCCCACCACTTAAGTATGAGATTGTATCTCAGCTTATTACTGATTTTCCCAAAGCTAAATTTTGCTTAAACGGTGGAATAAACGAGATATCTCAAGTAAAAAAACTTCTAAAAGATCATAATTGCTTGATGCTTGGTCGAGCAATAGAAAAAAATCCTTTAATACTTCGTGAGATAGATAGCCATATATATGGATCACCCCTCAATAATTTAACTAGGTTTGAAATATTCAATTCTTATTCAAAGTATGCACTTGCAAAAAAAGGCTCTGTAAGTCATATCATGCTTCTGAAGCCCTTACTCGGCTTATATTTTAACACAAGAATAGCAAAGCAGTGGAATAATGAGGTAGTAAGATGCTTTAACAAAAAGGCTAACTTCGATCTTCAAAGATTGCAGAGTTTAGCTAGTGATGAGGGTATCTGAGCAGAATTTATGCGGCAATAACTGTGACATCGTATGTGTTGAAATTCGATTATCACTTATAGATATTAGAATTACTTCTGTATCATCTGTTGAGAACTCGCTCAATCTCTGCCTGCAAGCACCACACGGGGGACAGAATGTGCCTTTATCATTAGCTATAATAATATTCTTTATCTTAGCGTTAGGGCCAATTTTTGAAACCATTGAAGAAATTGCTGCGGCTTCAGCACACAGTGTTAGGGAATAGCTTGAGTTTTCAATATTCACACCATCAAACTGCTCACCACACTCGGTAAGCAAGTTAGCAGCAACCTTGAACTGCGAATATGGGGAGTAAGAATTGTTAATAATTTTAATAATTCTTTTTTTTCGTGACTCAAGACAAGGAGAAAGGGGAGTGCCCACCACGAAAAATCCTAGCGCTAGTTTTTGTCAGTCGTATCAAGGCTTTTTGCAAAATCCTTGAATCTTTCGTTGAAGCTTTCAATTCTGCCCGCTTTAGCAATTTTTCTCTTCCCTGTGTAGGCAGGATGGCACTTTAAACAGTGCTCTATGTGCATTACTTTTTTGTTGTCGGAAGACATTATGTTAAACTTGTTACCGCAGGTACAAATCACGCTCACAGCGTATTGAGTTGGATGTATATTATTTTGCACTTTTTTCTCTCCAAAGTTGACTTGCGAATGTTATCCTATTTCTGGATTATTGTCAACTGCCAATGGAATTTGTATTTTAAGCACACTTGTTGCATAACTTAGGAGGGCTTGACGAATTCTACATATTAATCTATGCTTAGGACTGGCCAAAAATGGACATACTAATGCATATCTTGATACACACTAGCGAATACACGTCACATTTACCAAAACAAAGGTGTAGCTAGAACCATGGCCAGCAGTACAGAAACTAAGACCAACATAAGCAGCTTTATGCCATGGCTCATGGTAATTGTTGGCACAATTTTTTATTGCTATGAATCCTTACTCAGGGTTGCTCCAAGTGTTATGAGGCTGGAGTTGATGTTGAATTACAGTATCGATGCTGGTACCTTTAGCACATTAATAGCATTCTACTATTACATATACGCACCAATGCAACTATTCGTTGGCGTGCTCATGGACAGATATGGCCCGCGACGCCTGCTCACTCTTGCTGCTTTTACTTGTGCCATTGGTACTTATTCATTTGTTGCAACTAAGCATCTAGTGATAGGGGAGATTGGTAGATTACTAATTGGCTTTGGTTCTTCATTTGCTTTTGTAGGTGTTTTGAAAATCGCATCTTTATGGCTACCTCAAAATAAGTTTGCTCTAATATCCGGAACCACCATGGCTCTTGGTATGGTAGGCGGTCTACTTGGTGATACTGCTGTCACATCACTTGTAACCTTTGAAGGATGGAAGCTTGCTTCGATACATGCAGCTATACTTGGATTATTCCTTACCGTCATTGTCTTTGTTGTCATTAAGGACCATAACCAAGCTCCAAACGCAGATGTGTCAGAAACAAGCTCTTTTCGTGATGTATTATCTGGATTATGGGTACTTTTATCATCTCCCCAATCATGGATAATAGGTGCTATTGGGTGCTTAATGTGGTTTCCTATATCCATATATGCTGAGGCTTGGGGTGTAGGTCACTTACAAGATGCCTTGGGCTATGGTAGGGAACAAGCCTCGCACGGTGTTGCCTTAATTTTTCTAGGTATGGCTTGTGGCGGCCCTTGTGTTGGCATGCTATCTGATTACATTAAGAAGCGTAAGCCAGTTATCTTTCTTGGTGCTCTTCTGACATTCATAGTCAGTTCACTTATAATATATGTTCCGACACTGAGTATCAGCTTGGTTTATTTTCTACTGTTTTTGTTTGGCTTCTTCAACTCGCCTCAGGTCCTAGTATTTCCGATGGCAAAGGAAGCAACAAACAGACACTCAGTTGGTTCAGCATTAGCTGTCACCAATATGCTTGTGATGTCAGCAGGAGTCATACAACCAGCCACTGGTTATCTCTTACGATACATGGGGCCGAGTAACTTTGTTAATGGAGCACCTATCTATGGAGTCGAGGCTTACCAAATAGCATTAGCAATAATACCAATATCCTTATTATTAACAATGATATTGGTTTTATTCGCAAAAGAAACATTTCAGATAAAGAAATAGTAACGAAATTAATAAGTAACTTTAACAATAATCACTTTAAATTAGCTTAGGCAACAAGATTAAAAATGTCACACGATCAACCAACAGCACTCTGCTTAATAGGCCCAACATGTAGTGGCAAGACTGATATATCTCTAAAATTAGTTGATAATTTCAATTTTGAGATAGTCAGTGTTGACTCAGTCTTAGTTTACAGAGATCTAAACATAGGTTCAGCAAAACCTGATTACCACACTCTTAACAGTTATAAGCATCATTTAATTGATATTTGTGATCCAAGTGAAAACTATTCCTGTGGCAACTTCTATACAGATGCCTTAAATGCTATAAATAAAATTATTGAACAGGGCAAAAAACCACTACTTGTTGGGGGAACTGCATTATATTTTAATGTTCTTCAAAATGGGATTCACACTTTGCCTAAATCTACTGCTGACACCAGGCTAGCCTTGGAAAGAAAACTCCCAAACTTCACAATTGAAGATTATTATGCTTATCTTCAAGAAATTGACCCATTAACTGCAGCTAAGGTATCAACAACAGATACACAAAGAATAATCAGAGCAATAGATGTTTACATACAAACTGGTAAAACCCTGTCTGAATATCAGCAAAGTTCAATTAGAAAAAACAATGTTCTTTTTAAGAATATAGTAATACTCCCAAATAGAGATATTTTAAAAAGAACTATTAAGCAACGACTAGATATTATGGTAGAAAATGGTTTTTTAAATGAAGTCCAGAAACTTAAAGATAGAGGTGATTTGAGTTTGAAGAATAGCTCAATAAGGTCAGTTGGCTACAAGCAAGCTTGGGAGTATTTAGATAATATGTATGATAGAGATACTTTTTTTGAGAAAACTTATTTTGCAACTTGTCAATTAGCAAAGCGGCAATATACATGGTTCCGAAAATGGGATGGTGAAAGGTTATTAGAGAAAAGTAGACTAGAGACATTAGATATATGTTTACAATCAGCAGCTAAAATGTTAAAATAATGCCATACAAGATTATATAAGATAGTCTGTTAAAAATGGATAAAAGCTTTTTCATGGAAAGTTAAAAATTACAAAATTATTTAATAATTAAGGAGTTAAAAATGAGTGCAAATAATCTAGTTAAAGGTCATTCCCTTCAGGATCCATTTCTTAATGCATTAAGAAGACAAAGAGTACCTGTAAATATATATCTTACTAACGGTATCAAGTTACAAGGACATGTCGCAGCCTTTGACCAATACGTTGTTCTATTAAAAAATAATACTAAGCAAATGGTATTTAAGCATGCTGTTGCAACAATCGTGCCTTCAAGAAACGTAGTTTGGAACGATCTTGAAGAGGAAGAACAACAAGTGCAGATACCTGAAGAGATAGAAGATTACAGCTAGAACTAAGACCACCTCGTGCATCATTGTTTCGCCGGAAACGATGGGGCAAGAGCATCATCTTGAAAAACTTTTAGAAACAGAAAAATTGGCTCGATCACTAAATATTGAGCCTTTTTTTGTTGTAAAATTTAAGTTGAAAAATATTAATAGGAAGCATCTTGTGTCTAAGCAGATACTTGACTACCTTAAATACTCGGCTGCAGAATTAAACTTTCCTCTACTAATATTCACTTGTGAACTGTCAGCATCGTGGCAAAGAGAAATTGAAAAATACTTATGCTCTAAGGTTATTGATAGAACTGAGCTTATTTTAGACATATTCTCAGATAGAGCCCGTTCGCACGAGGGAAAACTACAAGTAAAACTTGCACAACTAAATCATATGGCAACAAGATTAGTTAAAATTTGGACGCATTTGGAAAGACAAAAAGGGGGAATAGGACTTCGAGGTGGTCCAGGTGAAAAGCAAATTGAAACTGATAGAAGAATAATCAGGGAAAATATAAACCGTATACAAAAGAGGCTGGCTAAAGTAAAAAAAACCCGACAACAAAACAGAAGTTATCGTAAAAGAAATAATGTACCAGTAGTTGCATTAGTAGGGTATACAAATGTTGGAAAATCAACCTTGTTTAACTTATTAACTAAGAAAAATATTTTGGTAAAAAATATGCCATTCGCATCACTAGACACTACTACTGGAAAAGTATATTTAAATAACAGTAATAGTTGTATCCTTGTTGATACAGTTGGGTTTATTGAAGAATTACCGAAAGAGTTAATAAGCGCTTTTCGTTCAACCTTGGAAGAACTTAATGATGCTGACCTTATTTTGCACGTTCTAGATGCAACCGATGAAAATTTAAGTTACAGAAGAAACTGTGTAAATGAGACGTTAGCACAGATACTAACAAAACAAATACCAATTCTTGAGGTTTACAATAAATCTGAACTAAGCAGCACAACTGTTGGAGCTCGCCAAATTAAAATATCTGCTCTAGAGCAACTAGGTATTGAAAACTTAAAAGAAAATATTGCATCGTCCTTAAACCAACATTGATATAGTATCGTATTCATAAATTTAGCTTGAAAAGTATCGTTTTAATGTTAAAATTAAACAGTTGATACGACAAGGAGTAACGTGTGGATACAACAAACTTACCAAAACCTCAAAAAAGCGATCCATGGAAAAGGAAAGATGACTCCCCACCAGATTTAGATGAAATACTGCTGAAATGGCGTAAATCATTACTTGGCAAACCAAAAAACAAATGGAATCCTA
>JAYYZF010000060.1:0-5921 GCA_036340215.1 Pseudomonadota bacterium | reverse complement strand
TTAAATTTGCTGGATTTTGCGATTCTGATATAGGACTAGAACATATTGTTAAGTTTAATAATCCCGTTTCAAGTAGAGCAATAGTTAGCAGCAATACAGATAGAAATATATCTAACAGAGATTCATCGCAAAAAGGTAACGTGAGTATAAATGCCAACAAACTAAAGATTGACTAGATAATAATATTAATAGAGAAAATATGACTTTAAATGAAGTGACCTAAAAAGGGAACTATATTGCTTGTGCTGCTATCAGACTTTTACCTTCCTCAGTAAAAGCAGTATTATTTCCTATGTTGGTATTTAACATCTCATCACCTTGCTTATCAATAATTGTAGAGTTACTAGGCTTCATGGAGTTACTAGATTCTTCACTATCTGACCTGAGAAAACCCATATTCAAGGATAAACTTGCTGAAGAAAAACTCAGTACAAACCCGAAGCACATTGTTAAACTTGCAACAAAAGGCTCAACAAAACCTCCCGTAAAATAGTAATAACCCCCAGCAACTATGGCTAAACAGCAAAGATTGTATGCCACACTAAGAAATATTAATCTACTAGATAAAATGTTTACCCTAGTAGACAATGAGAGCAGATCTTGCAAACCCATTAATGAATTATTAAGCCTGATATCTGACATTTCAGATGGTAAAGCAGATCCATAACTCACATTTTCATGCCAAACACCAATGCTAATATCAGCCTTTGCTAAAGCTAATAAATCATTTTCGCCATCACCTATCATAATAACCGTCTTACCCATACTCTGTAACTGTTCCACAAACTCTAATTTTTTAGCAGCTGTTAAATTAAAGAATGCTTGAGTCCCATTTAAAGAGTTAGGCACTATTAGTTTTGGACAATTCTGATTAATAACTTTAAAACTAGGGCCTAATTCATTCAAAAAATTTTTCCCTTCATCATTACCATTATTACCAGATAATATTATGTGATTTGCATATCCATGCTTCATTAGGTTAGATAAAACACCCTTAGCTTCTGATCGTGCTGTGTTTGCATTATCAGAATTAGGATCAGTAAGAGTATTTGTTCTATCCCAACAGAAAACAAGATTATCCTTATTCAACGCAGACCAAACACTAAAGTCCTTAATGAGTAGACTATTACCACTCTTTTCATAAGCTTTACTTGAAGCGTAATTCTGGACATATGGCTTTACTACCAAAAGAGTACATGGGCAAGCTACTAACATTATACTCAAGAACATATTCAAACCATTTATCAAGTTAAAGCTTGGTAGCATAAATGACCAAACTAAAGGTGAAACTGTCGCAATAACAACTACAACTAAACTAAAAATATTGAAAAATCTTCCCTCAGCTAACTTGCGCTCTGCACATCTCTCTAAGTTTAACTTTTGGGCTTTCTTCCTTGTTTCAGCCTGATCAGTTTTCCCCTTCACTTTTACAGCTTGCAACTTAATATTTTCCTTATTTTCACTTGAATAAACCCAACCACATTTAACATCTACAGTTTCAGAACCATTATTAATGTTGCTGATGTGTATATCCTTATCTCCAGTATCTGAAAGACGAATAAATTTACCGCTATCATTGCTAATAATTTTTGCATCACAAGGAACCATTTGCCCAGGTTCTAAATCAATATGATCACCTATACTTATTTTTGATATTTCTATAGTATCCTCATAATTTATTTTTGAATTTTTACGCACACGATATTTTGTAGAGTCTAAATGTGATTTAAAAGCTGTAGAGTCAGGTGTTTTCATACTAGGCAAATATAACGATAACCAATCTCGAAAAGTTAAACTTGCAAGCAGTAGAATTGGGCAATGAAAATGCTCTAAGCAAAGCATGTGCCCCATAGCAAAACCAAAACCAGTTGAAGACATAGATAACAATAATAAAATTATTATAGTGAATGAAATTATACTATTATTGCTAACTTTGCCAGTACTAAGCTCCGTGAAAGCATCAGCAAAATATCGCCTCCCAAAGTAAAGAACTACGCCAGTACATAAAGCACCACAACCAAGACTAAGTATCTCTGGAGCAAGATAGCTTATGAAAAAATTAGAATATAAACCTAAAAAAAATACAGAAGTAGCTGCAATCAAACATAATATAGTTTCCCGAAAAAGCCTTTGTTGTATTAGTCTCTTATGAGATGGTAATGCGGCTAGAGTATCAGTAACGACCCACTCATCTTGGTGATACTTTGCAAATTCAAGTAACAAATCTTTATAAGAAATATCTTTATTAACTGAAAAGGAAACTTGCGCCTCACCAGTAGCTATATTACTTACTACTATATCAGTGGCATTAGAAATAGCATCTTTTACCGCTTTTTCTACAATAGCAGTACAGCCAACGCAGCCAATCTTATTAGAGCACAAGTGCAAATCAAATCGTTTCATATGAGTATGGGTAAAACTAAACATATATATTTTAAACAAAAAATTATGTTTTAGCCAGTTTTATACATGACGTTATCAACAAAGTAAATAACATAAAGAGCTAAGTAAAATTTACTTTAAAATTGACTATGCCTAACTTTTTTATCCATAATAATTTAGTTATATATCATTTTATCTAAAGGTATGCTTATGAGAAGAATAACAACAATAATACTTATGTTATGCTGTATGCATATATGTTTAGCAGAGAACTATACCAACAGTAATCTTAGTGTTACCAATATAGATAAGTCTTTCAAAATAACAATGCCTGAGAATAAAAGCACAGGATACCAATGGTATTTAAAATCTTATGATAGTAAATTAATAACACCAAGTAGAAAAACATATATAGCCGCAGACACAAATATTGCAGGTGCTACAGGACAAGCCATATGGGAATTTGCTTTACATAACGTAAGAGTTCCAACAATAACAAAGCTAGAATTTATTTCTCAAAGAAGCTGGCAGCCTGAAGAAAACACACAATCATCAAGCTACACCATATTCATTAACAGCTCTGGCTAGGAATATGCTAAGCCCTGCACATAGCTAGAGTAATTTCCTACTTATTATTACAGCTGAAAAGCCATAATAGGTATCTTTCCTTTATTTTTTTGTCAACCTATAATTAGCTTCATTTGATGATAAATTTATTAGGTATTTAAACCCAACCTGTTTAGACTGGCAGTGGATTTAAGTTATCTTTTGAATTTTTTTCTTTTTCCTTTTCTGAACCTAAAACTTCTGAATTACTAATTTTTTCGCCTGAAAATTGTGAGGCAGGCTTAGATTCACTATTATTAACAATAATATTCTTAAGAGACTTAGGAGAATCATCAGCAGGCATTCGTAAAAGACTTACAACTGCATTAACAACGTAACTTAATCCCGTGATAATGGTTACACCAATAATCAAACCATAATTATTAAATAATAACCTAGGAATAGCATAAATTGAAGGAGCTACAAGCGAAACAGTAAATAGAAAAATTAGCTGAAAAGTTGCTTGTGTAGAATTACCAAAATTAATACTTTCAGGGCTCAAGCAAAATGCAGATACAGCAGCATATATTGAAGCACATATTCCTACAGTCAATGCAATTACATTGCTGGCTAATAGAATAACCGTAGCACTAGGTGGCAGCATATAGGATAATATGTTTAAAACTAATAAGGACAAAATAGCTATGCCAAAAACAATAGAGAACTTCAACTTATTTTTTTTACTAATGTCCCTAAGAAAATAATTATTACTAACAGGCATCGGGGCTTCGTCTAATTTAGATGAAGACCATGCTAAACGTTTATTTAAAATACATACCCCAACAGACAGGGTAGCAATAAACACTGAGGCGTAAATAAAAACTGGAAAACCAGATCCCATTAAGATACTTAAAGGGGCTTTACGAACTGTGAGACCAACTATGAATGCCATTGCCATGACTAACCACATTAATGATGAAAAATAATCATTTACTAAACGGCTCTTAAATTCTTGGGATGTTAATATATTACCACCAAATAGATCAGTATACGTAGATAAAGAAGCATGAGAAAATACAGCCACAATGCCCAAAGAAAAAAAACAAATATTATTTACAAGCGCATAAATAGGCAAGGTGGGCCCTAAGTAGAAAATAGAGGCAGGATAAGCAAAAGATAATGTTAAAAATATAGTAAAAATGAAGTAAAAAGTGAATATATATAAGGACATATTCAAGAAATTAAATTTACGCCTAACTTCAGGTTGATCAAGTACATTGACAATTTCTACTTCAGCTGAAGTATAGAGATCATCCTGCTGAGTTTGTTCAGAAATCAAGCTTGCTTGAGAGCGTGAGGAAATCTCTGTATTGAACTGGTCCTGCAATTCTTGACTAAAACTTGATATTAAATCGTACTTCTTCTTTTCACTTAATAGCATTAAATATTCAACTAGTAGACTGGGGACCTTATCGAATTTACTATCTTTAAACAAATCTGCCATATTCTTTTTATTTCTAATATAATAAACATCACATAAAGTAGTATTTTCGTCTATAAGACGAGATCTTGTTGCATAGGAATAAAAAAAGCTTATGAAATCTTCCTCAGGACTAACATGTTTATTTTGTTTTTGGCAATATATAACAAGAGCAATATTTATTAGAGGGTATTTATGCAGCACACCTACAAGACTTCCTTGCTTTAGCAAAATAGCCCTAAAAATCTCTAGCATAAAACTTTTATTATCTACTGAAATGTAGTAATTAAAAAGCCAGTCTGAAATAGCTTTAATTCGAATAGAGTCAATAAGATCATCTCCAGATAACTGCTCTAGAACACCTAAATATAAAGATAGCATAAATGCGCTATCTTCCTTGCCTAAACTCTTCCGTTCAAATTCTTTATGAATATTTTTCAGTATAGAACTAGCCTCAGATAGTCTGTATTCTAAATCCTGAGAGGTTTTAATATTCTGTTCATCATCAAGCCCTAATTCAGAAACATTAATTGCACTGTAATTACCAGAATTGTCAGCCACAAAATAAGCTTCAAACTCAAGCCATTTATTAAATTGAGCGGGAAGATTGTAATTTTTTTTATCATATAAAAGATCAAGTGATGCTGGAAAGTGCTGATTTAATACCTTTATTAATTCTACTAATTGTGTATCTTGCATATGTCTTCCTCTAGTTTAAATTAAAATTTGCCGCCAGTATAACTAGCAAGAGCAAAATTGTCAATTACGCACAATACTCAAAAACAAAAAATAAACATTATTTTCAAGACTTTAAAACAAAAGACAACCAAAGAAGGCTAAAGAATATTAGTATTGGACATAAAAGCCAAAAAAACTCAACTAAAGCGCTATTGTGAAAGTTTGTTCCAGTAGAATCTCTGCCCAATCTAATACGAATCGTATCAAAGCACATGAAAAGGAAACATATAACACAAAAAGCATATATGGAAACTACCATGTAATTTTTGCCAATATCCTCAAATAAATTCATAAGTAACCACTTCAAACAACAACAGGTTTTCACCAAAAAACAATTAAAACTAAAAAACAATCTGAAGTTTTTTATTGCCACATAGAAATCTATGTTATAGTTTAGAGGTGCAACTGACAATAGTATCTTAAGAAAATTATGAAAATTAGCATCATTGCCGCTATGGCAAAAAATAAAGTTATCGGGAAAAATAATAAATTACCTTGGCACCTATCAGAGGATCTGAAAAACTTCAAAATATTAACTACGGGTAAGCCTATAGTAATGGGAAGAAAAACCTATGAATCAATAGGCAAACCATTACCCCAAAGACGTAATATAGTACTTACCAGAAATACCAAACTTAAAATTGATGGCTGTGAAGTAATGTCATCTAAAGATCAACTACTAAAAGAATTACAAGAGGAAAAAGAGATAATGGTGATTGGTGGAAGCGAAATATACCAGATGTTTTTGCCAGAGGCTACAACCATTCACCTTACA
>JAYYZF010000059.1:0-13994 GCA_036340215.1 Pseudomonadota bacterium | reverse complement strand
AAAACTCTTAAATCTATATTTCACACTTTGATATACATTATGGATATAATCAATCAATTTTATACATTGATGAAGAAGAATCTTCTTTAGTATCTGCATCAGCTAATTTATTTTCTTTAGATAAAGTAGCACTCCCAGCGCTTAAGAAAGCTACACTTGATGGAGAATCAGATCTTACTAAATCATTATTGGGAATAAGTGAAGATGTAGAATCATAATCAGAGCTATAACCACTTAAATCGACAGGTTCATTATCAAGGAGTGGATTACCCTCTTCTCCGTTATATGTGGCACTATTAGCACCATTTTCTGTATTTAATAAATTAACAGTATCAGCAACAATATTGTCAGTATTATCTGCTATCTGACCTACTGAATTATTATTCAGCTCGTTAGCTACGTTAACAGCATGATTATGATGATATATATTGAGGCTTGTAATGAAATTATCCCTATCGATTGGGTTATTAATAATACTCATCAATGATGATATTAGCTCATCTGTCACTTCAGTATACTTTGGTGCTTTGGGTAGAGGGCTACCAGTTGCATTTGTGTAATCATTTACAGAAAGCATATTTATTAGACGTGGCACTGATTGCTCACTTAAGTAATAATCATACTTTTTATCGATAATATAAATTCTATTATTATATCTAAACATAGCAGAGACAACATTATCGGAGGTCATATTATTGGCAATATCTTTACAGCCACTATCAAAAGGATCTAAGAGTGTTCTTATAATGCCAAACATATGAATAGTCAGCATTACAATTCCAATAACCATTATAAATGCTAATGAAAGAGCATTTAAACTAAATATACTTGCACTAAAAACCGAAGTAAAACCAAAATTTAATGCAATCAAATAGGGAATAGAATATAGCACACAACTATAAGGTATACTGATTAATAAACCCGCAGCATGGCCTATAACTTCAACAAAACTTCTCGTAGAAGGCTTGAACAATTCTATTACGATAACTAAAAGACAAAATGCAAATGAAAAGATACCTGAATAAAAACCAATTGAGGCATATAGCCAGAATGAGTTTAAACTGAGAATAAAAGCGGCATTACTTATTATTATATGAAATGCGCAATAATAACCAAGAAAAGCCAATAAAGATTCCGAAAACAAATCTATAAGAAAAAAAATAATACCCCAAAATACTTTTCCTCGAGTATTATTTAGATAATCTATTGGCACCATACCTTTAAAATAATAACTTGGTAGATATCTTTTGTAATCCATCTATACTCTCCAAACTTAATTAAAACCTCTAGACTATACTGAAAATAATTATAAAAGTCAATGGTTTAAAAGCATAATGTTCAGTTTATACAGAAGTAATATAAAAAGATAATAACAAAACAAGATAATTTAAGTTCATTAAATAAACAGAGCTGAGCTACATTAATCAGGCATCTACAATTAGAGTTATATACGAGGAATCCCTTAAACATAATATAAGAAAACACAGATTATCGATCTAAATAAACTAAGTGATAATATTGAAAAATAAGTCACCAGAAATAAGCTAGGATAATATTAACAAAAAAGCCCGCAAAAGCGGGCCTTTTCAAAGGTTAAAAATCAATTACAGTTCATACTTAACTGATGCAGTTATCTGATTTTGGCTCATTCTTAAATAAGAATATGAATAAGTATCACTATCAGTACCCGGAATAGCTTGACCATCCATATCAACTTGGGATTTATATGCTAACATAAGCGTGTAATCAAGAGCGAAGGTTGTTTCCTTGTTCAAAGCATACTTTAAACCAGCGCTAAGTTGATATTCAGGAAAGCCAGCAGCATCACTAGGAGAGAGTGTATCAGAAAATTCAGGCCCAAGACCTCTATAATTATTGTCACTACCTCCGCTTGAAGCCAATGATTCTACCCCATAACCACTTTTTATTTCACTTGCATGCAATGTCTTTTCAGCATTTATATAAACATCAAAGTCTTTTATTCCAAAATTAAGTAACCGTGAGTATCCTAAAGAAATTACACTTGGTCTACCCGTGTCAGGCAAGCCGACAAAATTATCATTAGAGTCTTTTCTACCAAAGGCTGTTCCATCAGTCTTATAATAACTCAAGCTCAATTTACTAAGACTACTCTCAAGAGAAACGTCAAAATCATAAGCACCGACAGGAAGGTTAAAGTTCAAATAGCTATACTGTGCGCCGGCTCCATTAAAGAAGCTGACATTCTGGACGAAAGATAACTTTGTCTTTAAAGCCTTTCCAAACAGCTTAGTGTCATATCCAACCACAATTCCTGGCTGATTCCAACCCTGAGCTCCTTCAGGGTCATTTGTCTGAGCACCATGTATGGTGTTTGTTTGATACTGAAAGAGCTGCAAGCTTAAACCATTATCATATTTAGCGCCTAACTCCAAGCGATTAGCCTGAGCCTGTACGAAAGCCTGGTTTAGGCTAAAAGTTACTTCATATGGATCCTTATATGTACCAAATGGGCCATAACCAATACCAAACTTTGCATACATATTTGGGTTAGTCTTATTGTGATATGTTAGATATAATTCATCTACATAAAATTGCGGGTCAATAACACCATCATTTGGTATGCGGTTAAAGGATAAAGTACTTCCTATATAAACCTGAGTATGTAGATCCAAGTTAGGCTGAATACTCAAATCAGAATATATCCTCGCAGCTCTAATCGATGCAGCTGCAGTATTATCGTAATACCAATCAGCACTATACTGAGCAGCAGCAGTAAGATCAAAATTAAAAGAAATTTTGTCTTTGATTGAAAAGTATGCATCTCTTTTAGGAGCCATTGGGTTCATCAGCTCATCCATACTTGCAGATACTCTTGCACTGTCTGTAGGAGCACCCTTTGACTTTTTATCTTTGTAAGCAAGCGCTGGGGTGGTTACTAAGCTCAGCAAGGTTGCGGCTATAACTGGTTTTAAATATAGTTTCATGAAGTTCCATCCTCTAATATGAATATTATGAGCGCTATGTATAGCGCGATACTATAAAAAATATCTTATCTTGAGTATTTTGTCAATTTTATCTTGTTAGTTTCTTTGACATGATTAGATTAATATATTAATCCAGCTTTAAATGTTACATTGTGAAGACTTATTTTGCGAAAACCACTCTTAGCTTTTCAATGAATATTATATTAAAAAAGCCCACATTTGCAGGCTTTTTTAGTTAAATATATAAAATGAATCAACTTACCTAATAGTGGAGATAGAAAATGTACCAGCTCGGTCAATCCTCTCTTCAACATCACTAATATTACTAGAAGGCTTAACTTCAGATTCAGAAAAAAATCCCCATATGCTAGTGAGCTCAGGCATCTTATTTGTCTGGTTATCATGATTTAAAGTATCAGCAACCATGCCACTGCTGTGACTACCTTCATACATTCCCATTTGCCTAATTTCATGCTCATCGCAATCAAAATCATGTAGCAATCCTTTCTCAAGACAAGGCCAAATATGATCTAGATAAATCTTATCATCAAGGTATGAGTTTAAAATTTTACCCAATTCCGCATAACTTATTTTATACTTATCTGCGAGTGGCATAACATTTTCAATACTTATATCCTGAAGCTTACAAATATCCGCTGTTATAGCTTCGGTTAATTCAGATGTTAAACGTAAGTTTCCTTTTTTTTGTGGTAACTTTATTCTAAGAATTAACCCGCTGTCACACTCGTAATTGCTAGAAGTAATGTTTGCTGCTACCGTATCTGGAGATGATGAATCTTTCCGCTCTAAACCTACATTATCAGATTTTTCTGACATTGCCATCCTCTTAGGTGAAGGTATAATATTTAATTCTTTTCTTTTCATTTTTTTTCTCTTTTATTATTTTAAAATGGTTTATATTTTAAGTAAAACAGACTTAAACTCTTCTGAAATTTCGTCTATTTCATTCTTGCTAAATAAATTTATATCAGTATTATCATTGTTAAAACTCGCTTTCAAATCTTCAGAACTCAGACTTGAACTATTAAATACTTGATAATTTAGATCACCGGATAATTTCTGAATATCTTCATTAAAATCTATTGAAAAACCATCTCTAATATCCTTCATGAATAAACAGTCTAACATTTTAGTTGTTACGTCATATTTAGTGGAAGCCACTTCCCTTGGGAATTTATTAAAATAAAATAGGGGATTAATATTCTGTATAATGGATACTGCGGTATTTAATAATCTGTCTCCCTTAGTTATACCATCTTCGAGTATCAAATCCATAAAGAGCTGCTTGTTTTCTTCTGTCAATTCAGAGCTATCACCAGATGAATCTTTAACAGAAGGTGAGCTGTCTCTATTGTCCATTTTATTTTCAAAATCTTGCTCACTGCGACTGCTACTTAGAGAGCTCATAGAACATATAGATACTGGACTTATGCTATCATCCCTCTCAGATTCAGGACTTTGGTTCAACTTGCTCTTTTTAGATTCTGTATTGAAAGATGATTGTGAAGATAATTCGTTATCTGTTGAATCACCAAAAAAATTTTTTCTTTTATATGGTTGCATATTTTTACCCTTTAATTGTTGTTGTGTAAATATATTATACAGGGTAAATCTTAAGAAAATATTAAGAATTTTCATTTAAAATTAGCAACTTAAATAAAACAGCAAAGATTAGTTGTCATTAAAAAAATTTTTTATATTGGCAGCAATCTTTTTATTTATACCATCAATTTTAGCTAAGTCATTAACAGAACAGTTTTTTATATCGTTTATATTTGCAAAATGATTAAGAAGTAATTTTCTTTTTTTAGGACCTACTTGTGGTATCTCTTGTAAACAAGACTTTAGTGATGATTTTGTCCGAGCCTTAGTATGCTTCTTAAGAGCATGCTTATGCGCCTCATTTCTTACTTTTAAGAGTAGTTTAAAGTGTTCTTTGTCAAGATTTACAGGAATGGCTTTACTTTCTCCGTAATGTATAGTCTCAAGACCCTCAACTCTTCCGTCACCCTTTGAAATAGAAATTATATCCACTAGTGACGACATCTGTATTTTATCCAAAACCGCTACTGCCGTATTCAATTGCCCTCTTCCACCATCTATAATAATCAAGTTAGGCAACTCTTGACCCTGAGCTATTTTTTTATCATAGCGTTTTCTTACCGCCATCCCTAATGCCTCATAATCATCACCGGGAATCTTTGGCTGGACTTTTAAGTGCCTGTAAGATTTTTTATCGGGAAAACCATTTTTAAATACAACACAAGACGCAATAGCATTAGTTCCACTAGTATGACTAATATCAAAGCACTCGATATGACTTGGTATTTCATTTAAATTGAGCAAAGTAGCTAAATTCTGCAAAGTAGCATTGTAAAGACCGATATCAGTACTAAATTCACTGTTTTGCGCAGCCATTTTTAACCATTGCGCCTTATCCGACTTTGGTTGTGAAACTATAGATATTCTATTACCAACATATTTTGCAATAATTTTTTCTAAATCAATCTTAATTTTTAATTTACAGTTAGTTATTAAATGTGAAATAGACTGTTTTGGCCTCCTTGCATAAAACTGAACGAGGAGAGATGTTACAATATCATCATTATCTGAAGCTAAAATTTCTTGCCATATAAAATTTTTGTTTTCAAAAACCTTACCATTCCTTACAGCTAAGTAGTAACATTTAACAACGGGTAGATTAAAGGTAAAATGAAACACATCGTAATTACCATCTACAGCTTTAATCTCTTGTTTTTTCTGTAATTGCCGTAAAGAAAATATTTGATCTCTAATGATTGCAGCTTGCTCATATTCAAGAGCATTAACATGCTGCTCCATATTTTTATTTAACTCAGCTATTATCTGATCTGATTTATTTTGTAAAAATAATTCAACGCTCTTTACAGATTTAAGATAATCTGACTCGCTTATTTTACCAACACACGGGCCTGAACAGCGTTTTATCTGGTAAAGCATACAAGGCCTAGTTCTATTGCTAAAATAACTGTTGCTACATGTTCTTATTTTAAATATTTTCTGGATCTTCTCTAAGGCTTCCCGTAATGACTTTAGATTAGTATAGGGACCAAAATAATCATTGCTAGTGTCTACTTTACCTCTAAAGTAATAAATTCCAGGAAAAGTATCTTCACGTGATATTTTTATATAAGGATATCCCTTGCCATCCTTCAGTAAAATATTGTACTTCGGACTGTATCTTTTTATTAAATCACACTCCAGCAATAACGCTTCGTGCTCAGTCTCGGTGACTATAAAGTCTAAATCATTGGCTAGACTAACTAGCTGGGTGGTTTTTAAATTATTGCTGTTCTCGTTAAAGTACTGCCTTACCCTATTACGTAAATTTTTTGCCTTACCGACATATATTACTAACTTATCACGCTTGAAGAGGTAAACACCAGGTAACTGTGGAACTTTAGATATTTTTGTCTGTAAGTCTGGCACTAAACACCTTTAACGTTAACTTACAGTTTCAGCCCCACTACTGACTGCATCTCCAACATCTGAGTCTTCGATGTTAACCAGACCATGGCGCATCGCAAGAATCGCTAACGAAACATCATTTTCAACACCAGTTTTCTCAAATACTCTGTATCTATAGCTATTTACAGTTTTAGGGCTAAGATGCAACATCTCGGAAATATCCTGGACTTTGACACCACTTGCAATCATTAGAGATACTTGAAGCTCACGCTCGGAGAGCTGATCAAAGGGAGTATCTCCCTTATCACTTAAGTGTTTAACTGCAAGCATGTTGGCTATTTCTTGACTTAGATACAACTGACCGGTATGTACAGCCCTTATAGCTTTGACTATCTCTTGCTGCGTCGAGCCTTTGGTTAAATAACCAGCGGCACCTGCTTGTAGTAATTTTGATGGGAGGTGATCATTATTACAGACCGTTACTATAAGGACCTTACTATCAGGACTTGTCCTTTTCAGCCTTGTTGTCGCACCTAAACCGCCAATACCAGGCATCATTATGTCTAGTAATATGACATCATGTGGAGTTTCTTTAGCAAGCTTGAGGGCCTCTTCACCACTAGTTGCCTCCCCAACTACGCTTATACCAGGGGCGCTATGGAGAATCATTTTAATGCCAGTTCTGACAAGATCATGATCATCAACAATTATGACTCTGATATTTTTTTTGATATCCACATCTCACCTCAGTAAAGAAAATTTTTCGGAGAGACAGGGATTCGAACCCTGGAAGGGGGGACACCCCTTAACGGTTTTCAAGACCGCCGCTTTCAACCGCTCAGCCATCTCTCCATATTAATAATATAGCTTCTCTTAAGAAAAAGGGCAAGGTCTAAAAGAATAAAGAGCAAGGAAAGACATTATATTATTCATAATTATATCTAGAAAATAGACTGTGATAGTGTTAATATAATAGTAACTGCAACAATGAGGGATAATATGACACAGGATTTCAGAACAACAACTTCCTTAAACGCTAGCGAACTTGCTATCAACAAGGTCCTTAGAAACACTTACTTACTTCTTGGCCTAACAGTACTTTTTAGTGCATTCACGGCGTACCTTAGTATGTCTTTTAACGTGGCCCCACCGAATATATTTATTCTATTAATAGGGATGTTTGGGCTCTCTTACTTAACCTCAGTTTTCCAAAACAGTGCTATTGGACTAGTATGTATATTCGCATTCACTGGATTTATGGGCTATACACTGGGGCCGATTCTAAATCTTTATCTATACACTTTTGCAAACGGGCAAGAAATAGTAACAACTGCACTTGGAGCAACTGGAATTATCTTCCTAAGCTTGTCTTCATACGTTATAACTACAAGAGCAAATTTTAGTTACATGGGTGGATTTCTATTCGCAGCCATAACAATAGCTTTTATAGTAGGTCTTGGAGCAGTTATATTCCAGATGCCTCTCTTAAACCTGATAATATCAGGTGTATTCGCTCTCATCTCGTCAGCATTAGTTTTATTTCATACAAGCGAAATAATCCACGGTGGGCAGCGTAACTATATAATAGCTACGATTTCAATATACATGGCTTTATTTAATCTATTTGTTAGCTTGCTCAGAATATTTGCAGCATTCGCATCTAATAGAGACTAGACAGAACAATCTGTGTGCATTGTATGAGGCCAGCTTGTCTGGCCTTATTTTTTAGTAATTTTATCGGCTCCATAATAAGGGCGCAAAACTTCAGGGATAGTAACTGACCCGTCACTATTTTGGTAATTTTCCATTATAGCGACTAAAGTTCTGCCTATTGCCAAACCTGAGCCATTTAGAGTATGAGCTAAAACAGGCTTTTCCTTAGTGGAATTTTTTATTCTTATCTTTGCTCTCCTTGCTTGAAAATCATGAAAGTTACTACACGATGAAATCTCTCTATAGCAGCCTTGCGAAGGTAGCCATACTTCAAGATCATATGTTTTAGCTGAACTAAAGCTTAAATCCCCACCACAAAGATTTACCACCCTATAAGGCAAATCTAATTTCTTAAGAATAGCCTGAGCATCATCACATAGATTCTCTAATGCAGCATTTGAATTCTTTGGCTCAACAATCTGGAATAGCTCTACTTTCTCAAATTGATGCTGCCTTATCATGCCTTTAGTGTCTTTACCATACGACCCAGCCTCACTTCTGAAACACGGAGTATGAGAGACATATTTTAGTGGTAGATCTGCAATATTTAAAATCTCACCTTGATGAACATTGGTAACTGGAACCTCAGCGGTGGGTATAAGATAAAGGTCGTGATCTCCAGAAATCTTATAAAGGTCTTCAGCCATTTTAGGTAAAGCACCAGTCCCATATAAGCAGTCTTCATTCACTAAATATGGCACATATAACTCATTATAACCATGTTCACTCGTATGAACATCAAGCATAAACTGTATTAATGCCCGCTGTAATTTTGCCAATTCAGATTTTAAAATTACAAATCTACTTCCTGATAGCTTTGCTGCGCGCTG
This sequence comes from Pseudomonadota bacterium, assembly GCA_036340215.1. GTDB lineage: Bacteria > Pseudomonadota > Gammaproteobacteria > Comchoanobacterales > Comchoanobacteraceae > JABJPE01. The sequence continues at coordinate 5,017 of JAYYZF010000059.1, read as the reverse complement.
GAAATCTAACAACCCCAATTTCTCACCAATATCTGTATGGTCATTTACAGGAAAATCAAAAGTTGGCTTGGTACCATAAACAGCAACTTCTTCATTATCATGCTCAGTTTTACCTTCAGGAACATTATCTTCTGGAATATTTGGAATCGTATAGAGAAACTGCTTTAACTCTAAAAGCAGACTGTTTAAATCTAACTCTTTTTCTTTTAGCGAATTACTAATCTCATTTAAAGTTACAAGCAATTCACAAGTATCTTTACCCTGAGACTTTAAAATACCCACTTGCTTTGAATATTCATTACGCTGTTTTTGTAAATTCTCAGTCTCTGATTGTAACAGCTTACGCTTTACCTCTAGATTGGTGTAATACTCTTCGTCAAGGGTAAAACCCTTTTTGGACAAAAATACTGAAACTTGATGCAAATCATTTTTCAGGATTTGTGGGTCGATCATGGTCTTCTCACTGTTCTATAATATCAATATTTTCCTGTGGTACAAAAGTAAACCATTTTTCAGAAATACTTTCATTTTTCTCTACTTTACTAAAATTTATAACCGTATAGTTATTTATCTTATCTGCGTACTCTATTTTAGTTGGGAAACCTTTGTCAAATGTTATTGTCATATTACTCAATCTTTTATCTTTAGGGACGAGTTTAAATTTTATGGTTTTAGCAAATTGAGATTCAGTTGTAACATCATTATTTTTGACTAATTTGGCAACATCAGAAATGAATAAAAGCAGAGACGACTCCTGCTCTGCATCTTTTATACTAGTTTTAATAACCTGATCTAGGTCTGGTTCAAACTGCCAAATATGACTACCATCACATATAGTTAGAGCTTTATCGTTATTATAATTTTGCCAACGAAGTAAATTCGGCGACTTAAACATAAAATGCCCATTATTACTGTTTAGTAACTTACCCTTTCTACCATAAATATTTTGATTATAATCAGCCTCAAGAGTAGCTAGCCCCCTTATCATATTTGCTAAAACATCCTGACTAGATGCATAAACTGGTGCTATAAAAACAAGAATAGCTAAGATCCTTAGCAAGAAAAAAATCATATGCTTAAATTTCATTTATCATTACCTCACGAGTACCGTTATGTGATGGAGCTGATACGACTCCGGCCTTCTCCATGGCCTCTACAATATTTGCGGACCTATTGTAACCTATTTTAAGTTTGCGCTGAATACTTGAGATGGAGACCTTTTTTGTCTTAGCAACTATACTTACAGCCTCATCATACAAAGGATCCTTCTCCCCTGAACTTGATCCATCTATATCTCCACTAGAAGTATTGGAACTCTCATCATTATCAAATGATTCAATTAGATTATTTACATACTCAGGCGGAGGATTATTATCCTTGATGAACTTCACTACTCTATGTACTTCATCATCACTAACGTATGCGCCATGCACACGCACTGGCACTCCAGTACCAGGTGGCAAATATAGCATATCACCGTGTCCTAACAACTGCTCAGCACCCTGCTGATCTAAGACAGTTCTTGAATCAATTCTTGAAGAAACCTGAAAGGCAATTCTTGTAGGAATGTTAGCTTTAATCAAACCTGTTACTACATTTACCGAAGGTCGCTGTGTAGCCAGTACTAAGTGTATACCTGCGGCTCTTGCTTTTTGCGCCAATCGTGCTATTAGCTGTTCAACCTTCTTACCTAGAACCATAATCATATCGGCATATTCATCAGCAACAACGACTATAGCTGGTAGTTTTTGGAGTAACGGTGGCTCGGCCCCATCTTCACTCATAAACAAAGGATCTAGTAAAGGGCTGCCCTCTTTATTAGCTCTATCAACTTTTTCGTTATAACCTGCAATATTCCTTACACCTAATACTGACATGAGCTTGTATCTTCGTTCCATCTCAGCCACACACCAGCGCAATGCACCAGCAGCCTCCCGCATGTCTGTTATTACTGGGGTTAGCAAATGCGGAATATCATCGTAAACTGATAACTCAAGCATTTTTGGATCAATAAGAATCAAACGCAAATTCTCACATGATGATTTATAAAGAAAACTTAAGAGCATTGCATTTAGTCCTACTGACTTACCTGATCCGGTTGTCCCAGCAACGAGTAAGTGTGGCATTTTTGCTAAGTCAACAACAACGGGATGCCCACTTATATCCTTACCTAATATTATTGTTACTGGCGATACCGCACTCGTATAACTATTAGAGCTAATAAGATCACGGAGGCGCACAATTTGTCTCTTAGTATTAGGAATTTCTAAGCCAATTACTGACTTACCTGGAATTACGTCTACTATTCTCACACTGGTTACAGATAAAGTTCTCGCGAGATCTTTTGCCAAGTTACTTATAGAACTTACTTTTGTACCAGCAGCAAGCTTAAGTTCAAATCTAGTTACAACAGGTCCTGGATAAACTGCAACTACATCTAGTTTAAAGCCAAAATCTAGAAACTTTTTTTCAACATCTTTGGAAAGATTTATAATTACACTTTTAGCAATTTCAACCCTCTGGTTTCTTTCAACTTCATCTAGCAATGTTGCTGCTGGCATTTCAATCCGAGTAAAATGAGATGTGTTGGAGTTCATTTGCAATTCAATGTTACTTGTTTTTTGGGAAGATACTGGGTTGCTTTTTACAGTTACTTGAGAAGATTGAGCCTTAATCACTGGCTCTTGTTTACTTTCAATAGTGCTTTTATCAGTCACGGGATTCGTATTCGAGCTTGTACTATTAGCTGTAGTAGCTATTTTCTCAGGAAAAACAAAGCCTGAGTTTTGTGCGACATCTGAAGTTTCGGAAACGGCTTTTCTGTTGGAGTTCAAAAAGAACTCTGGCAATTTAAATTCACGAAAACAAGTACAAATACGCTGCCAAATATTTTTCAAGAATGAGGCACAACTCTTATATAAAAAATCGAAATTAATGTCAGGTTTAATTAAGACAAATGCACACAGTGTAAGTGTGACTAAGACAAAAGAAGAGCCAATTACATTTAACAGTGAGACAAACTTCCAAGCAATATACTCACCTAAAGCCCCACCAATACCTGCAGGCAAGTTGCCATATGCTGGGATGTGGAGTGCCAATAGACCGTTAACTGCAACAAAAAGTAAGAAAACTCCAAAAACAGTGTAAATATTTATGTTGTATTTTGTTAAATCTGATTTAAACCAGACAAATAAAATTATTAAAACTGGCATCAATGCTGAGCTTATACCAAGGAAGTATAACAACAAATCAGCAAGCCAAGCACCGGCCACACCTTCAACATTTGCTATATAATTATTATCGGAAAAACTTTTGGTAAAACCTGGATCTGCATGATTATAACTGATAAGGGCAATGGCAATAAATATCGCAAATGAAACCATGACTATGTTTGTAATATAGTAAAGGCGCTTAGTAGTTTTTAATAGCTCAGGTTTCGCAATATTCTTGTTTGAGTTTTTCATAGTTAATACTCTGTGAGATTTGAATCACTAGATCTGCTGGCTATACATCTAGCAAACTAATGTCATCATTTTATGCGTATATTCACAAGAGGTCAAATTATGTGTTGACCATATTTCAATCTGGAAATAAGCTATAGTTCTATTTATTTTGAATGATAAATACGATTAAGTAATTAAGTACATGTGGAGCATCAAATGACAAAAAAAATACACAAAGTTATCATCATAGGTTCGGGGCCTGCTGGCTATACGGCTGGCATTTATGCTTCTCGTGCGAATATGCAGCCAATTATAATTACTGGAATGGAACAAGGTGGGCAGTTAACAACAACAACCGATGTTGATAATTGGCCTGGGGATCATTCAGGTCTTCAAGGACCAGATCTGATGCAAAGAATGTTAGATCATGCTAAAAAATTTAATGCTGAAGTTGTCTTTGATCAAATTAAAGATGTTGATTTTAGTAGTAAACCCTTCACATTGACTGGAGAATACGATACTTACAGAGCTCACAGCGTTATTATTGCAACCGGCGCCAAAGCAAAAATGCTTGGGATCCCATCTGAGGCAGAATTTTTTGGCAAGGGTGTCTCAACTTGCGCTACCTGTGATGGCTTTTTCTACAAAGGTAAGAAAGTATTTGTAATTGGCGGTGGTAATACTGCAGTTGAAGAAGCTCTCTACCTATCAAATATTGCATCTGAAGTAGTATTAGTTCATAGAAGAGACCAATTACGTGCTGAGAAAATGCTCGCGAGTAGAGTAATTGAAAAAAGCAAAACTGCAAATGTAACTATCTTGTGGGATAGCGTTTTAGATGAGATATTAGGTGATGAGAGTGGCGTTACTGGAATTAGAATTAAGAACACTAAAACCGATGCTCTAGTTGAACATGACTGCCTTGGTGTTTTTATTGCTATCGGGCATAAACCTAACACTGACCTTTTTCAGGGAAAATTGGACATGCGTGATGGCTACATTCAAATAAACAGTGGACTAGCTGGGGAAGTTACAGCTACTAACATTCCAGGGGTTTTTGCAGCTGGTGATGTTGCTGATTCTGTTTATAGACAAGCCATTACTTCAGCTGGGTTTGGCTGTATGGCAGCTCTTGATGCAGAAAAATATGTTGATAGTATTGAAAGCAATATTAATCAATAACAATGGCACCTGTAACAATCATATAATATCGCAAGAATCATCTGCTATACCAATTTATGTAATTAAAACAAATGAAGAATTGATGATTGCAAAATTTGCTGTCAATTACCACAAATGATGGAGATTGTTTGTGTCGTAATTCTGTCTACAGATAAACTATAACTGAAGTTGAACTTGGCTGCATAGTCACTCTTGATAAGTAAAAGCACTTTGACAGCATTGAAAACAATATAAAGTAGGAAACGTTAAATTCCTGAATTTTCTCCATATTTGTATTATAATTAAGATATACTTAGTAGTGGAGATAACAGGTGTCTAGTAAATACGTTTTAGTTATTAATTGCGGAAGCTCTTCAGTAAAATTTGCTGTTTTTGAGATTAATAGTGAACAT
>JAYYZF010000058.1:0-53821 GCA_036340215.1 Pseudomonadota bacterium | reverse complement strand
TTCTCTATATAGCTTTAGATGTCTATTTATGACTTTTTTTGGTGAGTGTAATTACACTAATGGTACGATCAAAGAGTCACCATGGACTATATGTGTTCCACTTATATTATTAGCAATAGGAGCAGTTACCTCAGGTTATTTGTTAGCTCCAGATATTATGTTGCCTTATGGAGGCTTACTCTCATCATCAATATTCCTAAAACCCGATGCGGCAAATATAGTTTATGAAGTTTTGGAGCCCTATAGAAATGGGAGTGGTGTTATTCTTTCAGCCTTTTCACATGCACCATTTTGGCTTACCATAGCTGGTTTTTTAAGTGCTTTTTATGCTTATGTTCTGAATAAAGAATTCCCAGATTTTTTAGCGAAAAAATTTAGCTTAATTTATCGAATTTTAACGGCTAAATTTGGCTTTGACATTTTTAATGACTGGTTTTTTGTAAGAGGTATTAAGTTACTAAGTAGCTCGTTTTATAAGATTGGTGATCAATTGATAATTGATAAAACCCTAGTTAATGGTAGTGCTAAAGAAGTTTTAGGATTATCAGGGATATTGCGTCGTTTACAAACAGGGTATCTATATCATTACACTTTAGCTATGGTAGTAGGCCTAGCTTTCTTGGTTTTGACTAGTATTTTTATTTTAAAGTAGGAGCATATTTTAATGACTTACCCGCTATTAAGTTCATTGATATGGTTGCCAGTAGTTGCAGCAACAATTATTTTAGTTTGGGGTAACCAGAGATCTGCTAGTTTTGTGCGTTGGTTAACTCTTTTAGTTACTTTGATAACTTTGTCATTGTCTATTTTAATGTATCAAAACTTCAATCCTGAATTAGCTTCAATGCAGTTTGTTGAAAGCTATGTGTGGATTCCATTACTTAATGTGAAGTATAGCGTAGGTGTTGATGGGATATCTATGCCTTTGGTTGCTCTAACTTCTTATACTCATTTACTGGTAGTTTTGGCTGCTTGGCAACTTATCAAAAAAAACATAGCAGAATATTATGCTGTTTTCTTGATAATACAAGCTACAATCTACGGAGTATTTTGTGCAACTGATGCGATATTATATTTTATCTTCTGGGAAGCAATGTTAATTCCGATGTATCTCTGTATAGGAATCTGGGGAAGTGAAGATAGATCTTATGCTGCTATTAAATTTTTCCTCTATACTTTTCTTGGTTCTACGTTATTGTTGATATCAATTTTATACTTGGGGACAGTTGCGAAAAATTTTGATATAGCCTCTTTCTACGTTATTAAATTATCATTTCTAGAACAGATTTTAATTTTTATTGCGTTTTTATTATCATTTGGGGTTAAAGTTCCTATGTGGCCAATACATACGTGGTTACCAGATGCTCATACGCAAGCACCTGCCGGCGGTTCGATAATATTAGCAGCATTAATGCTAAAAGTTGGTGCTTATGGTTTTTTTAGGTTTTGCCTGCCTATAGTTCCTGACGCTTGTCTTTACTTATCAAATATAATGGTCATAGTTTCTTTAATCGCTGTCGTTTACATTGGTGCGGTTGCTCTAGCACAAACTGATATGAAAAGATTAATCGCATATTCATCAGTTGCTCATATGGGTTTTGTTACTCTGGGATTATTCGTTATATACAATATTTTTAGAGTTACTTCGCATTATGCTGATGCTGCTGTGGTTCTTGAAGGTGCGATGATTCAGATGATTGCTCATGCCTTTGGCTCAGGAGCCATGTTTCTGGCTTTTGGTATAATATATGAAAAGGTACATACTAGAAGTATTTCGGACTTTGGTGGACTTGCCACTAAAATGCCATATTTTGCTGCCTTTTTTATGATATTTGCTTTAGCAAATGTTGGACTTCCTGGAACTTCTGGGTTCGTTGGAGAATTCATGATAATACTCGGAGTTTTAAAAGCAAACTTTTGGATATCCTTCACTGCGGCTGTCACTTTAATTATTTCTGCTTCATACACCCTGTGGATGTATAAAAGAGTTTTTTATGGTGTAGTAGGTCCAAAATTATCTGGGCCGCTTACGGATGTCAATCATCATGAAAAACTAGTTTTGTGGTTGCTAGTAGTAGCCATTTTTGTAATAGGTGTTTATCCTGATTTTTTACTTAAGCCTATGCATGCGACTATAAACAACTTGCTCGCGGCTTCTTTCAAATCAAAATTAATTTTATAAAGAGGTAGAGATGCTTTTAACAACTGATTTTTTTGCGATTATACCCGAGATGTTACTTTTGTTAGGTATTTGTGTTAGCATTTTATTTCGTTTATTTTCACAGTCAAGTATGGCAGTGAATGTCTATTATTCAAGCCAACTTAGTTGTGCTATAACATTTTTAGCATGCGCTGCAGTTTTTTATCGAGGTGACTTTGGTATTTATTTTAATGGTCTTTGGGAGCTGGATAATTTTGCTATAGTCATCAAAGCATTTCTTGTGCTAGGTTTAATGGTGTTAAATTGTTATGCTCGTGGGTTTGTTTTAAGCTTAGGTGATATAGTAGGGGACTACTATTTACTTTTGTTATTATCTTTGCTAGGCATGTTTGTCTTACCCTCTGCATCTAATCTACTAATAGTATTTCTTGGCGTAGAATTAATGTCTCTACCTATATACGCCCTTGTTGCACTTTGGCGAGATAAACCAGCATGTGTTGAAGCTGCACTAAAGTATTTTGTGACAGGGGCATTAGCTTCTTGCCTGCTCCTATATGGTTTTTCTTTGATATATGGTGCAACTGGGGCGTTAGCATTTACAGATATTAAAATGTCACTTCTTTTAAGCAACGATCTTTCAGGATATTTAGTACCATTAGCTATAGTATTCATTGTCTCTGGCTTTGCTTTTAAGTTAAGTCTTGTTCCATTTCACATGTGGGCCCCTGATGTATATGAGGGCGCTCCACTACCCGTGACGATGTTGATTGCAACTTTACCAAAAATAGCCGTGTTTAGTGTGCTTATAAGATTATTTACTTTTGCTTTGTCTCCATTTAGTTTTCTCTGGAGTAAAATATTTATAATAATAAGCATTTTTTCCATTGTTGTTGGAAATACATTGGCTTTGACTCAGCATAACTTAAGACGTTTATTAGCTTATTCGTCCATTGCTCACATGGGATACATGCTACTTGGTATAGTAGTTGTTGATAATGGTGGCTATGCCGCATCAATGTTCTACATGTTCATATACGTATTAACTAACCTTGCTGTTTTTGGCGCAATCTTAAGTATCGGCTATAAAAAAGGCTATATCGAAAAAATCTCAGATTTTACAGGACTTCATTATTTCTATCCAGGTATATCATTTTTAATCATGCTAATGTTATTTTCTTTAGCTGGTGTGCCACCAATAGTCGGTTTCATGGCAAAGCTAGCAATATTTGATGCTTTAATCAAGTCTAATCTAACTTATCTAGCAACAATTGCCATTCTTTTCACATTATTGGGTGCCTTTTATTACATTAAGATAATAAAGTTCTCTTATTTTGAGGAGGAATCAGGAAGTAGATTTGAGATTCTTGCTACCCACGCAGGTATTGCTTTATTATTTTTGAATGTATTTACTTTGATTATAGTGGGCTTATTTCCAGCACAGTTATTAAAGTTAAGTCATAATTTAACACTCATGTTTTAAAATTACGTTTGTTAATTGTTAATTTAAATGTAAAATATAAATATTTTAATTTTTTAGGATTCTATGGCTTCCAAGGAACATAAAAAAGTTGACTTCGGTTTTGCTGATATTCCGGCAGCATCTAAAACCAAAAAGGTTGCGAATATTTTTAGTAGAGTAGCGCCAAAATATGATTACATGAATGATATCATGTCATTTGGTTTACACAGAGCTTGGAAAAGATACTTGCTAAGATTAGCGAATATTAAGCCTGATGCCAAGGTCTGTGATCTTGCTTCAGGTACAGGTGATATTGCATTATTATTTGCCCAACATTTAGGAAAAAGTGGGTCAATAACTCTCTCAGATATTAACGCAGAAATGCTCAATATTGGGTGGGATAAGATGTTAGACCATGGATGTGCAGATATTGCTAACAAAGTCTTGGCAGATGCTGAAAATTTGCCATTTGAGTCCAATTATTTCGATATTGTTACAATGGGTTTCGGCTTGCGTAATGTTACTGATAAGCGAAAAGCGCTAAGTGAAATAAACAGGATTTTAAAGCCAGGCGGTGTAGTTCTGATAATGGAGTTTTCACAACCCAGGAATAATTTATTGGCAACATTATATGACAGTTATTCTTTGAAAGTTATTCCCAAAATGGGGGATTTTTTTGTAAAGGATAAAGCTAGCTATAAATATTTAGTGGAGTCTATAAAAAGGCATCCAAACCAAGAAAAGTTACTAGGGTGGTTTTACGAGGCAGGGTTTGCAAAATGTGATGTTACGAATATTATGTCTGGAGTTGTGGCAATTCATAGGGGGTATAAGATTTAATGCCAAGAATAATAAAAGATAAGCTTAGTACTATTATTAATTCGGTAATTGCAGCAGATGATGTTCTTAGAGAGGATCTAGCTAGTTTTAATAATAAAATTATTGCTATAGAGCTCACAGGAATTAACTTGAATATTTATTTCAAGTTTGTTCCTCAAGGTTTATTAATAATAGATGAACTTTCTGATGATACAGATATAACTAAAGTTACTGGCTCTGCTTTTAGTTTTCTAGAAGCTGTCAGGAATTTAAGTGATGCTAAGGAATCTACAAGTGGGATACATATTACAGGCGATATTGGTGTTGTTTCAAAATTATTATCGATCTTGAGAAAGACAGAAATAGATTGGAGCCAGTATTTAAGTACTAAGATTGGAGATGTTCCAGCTGAAATGGTAATTAATTTATTAAAATCAACAAAAAAAGTATGTGATAATATTACAGATAATACACGTGAGAATATTAAGGATTTTTTGTTGGATGAGATTTCTTTGATACCTGCGAAGCTTAGTTTTGAAGAATTCTCAGATGAAGTTGCTATACTAAGAGATGATGTTGCTCGAGCATCGCAGCGTGTGGAACGTTTAAAAAATAAAAAAGAGAGTTGATATGTTTGCGTTATTTAGAATCATAAAGGTAATTGCTGTCTGTTTTTACTATGGTTTAGATCAACTGATACTTCCCAAGTGGGTATGTCCAAGTTCTTTGTTTGTTTCTCGAAAAAAAACAAAAGAGCAGCGTTTAAAAGATGCGCTTGAGGCATTAGGACCTATATACGTAAAATTCGGTCAAATTCTTTCAACTCGGCATGATATGCTACCAGCTAACTATGTCGTCGAGTTAGCAAAGTTACAGGATAAGGTTAAACCTTTTTCTAGCGAAAAAGCTGAGGAAATAATTGAGAGGGAGCTTGATGCAGCCATTAAGACAAATTTCAAAAGTTTCTCATCCCGACCCTTAGCCTCAGCATCTGTTGCTCAAGTCCATGCGGCTACACTTAAATCTGGTGAAAAAGTAGTTATAAAAATACTGCGTCCAAATATAGCTAAAATTATTAAAAGTGATATTGCTCTTATGAGGATGTGTACTAAGTTAATTACCCCATTTTTGTCAGGTTCTAGTAGAATGAAGTTACCTGATGTAATTGCTGAGTTTGAACATAATATATTAAATGAACTTGATTTAGTAAGAGAAGGTGGCAATGCGTCTCAGATTAGAAGAAATTCTTTAGAAAGTAAATTTCTCTATGTTCCCAAAATTTATTGGGATTATTCTACAAAAGAAATATTAGTATTAGAGCGTATTAGTGGTATCAGTATTGGAGATATAGCTGCCTTAAAAAAATCTGAAGTTGATCTGGAAAAGTTAGCAAAAATTGGGGTAGAGATTTTTTTCAGCCAAGTTTTCAAGGATAGATTCTTTCATGCTGATATGCATCCAGGCAATATCTTTGTGGATATTTCCGACGCTAAAAACCCTCGTTATATCGCGGTTGATTTTGGTATAGTAGGAGCATTAAGTGAAATGGATCAGCGTTATATTGCTGAAAACTTCCTAGCCTTTTTTAAGAGAGACTATGGTAAGGTTGCTCAATTACATGTTGATTCTGGCTGGGTCCCGGCAGATACAAGAGTAGATCAATTCGAGATGGATATTCGTGCTGTATGTGAGCCAGTCTTTGCTAGACCATTACAAGAAATATGTTTTGGAAAACTGCTCTTAAACCTCTTTAATACAGCGAAGAAATATAAAATGACAGTCCAACCTCAGCTAATCTTATTACAAAAAACTTTGTTTGCTGTTGAGGCCTTGGGCTCACGTTTATATCCCCAGTTAAACTTATGGGATACTGCCAAACCTTATCTTGAAGAATGGGTGAAAGAAAGAGTAGGTTTAAAGGGTGCTTATATTAAAACTAAAGACAAGATCCCTTTTTGGTTAGAAAATTCACCTGAAGTACCTGATTTAATATTTAACTTACTAGAGAAGTATTCAAGTAACAAGCAACCAGCAAATGTTACAGTAGCGGATAAGTCAGCCGGTAGTAAATATACTTTCCTACTAGGTGCTGCTTTTGGTTTTTGCATTGCTTTTTTTGCATTTTCTGCCGCGTTAAAGCTTATTTTTAGCTAAAGGTACGCAAAAAAGTCATGTTTCTTAATCTTGCCTTAAGGTTTGGTTCTCTTAATTTAGTATATTTTGTATCTCAAAGATAATTTTCATATACGAGGAACTTACATGAACAACGAACATAATCCCTACTCAACACCTGCACCAACAATAAGAGCAAATAGATGCACTCCTGGATCTATTCATCACCGTAATGCTAAAGCTAGTAATGAGGCTACAATTATTGAATTCCCTCCATTATTTCCTACAGCGAGTAAAGATCTTGCTGGTGAATTCACTAAGGAATTTAATAGATCATTGCGTTCAGGAAACCCTTGCTCAGTTTTAGCTGATGAGAATACGAGAGAAGCAAATAACAGTAGACCAGTTGTTTCTACAGATTTTGGTATCTAATATCTATTTTTAAATATATTTAAAAATTTTTAACATATTAAGGCGAAGTAACTCATTGAAGTTGCTTCGCTTTTTTATTTGCTGCTTGAAAAGTTTTCTAGATTCTGTTATTATCAACCATATTGTTTATATCAAAAGCAGTTTTCGTTATTTTATTTGCCGTGTAATCACGATAAATTTACGTTAAACTAATAAATAATTGTAAATGGATTTCCTAAGAGGGCTGTCTCATCATCTTTTGTTGAGTCGAATTTTCACTACATCGAAGAGTAGTGTTTTAGTTATGAGAAAGAATATAACGAGATTACTAGCTGTAAAGCTATTTTTTGTCTTGATAGTTCTTGGTTTAGATATAGTTAAAGCAGACGTAGATAAAATTTTATCATTACAAGATGCTATTGACTTAGCGCTAGTACAGAATCCTCTTATTGAAGTAAGTAGACTCCAAAGAGTAGTCGACAAGTTTTCGTTGCGTTTAGCCTATAATAATTTTGCTCCCCAATTCTCTCTTGATAGTAACATTTACAATAGTAAAGATAATGAAAATATATATTCTTTGACTCCTAAAACTACCCTAAAGACTAAGTCAGGACTTGAATTACAAGCAAATATAAATGTGTCTGATCAGATGGGTACGATAAATAATAAAACGTCTTTAGTTGCGACATTACCCTTAATGCGGGGCAGTGGTTCTATTATCAATACTATTTCTTTGGATAATTCTATTGATCAAGAGGAAATAAATAGGCTTAATTACCGTGATAGTGTCGCTCGTGTCATTAACCAGGTACAGACGCAGTATCTAAAAGTTTTGTCTGATCACAAACAGTTAGATGCGCTATATCTGTCTTTGAAGCGTTCTAAAGATACTCTACATGAATATAGACTAAAGGTAGCTGCTGGAGATATGCCAGCTGCAAATATTGCGCAGCAAGAGGCACAAATTACTAATGATAAAATACAACTTGAATCTAAGTCTTTGGAAAAGCAGTCTAATTTCAATGATCTTTTGACGATGCTGGGTTTACAGCCCACTGATAGTTTAACAATAGATGTTTTCTTCGAGCCACAGGTTGATAGTATTCCTGATCTCCAGGATGCAATTGCCCAAGCGAAGAGGGGAAACTATGATTTTCAGCAAAATTTGATAAGCTTACGCTCTAAGAAAAGAACGTTATTGCAGTCTAACGATGATAAAAGAGTAAAGCTTGATTTAAGTGGAGAAATTACTGCAGATGGCAATAAATCTGTAAATTTAACGGCAAGCATCCCAATTAATGATTTATCTTTAGATTATAACGTTGTATCAGCCAAAGTTTCATTAAAGCAGGCAGAAATTAACCTTAAAAAAGCCGAAAATGATCTTATCGCCACAACTACAAATTTCGTACGTAGCTTAAATACACAAAAGAAACAGATAGATTTAGCAGTTTTAAACTTAAAATATGCAAAGCAAAACTATGAAAATGCTCTTGAGAGTAACTTATATGGCAAAACTTCTGCATATGAGGTTGTAGCACAAATGCAGAAATATTTGCAAAGTGAAATGGCACTTATAAACTACAGAATTGAATATTATAGTAACTATGCTGAGTTTAACATGTTTTTGGGTTTGACTTTAGATAAATGGCAAGTAAAGTTAGCAATGTGAGTCTTTTTATGAATTATCTTAAATTTAGTTTATTTTTAATTTTATCTTTTTTTATTATTTTAAGCTCTTCATGTAAGAAAGAAGATAAAGTTACTGTTTCACATGAGGTTATAGCTCAACCAAGTACTAAGAATCATTCTTTGTTTTATTCTGGTAAAATTGAATCTTTAGTTTTAAGTACTATTTCTAGCCCCATAGAAGGAAGAGTAAAGACCATAAATGTAGCTTACGGTGATTTTGTAGCTAAAGATCAAGTTATATTTGAGTTAGAATCAAATGGAGTGGATGATAACACTGCAGAAGTAATAGTTGATTATTTAAAGAATAAAGACCAAATAAGTATAGCTGAAGCAAAGTTGAAAAATGAGAAGAAACTTTTTGAAGCTGGAATAATTGCTAAGAATGAGTATACTGATTTAAAAAGAATGAGGGATATTGACTATATAAACTTTATAAAATCAAAAGCGAAGATCCAAGATTTACTAAATATAATAGGTTTAGATATTTCTAATATAAATAAGATAAAACTAGATGATGTTTCTCAAATAACAAATATTATAAACATGCATAATAGCATCCCTATCAGGGCAAATAATAAAGGTATTTTTTTGCGAAGCTCTGAAAAAAACGCAATTACTCTTATGACTGGTGTTGAGCTTAAGAAGGGTAATAGTGTTGGAGTGATTGCAAATCAAGATGAAATTAAAGTAAATATTTCTGTGCCAGAGACTGATATCAATAAAATTCATGTTGGACAAAAAGTAATTGTGACTGGTGATGGCTTCGCAGGTATAGAGTTAGAAGGTACTGTTGACAGTCTAAATTTATATAACATAGATAATTCTGGTAGTGGCACTGAAGTTAGTTATCCTGTGGTAATAAGAGTGCCGAATATATCGGAGAGTATTCTTACATTAGTGCATGTAGGCATGAGCGCTAAAGTTGAGATATCTCAGCATATGCAGGGTAAATATTTTGTACCAGTTAACGCAGTTAAAGTGAAAAATAATACTACAACTGTTAATAAAGTTAGTAAAAGTGGTCAGGTGTTATCTGAACAGGTAAAGGTCGGTAGGACTACGCCTGATTCAATAGAAATTCTTTCTGGAATTGATGCTGGGGAAAGGATAGTTTTTTATGATTAAACTGCAAAATTTGAGTAAAGACTACTTTGTTGGAAATAATAGCTCTAGGGTTTTATTTGATATAAATTTGCAGATATTTTCTGGGGAATTTGTAGCTTTGTTAGGCGCCTCGGGTAGTGGTAAATCAACACTTATGAATATTATTGGACTTTTAGATAAGCCGACGTCGGGACATTATAATTTAGATGGAGAAGATCTAAGTACATATACACCTGAACAATTATCTGTGTTAAGAAATACAAAGTTTGGCTTCATATTTCAAAATTTCTCGCTTTTAAATCAGTATCCTATCTGGTATAACGTCGCGCTGCCTCTTCATTATTCAACAGTAAAAAAGAATATGTATAAGCCAATGGCTGTTAAAGTTCTTAAAAATGTTGGTCTAAAAAAGTATGCCGATTATTACCCTAATATGTTGTCAGGAGGTCAACAGCAGCGAGTTGCTATAGCCCGTGCGCTAATAACTAAGCCGGCAATTATTCTTGCTGATGAGCCCACAGGGTCATTAGATTCTAAAAATAGTAAAAAAATAACAGATTACTTAGTATATTTGAACAAGGAATATAAGACTACGGTACTTTTGATTACCCATGATAAAAGTGTTGCTGATATAGCAACCAAAAAAATTATCATTAAAGATGGTAGATTATTTTAAGATGAGTATTTATCAAGTTGACAGTTTAATAGCTCTACTACAGCAAGCATATACTAACATTCTAGCTAGGAGATTACGCTCGTTTCTTGCAGTTTTAGGAGTTGTTATAGGCTCATCTTCAGTAGTAGCATTACTATACTGTGGTGAATTAGCAACTATATCTGTTATAAGTAAGCTAAGTGAATTGGGCACTAATTTAATATCGGTTAGTGTTATGGGTTCTTTTCATAATAAGACCTTAACTGAGTCACATGTAAAAAATATTGTAGCTAATATACCGGAGATTTCTTATGCTTCACCTCTAGCCTTTTCTTATGAAAACTCATATTTAAATGGCGTAAAGCTAGGTGCTGCTGTGGTTGGGGTTTCGTCAGATCTTACCCATATTGCAGACCTATCTATTTCTTCTGGGCGTTTTATTTCACGCTTTGATCAGGATGAGTATTGTGTTGTTGGGAGTAAAATTGCAGCTAAAGCCGGTGAAAATATTCTCGGCTCTCAAATAAAATATGGTAGTCATTACTGTACGGTTATCGGCGTTTTAAAGAGCGTAAAAGTTAATTTTTTTGTGCCGGTGGATTTTGATAATGGTATTTTATTGCCTGTAAATATCTTACAATCAATTAACGAAGCTAATGCGATACGTGATGTTGTGTTTTCATTAAAGTCTAGTGATGATGTCGAGAAGGTTGAGAGAACATTAAGGATAGCATTTAAAAGGAATTTTCCGCGTGCTAAAACTTTTTTTCGCAATCCAAAAGAGCTAATTAGTAAAGTTGTAGAGCAAAAACAGCAGTTATCAATCTTACTTTCATTGATTGGAAGTATATCATTGATTGTTGGTGGCATAGGAATAATGAATATAATGCTGGTGTCTGTTGTCGAGCGTAAGCGAGAAATCGGTCTAAGACTTGCAATTGGCGCAAGCCCAAGAGATATTAGATTGATGTTTCTAGTTGAAGCAACTCTATTATCCCTTATTGGTGGTGCTTTGGGTATTATAATAGGTGTTGGTATAAGTTTTGTAGCAGCAAACGTTGCAGCATGGGAATTCAAGATTTTAATCTTGCCACTTTTATTGGGTTTTGGTGTTGCTACCTTCGTTGGTATTTTTTTTGGCTTTTATCCCGCTTATTCAGCGTCTTGTTTAAATCCAGTAGAGGCACTTAGAGTAGAATAGTTATGGTATATGTTTTTTTTGTGATATCATAAAAAAAAGTTGAGGTTCTTATGAAAAATGATGTTTATTTGTTATTACAATCTGTTTTACCAGAAATAGAAGAAAAATATTCCTGTAATCTAGAAGATTTTCAGTTTAGTGTTGATTATACAAAAGATTTAAGTCATGGTGAGGTTGCCTCCAATATTGCCTTAAAATTAACAAAAATAGTAAAAGATAAGCCAAAGTTGATCGCAGAGTTTTTGTTATCATTGCTGAAAAATAATAAAATTTTTTCTAAAATAGAAATAGCAGGACCAGGTTTTATAAATTTTTTCTTTTCACATAGTTACTACATAAACAAAGTTAGCCGTTATATGTCTAATTCTGACATCGAACTGCCAAACATTGGGCAAGGAAAGAAAATATTACTTGAGTTCGTTTCTGCAAATCCAACTGGGCCCTTGCATGTGGGGCATGGAAGAGGCGCTGCTTTTGGTTCAACTTTGGCAACAATCTATCGTGAGCTTGGCTATGAGGTAGTTACTGAGTACTACTTAAACGATGCTGGAAGGCAAATGGATATCTTAGCATTCAGTACTTGGTTACGTTATCTTGAGATAAGTGGTGCCAAAGTAAATTATCCTAATAAATGCTATCAAGGTGAGTATATTTTGGATATAGCTAAAAAATTACAGAAAAAATATGCTGATGAGATTTTCCAGAATTCCCTTAAAAACTTATCTAAGGATTTTACTTTTGGTGTAGATGAAACTATTGATGATCCAGAAAAGCAGCTTGATGCTGGTATAAAATTCATGAAGGATGTTCTATCTGAAGATGTTTTTATGCTAATTTTGAAATTTACCCTTGTTGATATTCAAGCAGGGATAAAGTCTGATCTAGTAGGGTTTAGGGTTAATTTTGATAATTGGTTTTCTGAGAAAAGCTTGTATGAGGATGGAGTTCTTGACTTAATCCACAACAAGTTGCTTTCTGATGGCGCATTATATGAAAAAGATGGAGCTTTTTGGTTTGAGTCAACCCGTTGGCATGATGAAAAGGATAGGGTGTTTAAGAGAAGTGATGGCTCTTACACTTATTTTGCGGCAGACTTAGCATATCATTGGCAAAAATTTCAAAAAAAATACTCAAAGTTAATAGATATTTTTGGTGCTGATCACCATGGTTATATCCCTAGATTGAGAGCTGGCCTAGCCGCTTTAGGTTATGAAAATAGTGACTTTCAGGTTGAGCTCGTACAATTTGCTAGTTTAATTAAATCTGGTGAAAAAGTAGCTATGTCAACTAGGAGTGGTGAATTTGTCACTTTAGCGCAACTTTATAATAATGTTGGAGTTGATGCGACAAGGTTCTTTTATCTCATGACTAAACCCCAGCAGCATATGGAGTTTGATTTAGATGTTGCAAAGTCTAAGACTATGGATAATCCAGTTTTCTATGTGCAATATGCATATGCAAGAATTTCTAGTATATTTCAAAAATATGCTGATTCAGGTAAGCTATATTCAGATTGTTATAAAGCTTCTGATTTTGACTCTCTTGCCAATATTCATGAAAAAAACTTGCTCATAAGCATAGTAAAGTATGAAGAAGTTTTAATTAAAGCAGCTAATGAAAGTTCACCTCACCTACTTATCTCTTATTTGCAAAATCTTGCTAAGTGTTTCCATAGCTACTATAATTCTGTTATATTTATATCTGACAATGATTTAAAAACTAAAGCGAGATTAGGTTTGTTAAGTATAGTGAAGAAAATAATCAAATCTGGTTTAAGATTATTAAGTGTTTCTACGCCTGAAAAGATGTAATGTAGTTGAGATAATAGGGAGGTTTAAATTGAAACGAGCAAGGAGTTCATATTTCAGAAGAGAAGATAATAATGATGATAATACTGGTAAGCTTAGCTGGTTTTTATTTGGTGTGATATCAGGTCTTTGTTTATCTTTAGTTTTAATTCTTTGTGTAAGTGCTGATTTTTCTAAGACTTTTTTAAAGAACTCTCAAGTTAATGTTACTTTAGATAAATTATATAACTACTTTACAACAAAAGATGCAGCTGCAAAGAAAAAAGATCCTATTCGGTTAACTTTTATATCTGGAGAAAAAAGAGCTAATAGTGAAAATAATTATAATAATCATTTGAAACCAGCGAATAAATATTCCAATGTATCATCTAAAAAAGTGATAACTAGTAATCATAATATTCCTCATAGCGCCTTTTCTCATAATGCAAAGAGTATTACTAATCACTCTAATTTAGAGAATGAGTTAAGAGAAAAGAAGGCGCTGACTTCGCTTTCCGCGAAAAGCTCCAATGCCTATTCGGCTCAGATAGCAAGAAATGGTTATTTCCTAAAGGTTGCTGTTCTTGATAATGAAGATGATGCGGAATCATTGAAAGCAAAATTGTTGCTAAAGGGATATTCTGCCAATACTCAAAAAGTGTCAACTAATGGTAAGTCATCTTACAGGGTTGTTATTGGCCCATACGAGACAATAAAGGATGCATATTTGTCTGCTAATGAATTAAAAACAGACAATTTAGTAACAGTATTACTTAAAAGTTAAGTTTTTTATAAGCTTAATTTACTTTTTAAGCTTTGTACTATTGAATTATAGATCTAAAAGATGTATTATACATGCACATCGCGGGGTGGAGCAGTTTGGCAGCTCGTCGGGCTCATAACCCGAAGGTCGTAGGTTCAAATCCTACCCCCGCTACCAATTTTTGGGCCCCAGGATGGGCCTTTTTTATATGTAGGGGTTTTTTTTGGCGAAGTCTTCATTAGAGAGCGTTGTGTCACAGTCAGTAGTGGCTGCAGGCTTCAGTTTTTATCATATGTCTCTTACTAGGCAGAATTCTTCTGACTTGCTTAGAGTATACATTGATAGTGACGAGAGTATATCTATTGCCGATTGTGTTAAAGTTGATAAGCAGATTAAGTTAAATCTTGTGAATCACGATTATAATCCGGCAGACTTCAGTATGGAAGTTTCTTCTCCAGGGTTAAATAGATCCTTATACTCCCCCGAACATTACAAAAAAGTGATTGGGAAAAAGATTAAGGTTAAATATAGCGATGGTGTCGCAAATAACACAAAAATTGGACTTCTAACAAGTGTTGAACAAGACAGTATTACAGTTAAGTTAGATGATTTAGAGGCGTTAGCAATAAAATTTGAGAACGTTTTGAAGTCATCTGTATATCTAGAGGTGAAATGATATGGCGTCGGGTTTAGATAACAAAAAAGGTAAAGAAATACTCCAGATTGTGAATCTGGTAGCAAACGAAAAGAATATTGATAAGAATATAATCATAAATGCGCTTGAAAGTGCTCTAAGCACTGTAGTGTGTAAGGGGTTTGATGAGGGTGTTGATATTAGGGTAACTATAGATCCTCAGACAGGCGAATATAGTGCTAGTAGATATTGGGAAATCGTTGCTGATGATGATTTAGAGTCAGGTCTAGATCAAATTGCACTTAGTGATGCCAAACAAGAATCAGAACAGGCTGAGCTTGGTAGCTTTATAACCGAGGATGTTCCAGTTGACGACTTAAGCAGAATTGGTGCTTCCCAAGCAAAACAAATTATTGTCAGACTTGTGCGAGATGCCGAGAGACAAAAATTACTTACAGTTTTTGAAAAAAGAGTCGGTGAGCTAGTCTCAGCGCAAGTCAAAAAAATTACAAAGGACTTTATTACTCTGGAATTATATGATGGTACTGAAGCTTTAATGAAAAAGTCTGAGATGATTCCAAAAGAAATTCTTCATGTTGGAGATAGAGTTAGGGGTTATTTGAAAGAGACAAATAAGGAGGGGCGTGGTCCTCTAATATTGCTGAGTAGGGCTTGCGTAGAATTCCTTTTAAAGATCTTTTGCATTGAGGTCCCTGAGGTTGATGAAGGTCAAATTGAAGTAAAAGCAGCTGCCCGTGATCCCGGTTATAGGGCAAAAATAGCAGTTAAGAGCAAAGATAGTAGAGTTGATCCAATTGGCGCCTGTGTAGGGATGAGGGGTGCAAGAGTTCAAGCTATTTCTAATGATTTGAATGGTGAAAGAGTTGATATAATTCTTTGGGATGATAATCCTGCCCAATTGGTTGTGAATGCTTTAGCACCAGCTGAGGTTTTATCAGTAGTCGTGGATGAAGAAAATAGGGCTATGGATATTGCTGTTTCAGAAGAGCAGTTGTCGCAAGCTATTGGTCGTAATGGTCAGAATATTAGACTTGCAAGCGAGCTAACTGGATGGTCCCTTAACGTTATGACTCAAGAAGAGATCGTAGCAAAAGGTAAGAGTGGCTCTGAAAAAGAGCGAACTGAATTAGTAGATAAATTAGATATTGATGATGATATAGCAGTTATTCTTCTTAACGAGGGATACACTACAACTGAGAGTATTGCGCATACAGATATTTCAAGTTTAGCTGCAATAGAGGAATTTGACGAAGATATTGCTGAAACTCTCATCCAGAGAGCAAAAGACTCTCTTTTATCAGATATCTTGTTTGCTGATAGTGTTGATATTCCTGAAGATTTATCTCAGTTAAAAAGTCTTTCTGATGATGTGGCAAAGAAATTAGTTGTTGCTGGAATTGATGACCGTGAGAAGCTTGCAGATTGCGCAGTAATTGATTTACAAGAGGTTGTTGATGTCTCAGATGATGATGCTGCTAAGATTATTATGGAAGCTAGAGAGATTTGGTTTAAGAATGAAAACGAAAGTTAGATAAGGTGAGTAAGTGGCTGGTAAAACCCTAAAAGAATTAGCATCTCTAATTTCTATGTCTCCAGATGAGCTGATAGCTAGGCTGTCTCGTCTTGGAGTCGAAGTAGATGAGAATACAGTATTAACTGATGAACAGAAGAAGTTGTTATTGTCTGCAAGTAAAGAAGGTCCTTCTAAAAAGACTATACAGGTTAAGAAAAAATCTTTAATCGATACAAAGTCAAGTGGACGTTTAACTATAAAAGTAAAGAAGAAAAAAATCTCCGAAAGTAGAGGTGATATAGCAAAACAAGGACTCGTTGATACAGTAAATAAAATTACTGCAAACACTTTAAAAGAAACGGCTGAAAGTAAAAAGGATGCTACAGAGGAAACTAATGAAAAAGAGCCTGAAGCAAAGAGCACTCCTGTTAAAACAGAAGTAACTTCTCCAGTAAAGACTCCTGCGAAGCAGAAGCAACATAACAACTTTACAAAAAAGGAAGCCAAAGAGAAAGGTTATGCCAAGGATAAGTGGTATGATGCAAAAAGTGAGATAAACTCTGATAAAAAAGCTAAGAAATCTCGTTTTTCTAAGACCAACAAAGATTCTGTAGAGGAAGATGAAGGTAGTTTTATTGTTAAGACAATTAAAATTCCAGAAACAATAAGAGTTGTTGACCTTGCGCAGAAGATGTCAATCAAGGCAGTATCTTTAATTAAAATCATGATGGAAAATGGAGTAATAGCTACCCTTAATCAAACTCTTGATCAGGAAACTGCTTCTATTATTGTCGAGATGGTAGGCCATAAGTTTGAGTTGCTTCATGATGATGATCTAGAGAAAGATCTACAAGGTTTACAAGATGAAAATCAAGAAACTTCACCTAGAGCTCCTGTTGTTACTATCATGGGTCATGTGGACCATGGTAAGACCACTTTGCTTGACTATATCAGAAGTAGCCGCGTGACATCCAAAGAGGCGGGGGGGATTACTCAGCATATTGGTGCTTATCACGTTGATACAAATAATGGTGCTGTAACCTTCCTTGATACTCCTGGTCATGAGGCTTTTACAGCTATGCGAGCTAGAGGCTCAAAAATTACTGATATTGTAATTTTAGTTGTTGCTGCTGATGATGGTGTAATGCCTCAGACACTTGAAGCTATTGCGCACGCAAAAGCTGCTAATGTTCCTTTAGTTGTTGCGGTAAATAAAATAGATAAGCCTGCTGCAGATCCAGATAGGGTGATGACAGAGTTATCGCAACACGATGTTATACCTGAATCTTGGGGTGGAGATGTGCTCTTTAAAAACATATCCGCAAAAACTGGTGAGGGTGTAAATGAATTGCTAGAGGATATTGCCTTACAATCTGAAATGATGGAGTTAAAGGCTGTCGCTACAGGTCTTGCTCAGGGTGTAATAATTGAATCCAAACTTGATAGGGGGCGTGGCCCTGTTATTACTGTATTGGTACAGTCTGGTCTTTTGCGAAAAGGCGATATAATTTTAGTCGGGCATGAGTTTGGTAGAGTTAGGGCTTTGATAAATGACTGTGGTGAGTCTGTTCCTGATTCAGGGCCTGCTATGCCTGTTGAAGTATTAGGATTATCTGGTCTGCCTAAGTCAGGTGAGAGAGTTATAGTTGTTCCATCCGAAAAGAAAGCTAGAGAAGTAGCACTCTATAGAAAAGGTAAGTTCAGAGATATTAAGTTAGCCAAGAATAAGCCAGCTGGTTTAGAGCCATTATTTGATAATGTGAAGTCAGATGAGCAAGCTGTATTGAATATAGTTTTAAAAGCTGATGTTGATGGTTCAGTAGAGGCTATTAATGAATCATTGCACAAGTTGAGCACGGATAGGGTAAAAGTTGTCATAGTAAGTAGTGGTGTTGGGGCTATAAGTGAATCAGACTCTAATTTAGCGTTAGCTTCTAATGCTATAGTTATAGGATTTAATGTCAGGGCCGATGCACAGGCAAGGGTTGTAATTGAAAAAGAAGGCATAAAGTTATACTACTACAGTATTATTTATGATTTGCTCTCAGAGGTTAAATCAGCGATGAAAGGCCTAGCTGCTCCACAATATCGTGATAAAGTTATAGGTTTATGTGAAGTAAGAGAAGTATTTCGCTCATCTAAGTTTGGTGTTATATCCGGATGTATGGTGCTTGAGGGTATAGTAAAGAGGGGTTCATTAGTAAGAATAATTCGTGATAATGTTGTGATATTTAACAGCGAAATAAGTTCAGTAAGACGTTATAAGGACGATGTTGCTGAAGTTAAGCACGGTACAGAGTGCGGAATTAGTATTAAGGACTATCGTGATGTTAAAGAAAAAGATCAGCTAGAAGTTTACATCAAAGAATTAGTTGATGTTGAACTCTAGATTAAACAATAGGTTATTTGGTGTATATAGAAAAAGTATCACGCAGTGTAAGAGTTGCAAAAAAAATTAAAAAAGAAATAACTAATGTGCTACGTAGTCCTCGTTATGCTGCTAAATATAGTTCCTTGAATATATCCAGAGTTGATGTCTCAAAGGATTTAAAAAACGCGAAAATTTTCTTTACTTCTTTTGACGATGTTCTTGGAGTTGCTAGTGAAAGAGACTATGAGAAGGACCTAGAAAAAGATGTGTTCCAGTTGCGCCATAATCTTGCACAAGTATTAGACATGAAGTATGTTCCAAATGTGAAATTTTTTCTTGATTTAGAGAAAAAATCTCATGATCGATTAGATAAGATAATTTCAGACATAGAAAATAATCAAGAACTAAATGATGAATAGCATTTTACTGATAGATAAGCCCTATTCGTATTCATCTTTTCAGGTTACAACATTTATAAAAAATATTTTATCAGTAAAGAAAGTTGGTCATGGGGGTACACTCGATCCTCTTGCAGTAGGTATGTTGCCCATATGTATTGGTGAGTCGCGGAAATTTGCAAGTTTTATACTAGAATCTGAAAAGCATTATACAATTGAGGCTAGACTTGGCTTAACAACTACAACTGGTGATTTAGAAGGCGAAGTAGTCAGTGAAACAAATAATATTTGTACGAGTCAAGAAGACATAGAAAAGCAAATGTCTAGTATGATTGGTTTAATATCACAAAAACCTCCCGCTTATTCTGCATTAAAATATGAAGGACGCCCTCTATATGAATATGCAAGACAGAATATAGATGTGCCACGTCCAGAGCGTGCAGTAAATATAATCAAGTTCAAGTTGCTTTCATGGGATAGCCCTATATTGAGGTGTGAAGTTCAATGTGGTAAAGGAACTTATATAAGGACTCTTCTCGAGATGCTAGGAGAGCAGCTTGGGGTAGGCGGCGCAACTTTAACGTATCTCAGAAGAGATTGGGTTGCACCATTTCAAGCTTCAGATATGTTAACTTTAGAAGAGTTATATCATTTTAATAAATTCTCAGATTTTACTAATATTCCTGGGAATATGGATTTAAGTTACCTTTTTCAAAAATTTCATAGAGTAGATTTATCTGTGGACGAGGCAAGAAGCTTAGCTTATGGTCAGGAAGTAAAGTTAAATAAGGATGTTGATAGAAGTGATCATCACGCTTTTTATTATAATGAGGTTTTTTTTGGGATTGGTTTTATCAATGCGGATAACATTATTAAAGTTAAAAGATTGCGTCAATCTTTAGTACAAGATTTATGTTCTGTTACTTGAAAAGACACAAATTTTTTTTGTTTTTTTAATAAAATACTTGAGTGATAGCTAATACATAGGTAATATATACAATTAACATTAACAGATAGCAATTATCAATAATATTGGAGTTTTTAAGTGGAATTAAATAAACAAGAAATAATGAAAGATTTTAAAGTTACTGGTGAAAAAGATACTGGTTCTCCTGCGGTTCAGGTTAGTCTTTTAACTGCAAGAATCTCAAATTTGACAGAACATTTGAAAAAGAACAAAAAAGACAAGCATTCTCGTCATGGCTTATTAAAGCTAGTAAACCTCAGAAGAAAATTATTAGACTATCTGAAATCAAAAGACGTTCCTGCATATAAAAAGCTTATAGAAGCCTTAGGCATTCGTCGCTAGAGAAAAACATCATAAATATCAATAACTGAGGAGTATTAAGTGTCAGTCATAACCCCAGCTAGTACTAGCTTTAACTACGGGTCTCATACAGTAACTATAGAGACAAACAAATTAGCAAAGCAAGCAACAGCTGCGGTAACAGTAACTATGGGTGAAACCATTGTTCTAGTGACACTTTGTGCGAGTAAACAAGCAGATCCAACAAAAGATTTTTTGCCATTAACAGTGCAATTCCAAGAAAAGCTTTATGCTTATGGTAAAATTCCAGGTGGATATTTCAGAAGAGAAGGTAGGCCAACCGAGAGAGAGACTCTCATATCTAGACTCATAGATAGGCCACTAAGACCACTTTTTGACAAGTCTGTAACAAATGAGATTCAGATTATTGCTACTTTAATATCAAGTGATCCAGAAGTTTCTCCAGATGTTCCAGCGTTAATAGGGGCATCTGCTGCAATTATGTTATCTGGCTTACCGTTTAACGGACCAGTAGGGGCAGCAAGAATAGGATATGTTGATGAAAAGTGTGTCATTTTAGCAAAAGAGCCTGAAGTAGGTGAGTCTAAATTAGACCTTTTTGTCTCTGGAACAAAGAACGCAGTGCTAATGGTTGAATCTGAAGCACAACAATTATCTACCGATACTATGTTAGAAGCTGTTTTTGTCGGTCACTCTGCCATGCAAGAAACTATAGATGCTCTTGAAAAGTTCGCGAAAGAATTTGGTAAGACAAAGTGGAATATTGAGTCACCTAGCTTGGTTACAGCAGAGATGAAGGAAAATATTCAGAATTATATTGCTGAAGATATAAAGAGTGCCTACTTAACTACTGATAAACAAAAAAGATATGAGAAACTTGACACAGTAAGGTCCGAGGCCCGAGCCAAGTTTCATGTTGATGGTGATGAGCTATTAAATAGCCAGATAAATCAAACTCTGTCATCTATTGAAAAGCAACATGTTCGTTCCTCCATTTTGACAACTAAAAACAGAATTGATGGCCGTGATTTATCTACAGTTAGACCTATAAATATCGATGTTTCTTACTTGCCACGCTCACATGGATCAGCAGTATTCACAAGAGGTGAAACACAGGCATTAGTTGCTACTACTTTAGGTAGTTCTAGGGATGCACAGGAAATAGAGGTTGGTGCTGAGACTATTAAAGATAACTTTATGCTTCATTATAATTTTCCTCCTTATTCAGTTGGTGAGGTTGGGTTTGTGGGATCCCCAAAAAGGCGCGAGATAGGACATGGTAAGTTAGCTAAAAGGGCAATTAGTCCAGTAATTCCTAGTCAGGATGATTTCCCATATGTTCTTAGAGTGGTTTCTGAAATAACTGAATCAAATGGTTCAAGCTCAATGGCAACTGTTTGTGGCACAAGTTTAGCTCTTATGGATGAAGGTGTCCCATTACAGGCTCCAGTTGCAGGAATTGCAATGGGACTTATTAAAGAGGGAGATGATTTTGCGGTACTAACTGATATTCTTGGTGATGAAGACCATCTCGGAGACATGGACTTTAAAGTAGCTGGTACAAAGTCAGGAATCACAGCCTTACAGATGGATATCAAGATCGAGGGTATTAGTAAAGAAATCATGAGCAAGGCACTTGCTCAGGCATCTGATGGTATTACTCATATTCTTTCTTGTATGAACGATGTCCTTTCAGCACCCCGTGAAAATGTATCAAAGTATGCACCTAGTTACATAAGCTTTAACATTAACTCATCTAAAATACGTGAGGTTATAGGCCGTGGTGGAGCTACAATTAAAGAGATAACTGAGAAGTTCTCAGTGTCAATAGACATAGAAGATAGTGGCTTAATAAAAATTAGTGCTACTGACTCAATTGCGGGAAATAAAGCTAAAGATTATATACTAAACCTTGTTGCTGATGTTGAAGTTGGTAATGTTTTTGAAGGTAAGATAATGAAAATTATGGATTTTGGTGCTTTTGTATCTCTTATTCCAGGAAAAGACGGTTTCTTACACATTTCTCAAATTAGTAAAGAAAGAGTATATGATATTCATGATGTCTTGAAAGAAGGTGAAATGGTCAAAGTTAAAGTAGTAGAAATAGATAGACAGGGCCGCATAAGGGTTAGCAAAAAAGAGCTTGAGCAGGAACAAGAGTAAGTTTACTCCGAAGACTATCTAATCACACTTTATCTTCTACAACTCAAACATACCATTATTTTTTTTATGAGGGTTATAGCGATAAAACATGGACATAGTTAAAGAAAATAAGGCAGAAAAGAATTTAAAAAAGACAAGTGATAGCATCAACGGTGGTGCTAAATTACTCACTTATTTAAATTATGTGTTATTTTACTTGAGGTTTATATTAATCTATGTTCTCAGTGCTCTGCTTGAACTTATTGGAGTTGGTTACGTCGCTTCTTTGATAGTTACAGCATTTGCAGTTGGTGTAACTATTCTCGTAGTATTCTATATTGTTGGTGATGACAACTATGACAAATCAGAGCAGTTGTTACAAAAGCTTCCCCAAGATATAAGTGCGCCAGAGAAACTTAACAAAGGCTTAGCCAATAGTAAGCTACCTGTATTATTTTATTTGTTTACGGAGTATCTATTTGATATAAGTTGTTTTTACGGATTAAGTAGGCAATTTATTATTACATTTTATTCACAAAGTCATGCGATTGCTTTGCTTTCAATGTATCAGCCTGTAATTTTTATAAGTGTTGCGTGGTTTACTATGTGGATTGCTTACGTAAAATACAACGATATTTTCAAAAAAATACAAAGACAAAACTTAATATTAGGTACTTTGAATTACGATGTAATAAAATCTCATTTAGCAGAAAAAGATAATAGTAAAAATAAAAACTACTTATTATCATCGATTTATGCTCTATTTTTAAGCTTCTTAGTTTTTGTTGGAATTCAGTATTACTTATCAGGTAGTATGAGTATTTCTCATCCTTATGGCATTTCAAGCTTTGTTTTTATGCTACTATTAGTGTCTCTTCTGAGTTATGTTTTTTGGGGGCATAAAAATTCCTATTGGAATATTTTATGGACAGGATTTCTGAGTATTTCTGGTACCCTTGGTATGATATTTTTTGCTAAAATTGTCCTTGTGGCGTTATTTGGCCATTTAGTCTCAGATTTTTACTACTGCTCTGGCGTAAGTGTGTTTATAGGTATATCAGTAGGTATTGGTGTTTTGTACAGTCAAATACTGCAGGCTTTCTCCGTAAAAGAGCAACAAGTATCGGCAATTTTTAGGTTTTTAGATTCAGGCGACATTGAAAAAAAATTAGATAAGATAGCTCTCGAGCTAGATAAGTCTGAGTTACGAATAGGTGATCATGAACTCACATCAAACATTGATTCAGCCACAGTCTCGCCATAGTTACAAAACTTTATGTTTTAATTTTTAACTATTTCGAGGATTGTTGTATCACTAACACCGTTAGGACTTTCATTTAGACGTAATCTCTCAATTTCTTTAGTATCTGTTTTTATACTATATACTGAATCTGATCGTACATTTTTCAAACCATCTAAATTGGGAGTGAGTTGCTCCTCATTTTTTTCACAAGTTATACTTTTGTCTCCATTATTCTCTGGTGTTAAGTTGATAATATTCTTTAAGTAGCTCCTAGTGAAGAAAAACGTGATAGTTAAGCCAAGAGCAGATCCAGTTAAAATGCCAATTATATTTGGAATAAAAAATGATACTGAAAATGTAACAGCACTAAACAAAATTAGTGAGAAAAGGAACATTATTACAGAACAGTTTTTCTCTAAAAAACTCTGTTTTACTATGCTCATATCTTTATCTAATTTTAAAATAGAGTGTGTAAAGTTTAACTCAGGAGAAGTAGCAGTATTCCAAACAAAAGGAAAGTATAGGCTTGCCACTATAATTCCTACTCCTATAGAAAATAAGAGGTTTATACTGTTTATAGAAAATATTCCTAGTGAAAAAATGCCACAGCTTACTGATATCATCAAGCACATTGTATATAACAGAGTAATGCAGATACCAGCTTTAGATATAAAATTAAGTTTCAATATTTTTTCTTTTTTATAATGATCATTTGAGGTTAATGCTATTAATTGCCAGCTAAAAAATGTAGTCGCAATTCCAAGCATTGAGACAACTACAATGTGAGGGAAAACAGCCCACACTCCTATAGCAACCGCAACACCAAGGGTTAAGCTTAATATAAATTCCAACATATAAATATTAGACATTGATTGCATTTTTTTACTTTCATTTTTGAAGTAGGTTGCTACAAAATTTTCTTTTGCTTTACTTTTGGCTATTGAATTTATAGCATAATCGCTAAAGAGTGAATACACGGCAAAAACTGTTGTAACTCCAACTACAATCGCTGAGTAGAATGCCACTGATGCAAGATATGCTGTTAGGATTGAATAAACCTGCAATCCTGATAATACCCCAAGTCCTATTGCTCCAATCGTAATCGCTAATTTTAAGTATATATTATTCTGTTTAATTTTACTTTTGGTTAAAATTTCCCTGCTAATAAGATCTTTATCATTTTTTGCGAAAACCTTGATAATAGATTTTCTCGTAATATTAAAAGATGATACAAATCCAGCAATACATGATATACCCAAAATTGCGTAAATAGCTAGAGGGCTAGAAATACTAACGCCAAATATTATAGGTATTAATGTGATAATTAATTTTCCAATTACTGCTGCTGTTATAGCGCCATTTACAAGAGCGTTTAATGTTCCTATAACATTACCAATAATCGCAAAAATACCATTATTTCCTCTATTCTCCAGTTTTAATAGCGTTTCAAGCTCTAACTCGTTTCTTTCCTCAAATCTTGTCTGCATAGCAGTAAAATTTTGTGCGTCTGATAAACTTAGATCCAAAATTTGCTTTTCTTCACTAATTTCAGCAAGTATAGCATCTTTGATGAACTTATTATTTTCATCAACTTTTAAATCTAGTTTTTTTAATAGTTCGCTAACACTTTCATTGTAATTTTGGTTAATTATGATATTTTCATCAATTAAATATGCTCTAAATGCGGATACTACCCTTAATACTTCTTTTAGATCATCTGAGTTTCCTTCTTTATGTAATACTTGCTGAAATCTTACTAACGGTGACTTTTCTACAACTTTATCTATTCCACTCAGTTTTTGGTATAGCTTACTTAAAGCATGATTCTTATCACTAATTCTAGAGTGCATATGCGCTATTTGCATTTGGTTTAGGGTAATATCACTTGCTCCTAATATTATAGACGAGCGGTATCTTGATATTTGCTTATTGTAGATACTGTTGAAAAGAGAATTTTCGATTTCAATCTTACTTGGCTGGGTGAACTGTAAAATTTTTAGTTCTTCAATAGACTCTCGGATTATTTTTTTAGTTTTGAAGCTACTTTTGTAACTGTTTATCTTAATATTTAAGAGATATCGTTTTAGGATAGAGTGATTATTTTCATGCTCACTATCATTGCTTTTAATATTTTTATTAATTTTATGTTCACTAGCTAAGCTATTTTTCAAAATAGACCTTACAAAAGTTTTTGTATTCGTATAGAGAATTATAGACACAATTTGTGACATAATCATTATAGGTAAGATTATAGCTCCATGATTAATTAGTAAGCTTATTGTTGCACCAAATATACCGCATATTAGGGCAATTCCTAGGGCGTCAATCAAGAAAAGTGTTGGGCTATTTTTTAATTTCCCTCTAATTGAGCTTGCATTAGATTCGGCATCTTCTATGATTTCATTTCTTTTAGAACTATTGTCAATATTAACTTTTTCATTAACTTTTGCTGAAAATAATTGCTTAAAAAATGGTAGCATCATTAACGTAGTGCCAGCCATCATAAATACTTTATCAGTTATACTAAAACCAGAGCTTAGATTAGTTATATTATCCACGCTTGCTATTGAACCGATGTCGGGAAAGCCAAGAAATCCTGTAGTAAGGCCATTGGCAACCGCGATAATTAAAAAAACTAGCCAGCCGCTTCTTTTGCGATCTACTGTTTTTATATCATGATTAAGGGCCTGACTGAGCTCAGATTCAGTTATTTGATATTTTTGCATTTCAGTCGTGAAGTGTCTGAACTTTTCTGACATAGTATAACCTCACAAAATTATTATATTTGTTATATCGTTTTTCATAAACCTATATAACTTAGGACTTATTCTTACTATATATTATACATGAATATTATTAAGGAAATATTAAGTTATTGTTTTGTATATGATTTTGACTTATTTTTGCTGAGTTTTATGCTGTTGTCAATCTTCTCAGAGCTATGGACCTGATTAGTTTCTAGATTAATTGTATTTGCATTAACGTTATTACTTTTCTGTGTAATATGGTGCTGTTCTTTGGTAGGAGAATTGAGTAAGAACTTATGTGATGGTTTTAATGCAACATCCCAGTAAATAAGAGGCATGACGTAATAAAGAGAAATTGCTATTGTTAAGCCACATAATATGCTAGTCACAAATGCCAAAGTAGGTGACGTTAGAGCTAAGGATGTGAATATTAAAGTTGCAATAGCTGGTCCTGCAGTTATTGAGAATGACACCCCAAAAATTAATGCAACTAATATCCTTGCTCGTAATTTAATAATATCTCTTATTTTGTTTTCAGAAGGTATATTTGCAGCAATAATATTTTTGCTATCAACGGCTCCTAATATCAGATACAGCCCACAACCAAGTACAGAAGATATCATTAGTGGAGTTATTAGGCCAATGGATAATGGTTGAAAAGTAATAAAGAGTAGTAGCGCCATTATAGTGAGTGATATCGATATAATGGAATGATTTTTCTTTGTTTTTTGTGCCACTTTATATGCTTTTTTTTCTTCATCGTTCAAAAAGTTTTCTAGTAGAACTGCCTGAGCTTTTTCTTCACGTGCCTTTTTCATCAAAACACTATTAAATGATGTATTACATGAAGTGAAAGTAAGAACTCCAACAACAGTAGCTATTAGGGTCAAAAATACTGGCGATATAGGTGTTGTTGCAATGAATATCACAACTGAAAGCGTTGCTAGTGTAGTTATACCTATACTCGTAACTAGACTAATTAATAGTATCTTACGATTTTTGAATATTTTTTCAAATATTAGTTTTAGCCATGCAAAAGTAGTTTTTTGGGGACTTTGAGTAGCCTCTTTATCGAGCATTTTCCCAAAATTTTCAAAGCTATTTCTCATAAAGCCCCTAGTAATTGTCATGGAATGTATTGTTCCAGCTAAAAATAAAGCAATAGCTACTGGTATGGCTATTATTAAAGGTATATTAAATCCAGGAAAAAAAATTAGGGCAAATGCAGTTATACCACCAATACCAAAAGTACAGCAAAGAATACCATTTACAAAGGCATTTATAATTCCAATTACATTACCTATATTGCTAAAAGTATCTTTGTTCTTTGATGTAACAACAAGATCTGTATCTAGTAATTTGAGCTTTTTATCTAGTAGATACCATTCTTTGCCTTTTATAACGCTATTATCATCAGTATTATTATTTTCATTTTTTACGATAGCATAATAGTTTTGAATATATTTATTTATTTCTTCGTTATTTATACTCTCAATATAATTATTAATGTTTTCACTCTCAACCCCTTCTTTTTTTAATATTTTTCTGAATTTTCTCATATGATTATAAAGATCTATGTATTTTCTTTTTCTTGTATTTTCATCTAGTTTTTTATTTTCATTGTAGAAATCTATTTCACCTTTGAGAAGTTTGGCATAGATACTATCTTTTGGAAAATAATCCTCTTTATACAAACCTTCAAGTCGAATTTTTTTTATACTTTTTTCAAGTTCTGCTTCAGATTTTACCCTTGATATATAATCTGATTTACCTGAAATATCTATTATGGTTGAGAGCTGAAATAGCGAGTTAATAGAATTCGATATTTGTGGGTGGTTATTAATTTTAGCTTCAGATTTATATGCTAAAATTAAGAAAGTTATTAGAATTGCCGATGCCAATGCTAATATAAAAATTTTATCAGGGGTACTCATAAAAACAAAAGTAGTACCAGTAAGTATTTGGTCTGCTGCAATAACTATTACTGCAGCTGGAACACCCATAAAGGAGTTTGCTATAGCATTAACAACTCTTATACTGAAAATTCCAAGTTTTAGTGGTTTTTTACTAATAGCTAAATTTAAATTATTTTCTTGTTCTAAGTATTCTATCTCTGAGTTAATTTCTGTCTGAATTTCTTTCTTAATGCAACTATCGTCAGTATTGATATCTAAATTTACGTCATCATTATTAGTTTCTTCAATCTTATTAAGAAGAGCGTCTAATGCCGCCGCTAGCTCACTTTCATCCGCTTTCTTTTTTCTCTCACTCTCCTGCATTGCAAAACTTTTTTCTAAGATATATGAATCTACAGCTGTTTGAATAATTTTTGAGACTATAATATTTATAAATTTAACTTCGTTATCAGCAGTATTTTCTATATTTTCTAGAACTTTTAATGCATTGATTTTATTTTCTTTATTACTACTTGCCATTTTTATATCCAACTATATTCTAAATTTAGTATAGCACATCAGAGCTATATTTGCTGAAAAGACATTTAATCTTGGTTAAATCATATGCAACTGAGTGTGTTGATTTAGATGTAATTTAATCTAAAGTAAGCTTAGATATATGCTATATTTTAGGATTATTTCAACTATTTTTTATGTTTGATATGCGATGTTTTCTAGGAATTATTACTCGTAACATATTCCATGTTTATGTAGTAATCTCCCCATGAGGGTAAGGCTAATTTATTAACAAGATAGTATTTTATGTTAATGAGTTAATATTATTGGAC
The DNA here is from genome assembly GCA_036340215.1 of Pseudomonadota bacterium. Classification (GTDB taxonomy): domain Bacteria; phylum Pseudomonadota; class Gammaproteobacteria; order Comchoanobacterales; family Comchoanobacteraceae; genus JABJPE01. The sequence goes on along the minus strand of JAYYZF010000058.1, from coordinate 24,557 downwards.
TATTACTTTCTTCAATATTATGTGAACTTATTTCAGCAGCATCCGAATATAATGCATTTGTTTGTGTTCTTTCAGGAGATGATGTGACAGTTGTTTGTGTAATACTTATAGGTCTAATAGTATAAAGTTCTCGCTCTATATTTAAACAACCTTTATTGTAATATTTAATCATATAGGTTGTAAGAAATGCATAAGGTAAAAACAATGTTAAACTTCCTAATGCATATGCAGTTAGATGTTGACCTATTTGCATTTCAACACCTCTAGCTTGTTCTAAAACCTGATATCCTATTATAGGTATTAAAATAGGCACAGCTACTCTTCTAAAATAAGTAAGACATTTATATGTTTCAGATCTATTATTCTTAGAGTAAAAAAGCCTTTCAAGATAAATAGCTAGAGGACATAATAGCGATGCGCCAAAAAAGGCGACAGTAGTAGCTTCATTTACATGGTAAGAAATATTATTGACTCTTAACATAGCAGCACCAGCTGCAGCAAATGAAACATTTATAGCTATAATATTTAGGCAAAAAAGAGTAATAACATAAAACTTAGTCCTTGTGAAAAAAAACTTGGGAAAATTTTGATATCTATCTAGATCAATTTGGGAGTGCCTGGCTAAGACCTCCTCTCTTTGCCTATTGTTGTTTATTCTTACTTCTAATATTTCGCCACATTCTCTAATAGTTTCTAAATTTCTTTCTTGAACCTGATTATGTCTATCATATATATTAAAAATATAAGATTGTGCTACTGGAAATGCTGTAACAGGTTCGTTATTAATACATGAAACAGGTTCTGCAACAATTCTTGCCGTAGTCTCTAAACTACAATTGTCTTGTTCAATATTTTCTTCATCAGTCACAGTTACTATTTCCAAGTTTTCTAAGTAAATACTTGCGCTATAATCATGTAAGCGAAAGTTTTAACTTTGAATTTAGTTTTCTGCTAGTCTAATTTATTTAAACTTTACACATGACGAAAATAACTTATTAAGAGCATATAAATATATATTAGCTAGCTAAAACTGAGGCGCTATTAATACTCCCTGGCTCTGAGGATGTTACTCTAGTTGTTCCAGTGTTGTCTATGTTAGCTTGGTTAGCTTGTAAATTATTACTTGTTTCAGGTTGTAATATTTGTTGTGCAGCTCTTGCTCTTAATCCTGCTGGTGTTTGCTGAATGTTAGATCTATTTCTGTCTAAATTTGCAAAATGCATATCTGAAATTATTACATATGGGACAAGCAATGTGACATATCCTACTATATAAGCTGCAATGTGCTGTCCAACATGCATTTCTACGCCACTAGTTTGTTTTAAGATTTCATGGCCGATAAAAGGTATTAATATAAAGGATACTGTTTTTCCAGCAGATTCCATGTATTCATATACGTTGTTGTGATTATCTTGTAAACTAGATAAGTATGCACGAAGCCCAAATAATGGAGATAGTGCTACAGTTCCAATTAGAGCTGAAGTTGCAGCTTCTTTGATATTGTAGGATTTATCTATAAGTCCTAACACCAAGGCCCCAGATGAGGATAACACAGCTTGTAGACTATATGCAGAAAAGCATAATGCAGCTTCCTTAACTATACCACTTGGTTTTGTAAGGTAAGTATTGTAAAGTTTAAAAATTAAATAGGGGGAAAGTGATAGGGTAATTCCTGCTATATATACTACAATGTGCTGTCCAATATGCATTTCTACGCCACTAGTTTGCTTTAAGATTGCATAGCCGACAAAAGGTGCTGACATAGCCAATAATATAACTCCAGCAGCACTCGTGTATTCAGATAAGTAGTTTCTGCGGAAAGCTGCTTCATAGAATCCAAGAATAAAACCTAATGGAGATATAGCTGTAGTTCCAATTAGAAGTGAAGTTACAGCTTCCTTGATATTGTAAGATCTATCCATAAGTCTTAATGCCCAGGCCGCAGATGAGCATGCAACAGCTTGCTGTACACAATGTAGTCCAAAATAAACTAAGAATAGTACATCTTCCTTAACTATAACACTTTTTTCTGTAACGTAATCGTAAAAACTAAAAATTAAACCGGGGGAAAGTGCTAGGACAGTTACTGCTACAGTTCCTGATATATATACTAAAATGTGCTGTCCAATATGCATTTCTACGCCACTAGTTTGCTTTAAGATTGCATAGCCGACAACAGGTACTGACATAATAAATAATATAACTCCAGCAGCACTCATGTATCCAAATACCTTGTTTTTAGGGGGAAGTGTATAGTATACATGAAGAGAAACTAATGGAAATATAGCTGTAGTTCCAATTAGAACTGAAGTTACAGCTTCCTTGATATTGTAAGATCTATCCATAAGTCTTAATGCCCAGGCCGTAGATGAGCATACCACAGCTTGCTGTACAATTTGTATTCCAAAATAAACTAAGAATAGTACATCTTCCCTAAATATAACACTTTTTTTTGTAATGTAATCGGCAAAATTAATAAATCTTTCAGCTAAAGTGTTAGAAGGCATTTGACGTTCTTCGAGCCTGATTGAATCTCCCCCAGCTGAGGAGCGCATACTGCTGTTTAATTCTGTAGTAGAACTATCTTGTTCAAATATTTCCACGTTAGGTGTACTTTCATTTTGCGGTAGACCTGAATTATTAATTATATCATTTGTCGCAATATCTTCTGCTGAGGACTGTGATGAAATAGAAGCGACTCCTACAACTGACTCAACTCCTTCTGGATCTCTTTCTTCTGACATCATATTTTCTTGAGATTTTCTTCTTTGTCTAAGCATAATATATTCCTGTTAGTTAATTGGAAAAGATCTTGTCAGATATGTTATTATATGTCAAGATTTTTCACTTATGGACCTGAATAAGAGCGTTTTTTTATCATAATTTCGCAATAAACATGAGGTGTTGTTATTGCCTTATATTGTTTAACTCTTGAAGCGATATACTTGCAATTTCCAAATGATTTTCAAATTCATTTGGCTCTTTATTTGCTCATGATTTCATTAGATATCCTGACAATTTATTAATATATGTTATTCATCGTTCGTCTAATTTAACGAAACTCTATATATGACGAAAATGACCTAGTAAAAGCTCATAAATTAATATTAATTGTCGAAAACTATATTACTCTGACTACTCTCTGCTTCTGAAGGGTTTACTCTAGTTATACTAGTGTTGCTTGTATTAGTTTCTGAGTTTATTCCTGTTGTTGGAGTATTATTTGGATTATAATTTGACTGAGCTAAAACTGTTTGCAACCCATTAAGAAGTTCATTTACTCTAAGTCTCTGCTGCAAAGCTTCTGTTCTTGCCTGTAACATACTTGCTCTAAATGTTTGAATATCCTGTTCAATATTGAAATAATCTTTGTATATATATGGTAAACTAAGAGACGAAAGTATTGAATAGGGGATAAATAATGTGGCAGATCCCGATAGATATGCGGCAATGTGTTGTTCGATCTGCATCTCTACGCCACTAGTTTGTTTTAATATTGTATAGCCAATTATAGGTATTAAAACAAATGTTACTAATCTTCTAGCATAGGTTAGGTATTTATATGCTCTACTTTTATTACTTGTTGAGAAATATAAATTTTCAAGATAGATAACTAATGGACATAAGATTGCATGTCCATTTAGAGCTGAAGTTGCAACTTCCTTCATATGGTAAGACTTATCCATAAAGCTCATCAACCAAGAGCCAGCTGAGGCAAACGTATAGTGTAATCCTAAACCAAAAAAGGATGATAAAAATAAACTACCTACAGTAGCTTTTGTAAAGAAATATTTGGGAAAATTATTATATCTCTCAGCCAAAAAGTAAGAAGACATTTCACTTTCACGATCTCTAATGTACTCTTCCTGTTCTATGAATTGTAGGTTATTAAATAAATTTGTAATGCCGCTATTACTTTCTGCTACTTGCACGATAGGTGTGCTCCCATTTTGCGGCAAGCCTGAATTATCAATAATATCATTTGTAGGCCTGGCTTCAGCTTCTGCTAAAGGGAGAGCTGAAATAGAGGCGTTTCCTGTATCAGCATCAAGTTCTTCTGCAACTGGTATTTCTGAATTAATGTTTTCATGATGTTCATTTCTTTCTCTAAGCATAATATTCACCTATATATCAATGAAAAGAATGTAGCTTTGCTACTATTATATAAAAAATAAAAAGTAATAGCTGATAAATTAATGTTAATTATTCAAACTCTGTTACTTTGATTTACCTCTTGACTCTCCATATGTGAAAGTATTCGAGAAAGTCCATCTTCCAAGTTTATTCCAGTTGTTGGAGTATTATTTGAATTAATCTCTAACACTGAATTTATGACTCTTTGCCTTTGCTGCAAAGATTCCGATGTCTGCTGTAAAGCTTCTGTTCTCGCCTGCAATACATTTCCTCTAAATACTTCAAGCATTGTTTCAAGATCCCGTTCAAGGTTGAAATAATCTTTGTATAAATATGGTAAAGCAATACTTGTAAGAATTGCAGTAGGGATAGATAGTGCTACAGACCCTAAGGTATATGCGGCAAGATGCTGCTCTAGTTGCATTTCTACACCACTAGTTTGTTTTAATATTTCATATCCAATAACAGGAATTAAAATATTCCCCACTAACCTTCTAGCATAAGTCAGGTATTTATATAATTTGCTTACATTATCTTCTGAGAAATATAATTTTTCAAAATAAAATACGAATGGAGCTAAGATTGAAGCTCCGATAAGGACTGAAGTTACAACCTCCCTGACGCGGTAAGATTTATTTGTATAACTTAACCACCAAGCACCAGCTGAGGCAAATGCAGTTTGTAGGCATAAATTAAACAAGTAAGAGATAGCAAAAGACTCTTTACTAGATTGTGTATAATAATACTTGGGAAAATTATTATATCTCTCAATTAAAATTTGAGAACCCAGTTCACGAGTTATCTCACGTTCATTATATGCGGATATATTCTCATTTACTCCTTGTACAGCGTTATATAAGTTTGTAAGTCTTCTATCTCCTTCTGTTTGGTTTAATACTGGAATACTTCTGGAGATATTTTGAGATTGATAATCGGTTGTTTGATTCACGTCAGAAATTGTATCATTTGTAGGTCTGCCTTCTACTTCTGTCACAGGAAAAGCAGCAATTTCTTCATTGTTGTCATTTGTTGTGTTAACTTCTTTTGCAACTGATGTTTGAAAAGTAATCTTTTTTTCATTTTCATTTTTCTCAATAGCCATTATGTACTCCTAATTAAATGATGTTGAGATATTAACAATGAAGTTTTACTTTATCAAGCTTTTTTATGTAAGGAATTGAATATACATCAATTGTATAGTGGTGCATGCGTGATTGAGTATGACTGCAGTATTACTTCGGTTATGAAATATTTAATTCTTGATTAAACAAGTCTGCTATTTCTTTTGCTTCATCACTTTCTACTTTGGTTAAAGTTTCTTTTTGTTCATCATCATCAGCAAGAGATATGTTAATAAATTCATCTTTATTGTCATTATCAACAGACTTATCTTTATTCTTTACTTCAGGTCTTACATTTACAGATGATTTTCCAAGTTTTCCATCAATATCTTCCTTAACAGGAGAACTATTATTATTTATAATCTCGCTTGCAGGTAGATTTTTATCACTGTTTTTTAGATCTGTTAAAGTATAGACCTCAGGTAGATGTTTAGGATTACGCCACTCCTTGAACTTAGCATTTATATCAGTAAAAGCCCCACTAAAGACAGCGGGAAATGCTAACATAGCAGCCGCGAAAACTAAAGATCCATACATTTGTAGGAGTGGTGTTGTTGCCAAGAAGGATGGGAGATAAGTATACCAGAATGACCCAACTTTTGCCGTACCAATTGCAGCTACTGCGGCACAAGAAAAAGCCATGATTAGTACAACACTATTAGTCATGAATGAACCAATATTTTCTTTAGCTTTCACAGGATATTTGGCAGCAAGTGCTAATGATGATACCAGTAGTATTAGTGATAGGGTTATAGTGCTAGCAAACATAGCTGAGGAAAGATTGAAGCTATTAATATTGAGAAGAATTGCTATAGCAAAAATATCCAAAGAGATGATGATATATGCTTGCAAATCACTAACCCAATCATTTTTCTCATGTAGTTTTGGAAAAAAATCTCCTATTTTCTTCGCCGTACTATTAACCCAGCCGTAGACAACCTCATATAAAAATGAACTAGTTGAAACAATTGTTAAGGCAAAACCAATTAAGGCAAATATTATACCAAGTGATGAGTTGCTATTTCTAGCATCTAGAATATACTTTGGGTCAACTAAGTTTTCTAAATTACCGTTCATTATTTCTACTAACATCGAGCCAAAGTAAAAACCAGTGTAATAGTTAAAGCCAGCAAAACCTATAGCAACGATAAGTGCTATTAGTAATGAGCTGAATATTATAAAGTTTTTAGTTGTGAATATTGCTAGTTTATTATCTTTTTCTAGCCAGCCATAGAATGCATATGACATATTTTCACCAACATCCTTTGTTCTAAGTCTAGTCAGAACTGATGCTGCTACTGCACCTGCAGCAAAGCATATAACTAATGTGATCGTCGCTAATGCTACTGGTATATTTGCTGTACTTAAATAACCTGCTTTAAATAATATGTCACAGCAAAAGGCAATAATACTTAGACCTGAAATTGCAACTCCAACAGAGTTTACTAAGAAAGCATTTAGCCAACCTAGAATATCAAACACAAATTTTGTTTTTTGAATAGGGTACTTTTTATTAAGATTAAGCATTTCAATTTCAGCTTCAATCTTCAGTAAAGCACTCTCACCATATTTTTCCCTTAATATCCTATTTTCCTCATTTTCATATGTATCTTCGGTTGGTAGCACAGTTTCTTCAGTAGGAATTTCTTTATTTTCAAGACTATTATTTAAATTAGAAGTTTCTTCCTTAATACTATCATTAATAAATTCTAAGCAGAAGGCAAATACAGTATTTTCAGGATGAGTCCTGTTTTCAGGGCTCCTATTGTGATCTAGATATTCAGAGAGCAATTTTACGTTAGATAATAATTCCTCAGAACTGATACCTGTATTTTCATAGTAAGTTTTAACTAGCTTTTGCAGTAGCAAGAAATCTTCATCAGTAGTGTTTGAGTCTTTTATCTCACTTATGAACTTAGCATATTGAATTATCTTGCTATACAATACACTAGGTTTCTTTTTCGCAGAAAATTTACTACCCCAAAACATGTCTTCAAGAATATTATTTATTTCCGCTCCATATATCGCAGCCCAGACAACCGCAGATATAGCTACTAAGGGAATTAAAACCCAGTAATTAGACAGCCAAAGTAAAAAAGGTATTTTAGTATTTATAAAAAATGGTATAACTGAACCAGCTAGGGCTACACCACATATTATAGGTCCTGCTGTTAAAAAATAACCAGATAGGCTATTTGAGAACTTTTGAAAAAGTTTAGGATATGGGCGGAGATTACTAGACCAGTTTTTGGTTTTTATATCTTCAGAATATGCTTCAACTTTTCTTTCTAAAGATTTATCGCTTGGCTCTGAATAATATGTTGATCCATTTATAATTGAGTCACTCAATACTTTTTCATTGTCCAAAGAACTATCTGGTTTTATCATAATTAATACCTTTTGTTTTCTGTTAAAATATTCATTACTGCATTTTATTTAGGCAGATATAAATGCAGTTATTGAGGCTTATTGCCTATTTAAATTCACTTAATATTTTTAGTCCCTCAACTTCATTACTTTCTTGATGTTTTTTTGCAATTTCATTGTTTATATTAGACTGAAGTTTTACCATAATTTCGTCAGATGCTTTAAACGGGGCCAAACCATCCTCAGCTAGTTTGATATTGTGCTCATCACTATTACCAAGTAGGTGACCATAGTTTTTCAATATGCCTTGTGAGACGTTGTAAGCTTGCATAATGTAAACAAAACTTCCTGTAATGTAAACAGTCAGCATTGCAAGGCTCTTATACGCAAGTGGTACTGATAAACTAACAAAATATGCTACTGAATAGACGGAGAAATAAGTTACAGCTGCTATAATTGCCAATGTAAATAGAGTGTGAAAAGCTTTTCGGAGACTAAAGTTATTAGAAGCATTAATAGCTTTAGGTTTTATTTGCTCTTCTATTGCAGGAGCTACTTCTTTATCCTCTAGAAGTGGGTTAGTTTCTTCAGAAATAATTGTAATTTCCTTGTCGCTTACTTTTGCCTTCTCTGCAGGGACTAAGTCAACCAGCCCACTTACTATGTAACGCAGAAACAAGGCGGTGGTGCCAATTGTTACTAGGCCTGCGCTTAAGTAGCCTACTATAAGACCTGCAGTCGTTGTTGGTGCTGCGAATGTAGCTAAGGCGTATGTATTGCTGAGTATGCTTGGATTTGCGATTACTGCAACCAAGAAGTTACCAAACTGTAAGTTAAATGTGCCAATTGCAATACCCATAGTAAGGGAGCAAATAATACCTGTAATCATAAGGGTGGTGCGAATCACTTTTCTTGTGCTAAAAGGAGTTGCTTCACGATTACCACGGAAATAAGCAAGAATGTCATATAGAAAAGATTTTATTACAGTTTGCAATGCTGGTCCTGTGTTTGACTCGTAAGCCCAGTACCCAGCGTAGCCCATTAGAGAAGCAAATAGTAATGGGATAAATACTGGAATAACTGTATAGTGAGTTATCAAGGACCCAGCAAAAAAGCCCATACTGTTTAGTCCCGCTACAAAGCAACCAAGAGCATTTCCAAATATTGCAGCAGATAAAGCAAGATATCTACTAAATTTCTTCACTGACTTCACAACATTTTTGTGCTGAGTGTTGTTTACTAGTCGCTCATCCTGTTGCTTTACTAATGCTCTTACGGAATCTATTTCGAGTATTGTGAGATTAGATGAATTTATAGCTTCATACCAATTATCTATGAGGTGACTTTCAATTGAAATTTTTTGCGTAGTGTCCAGCAAACCAGATAATGGCTCAGCACATAGATTGTTGTCACTGTTAATTGGTGAATTTGTTTCACAATCTATTATAGCTGATTTGTCAATGTTAATTGTACCACATGATTCTTGTGATTTCGTATTTGAATAAATTTGATCAATAGCGTCAGATGCAATAACTTCTAATTTTCCTGTGAATTCTTTCATGTTTTCGTTAATAGTAATCCAAATGTTACCAAGTAATTGCGATTTGTTATCAATTAATTTACTGAGATTGTCAGAGATTCTAGCAACACTTTCTTTAACAAGTTCGGCTTTGTTTACGTCTTTTGTTTTTAAACTCCTATAGAATGAATTGATTGCTATAAACTCGCCTAGCATTTGCATTTTTTCATCTGAAGATTTACCTAGTGAGTCAGCACTTCTGAGCATGTCTACGGCTCTTTGATGAAATTTATGGGTTTTTACCGATCTAACATTTTCAAGCTGCCCCTCAGAGTTCATATACTTTGTATTCGTCGCGAAGTTAGCTCTAGTTGGATCAAAGTTTGTCTCACGCCAGAAAAATAAACCCAATATCAATGCCGCACCAATGTAATACATCGGCCAGCCACCCATCAATAGAGGAGTAATAGCACCAGCAGCAATACCGAAAGCAGCTAACCAATTTCCCCAACCAATACTTTTAAAAAATCCTGAAAGCCCAATATTATTTTTAACGCTATTTGTTGCTCCACGTGATATAACTTGGCCTCTAGCTTCCATATAAGCATTCAAAAACACCTCAGTTTTTGGTTCTTTTTCATTTACTGGTGATTTTTCTACTAAGTCTCTTTTAGTGATATTGTGGTTCATATCATGATCATCTGCTTGATTTGAGCTTGTCACTATCTGATTTGTAGGTTTTCCTGGATTAGTCATGCTTTTCTCCTTGACATTATGTGCTTGTGTATTTCGTGTGTTAGTTTTGTCAGTTTTTACAAGTAAACTGTTTTTCTCTAGTTCTTCAACAGACTTAATTGATTCTTCTAACATGCTGATTAAATATTCGTTACCTCTATTATTTGCAATTTTATCATTGCTGTTGAAATCGATTTTCTCTGTAAAAAATAATGTGTAAAGCAATTTACCATTATTTTGTCCGATAGTAGGAGTTATATCTTTTAAAAATTTAGCCACAGTATCTATAGTTTTATCTGAATATTTTGGTGTTGATATTTCTATGGTGCTTTTTCTGGTAAGGTCTTGTTTTATAAGATTTATAATATTATCAAATACAACGAGTATATTAGTTTCTCTAACACTAGTAACACGGGGATCTAGACACAGCTGTGCTTTGACAGATAGATGGGAGCGGAAAAGGTTGTATATTTCTTCCTTTCTAGGAAACAATGTTCTGATTTTCTCTTCCTCTAGCTGGTAAAGTGCCTCTACTTCTTCTACTGAAAGTTCATTAAGTAGAATTTCAGATTGTTTGAATTTCTCGGGAGGATTTTTTACTAGTTCACAAACTTTTTTTTCGTCTATGGCGATATTTTTTCTGGGTGACTGCATGAGATATACTACCGTGGAATTTAATACTGTAGCTAATAGTAACAATATTTCATATGAACATGCAAGTTGTGATATTTTGTTTTTTAGATAATATTTCTGTATACAACTAAAATATATTATTTTTTTAAAATTTGCTCACGTCTATATTTCCAATTATAAGATAAACTTTGTATGTGTTCGGTTATACATATTTATTTCAAGTTATAAATTTAAATACAGAGGTGATATTCTCAAACAGGTGTGTTTTTTTATGGGTAAATTATTCTAAGTCTTCATAGATATTTGAGCTCTACTACTTTTACTTTTTTTCTATGCCTAAGCATGTTAATCTTTAACACAGATAATTTTTTGTTATTTAACCTGAACATGAAGTTGTATATGGAGCTAATATGGTTTTTTCCTTTCCTGATAATGAACAGAATATATTAAAATTTTGGCAAGAGAACGATATCTTTAAACAGTCTCTAGAATTAAGATCTAAGGCGCCTAAGTACATATTCTATGATGGCCCACCTTTTGCGACAGGTTTGCCTCATCACGGCCATTTACTAGCTTCTACACTTAAGGATATTATTCCTCGTTATAAGACGATGCAAGGCTATTACGTTGAAAGGCGTTTTGGTTGGGATTGTCATGGCTTGCCAATCGAACATGAGATAGATAAACAATATGGCAAAACTACTCATGAATTAGTTGCAGAAATTGGGATAGATGGCTATAACCAAGCTTGCCGAGACGTAGTCATGAGATTTAGTTCACAGTGGCGTCAAACTATTGAGAGGCTAGGGCGCTGGGTTGACTTTGATAATGATTACAAGACCATGGATACTGGTTTTATGGAGTCCGTATGGTGGGTTTTCAGTGAGCTTTGGCAGCAAGACTTAATCTACAGGGGTACTAAAGTTGTGCCCTTTTCAACATCTTTAGGCACAGTGTTATCTAATTTTGAAGCATCTTCTAATTACATGGATGTGCAAGATCCTTCGATTATTGTGCTTTTTCAGATGAAGGATAAGGATTACTACCTTGCTGCATGGACAACTACGCCATGGACCTTACCTGCTAATCTTGGGATATGTGTCGGTCCCGATGTAAAGTATGTGAAAGTCAGAGATAATGAAAAACAAATAAATATAGTAGTTGCCGCAGAAAGGCTCCCAATCCTAGAAAAGAAACATGATTTAACTTTTGTGTGTGAAATTTCTACCGAAGAGCTTATTGGTTCTAGTTATGAGCCATTATTTCCTTACTATTCAGACTATCAAGATGCGGGTGCATTTAGAGTTTTCTCAGCAGATTTTGTTACTACAGAGAATGGTACAGGTGTTGTGCATGCTGCGCCAGCTTTTGGTGAAGATGATTTCAACACTTTACAAGCTGCAGGTATGCTTGAAATGGCACTACCTATTGATAATAACGGGAAGTTCAAAGCAGAAGTGGAAGCTTATGCTGGACAATATATCAAAGATGCAGATAAGAATATTCTAAAGGATTTAAAAGCAGAAGGCCTGATCTATGAGCATGATACTTTTGTGCATAGTTATCCTTTTTGCCCAAGATCGGATACTCCGCTTATTTATATGGCTATTCCAAGTTGGTATGTGCGAGTTGAAAAAATTAAAGACAGATTAATTTCTGCTAATGAAAACATTAATTGGATACCAGAGCATATTAAGTATGGGCGTTTTGGAAAGTGGCTAGAGGGTGCGCGTGATTGGGCAATCTCAAGAAATAGAGTTTGGGGAACGCCTTTACCAATTTGGCAAAATGATGTTACTGGAAATTACATTTGTATTGGTTCAATCGCCGAGCTAGAGAATTATTCTGGTTTGGAAAATATTGTCGATCTCCACCGGGATGTTGTAGATAATATTTCCTTTAGTTTGCCAAATGAGCAGGGGACATACAAGCGTATCTCAGAGGTGCTTGATTGTTGGTTTGAATCTGGCTCAATGCCATATGCACAAAAACACTATCCTTTCAAAGATAAAGTAGATTTTGAGTCAAATTTCCCAGCTGAATTTATTGCAGAAGGCTTAGATCAAACTAGAGGTTGGTTTTATACTTTAAACGTTTTATCTGTAGCATTATTCGACAAAATGGCTTTTAAAAATGTGATTGTTAATGGTATTATTGCCGCTGAAGATGGCAAGAAAATGTCAAAAAGGCTAAAAAATTATACGCCACCAGATGAGTTGTTTGAGAAATATGGTGCTGATGCCTTACGCTTGTATATGATTAACTCAGGACTTGTAAAAGCCCAAGAGCAACGTTTTCGTGATGCTGGAGTTATGGAGGTAGTTCGTCAAACTTTACTCCCATATCATAATTCTTTTAAATTTTTTAGCACTTACGCAAAAGTTGATGCTTGGAAATATTGTGATGAAAGTAAAGAAACTACTAATATCGTAGATTTGTGGTTGAAGTCACGTTGTCATAGTCTTATAACTATGATAAACGAGCATATGGATAATTATAAACTTTATGTTGTCGTGCCTGAGATTCTTAGTTTTATTGATGATCTAACTAATATTTATATAAGGCTCAATCGCCAAAGGTTCTGGCAAGATGGTATGCCTACTGACAAAATAGCAGCATATTCAACTTTATATAAATCTCTACTTGATTTTAGCAAGTGCTTGGCGCCTTTTGCTCCCTTCATAAGTGAGCATATTTACCAGGAACTAACTAAATTCAATTCTGCAGAAATGCCACAGTCAGTGCACTTATGTAGCTATCCTACAGCAAATGCTGAATTAATAGATTCAGGGCTTGAGCTTGGTGTAGAGCTAATGCAACAGATCATAGTTTTAGGTAGGCAGCAACGTAATGACAAGAAAATTAAAGTAAAGATTCCATTGAGAAAAATACTTGTTATACATAGGGATAAGAGCGTATTGCAGGAGGTCAGAAAGCTTGAATCTTATATATTAGCTGAGTTAAATGTGAAAGAAGTAGAGTACACTGATGCTGAAAGTGAATGGGTTGATTATGATATAAAGCCTTATTCCCCTGTGCTTGGAAAACGATTAGGAAAGAGATTTGGTCATTTCCGGAAGCTGATAAGCCAAATTGATTTAGCCCAAATAGAAGAGCTAGAAAAAACTGGGAAGTTAGAATTAGATAATGAATTGTTTTCTGAGTCAGACATTTTACTTTACCGTAAGGCAAAGCTTGGGACTGATGTCGTGTCTTCTCCTAAAATAGCAATCATGTTAGATTTGGAGCTAGATAAAGAGTTGTTAGTTGAGGGCTTAGCAAGAGAAGTGGTGAATAGGATTCAAAAAACTAGAAAAGATTTAGACTTTAATGTTGATGACAGGATAAACATAACATATGCCGCATCTGGTGATTTACACGAAGCAATAGTTACTCATTCAAAATACATAGCACAAGAGACTTTAGCAATATCTCTGAAAAAAGATGATGAGCTTAGTGCTGGTTTTACTTATGAAATTGATGATCTGCAATTAAAACTTTTTTTGTCTAAAGATTAGCTAAAACTAAACTCTGCAACAACAGGGGTGTGATCTGAGGGTCTCTCGTTTTTCCGAGGCTCTTTATCTATATAGATATCGCCACAACTTTCAAATAAGCTAGTGCTTGCAAGAATAAGATCTATTCTGAGCCCCATATTGCGCCTGAATGCTGCTTGGCGGTAATCCCACCAGCTGTAGATGACTTCTTGTTTATTTAAACTTTGAAAGCAATCAATAAAACCTATATTCAAGATGTCCTCTAAGCGTGTTCTGACTTCAGGGCAGGTTAAAACAGAGTCTTGCCAAACTATTGGGTCATGAACATCCTCATCTCTTGGCGCAATATTGAAATCCCCCAGTACAACTACTTTGGAATATTGCTTTAGCTGTGCTGCCAAATATCTTTGGAGGCTGTCTAGGAACTTTAGTTTATAGATAAATTTATCAGAGCCTCTAGTTGAACCATTTGGGACATACAAGTTTACAATTAGAGTGTCGTTCAGAACGCCGCTTATAGTTCTTGCTTGGGTGTCTGGAAAATCAAGAATATGTGTTTCGATGTTAGTTAGTTCATACTTGCTTAACAAAGCCACGCCGTTGTATGTCTTTTGTCCAAAAAAATGTGGGGTGTATCCAAGATCTTGCCAAATTTCATGGGGGAATTTACTATCTTCTACTTTGGTTTCTTGTAGGGCTACTACATCAATTTTTTGCTCAGCAAGCCATGCTGCTAGTTGTTCTTGTCTAACTTTTATTGAATTTACATTCCAACTTGCAATCGTCCAGGTGTTACTCATGCCAACTTACCTTACTTTAAAATTAGAATTGTACAATATTTTTGGCAAGATGCGTAACTTTTTGCTTCTTAAGCTCATTAATCTTACAGTTTATTCCTAGTCAAAAGATAAGTTGCAATTGACATAGTATCAATTCGATGATATTTGTGGTTCTTGAACCAAGCTAACTTTTATGGCTTCATGTTATTTTTTCCTCAGAACATTAATTTTTCGTACAAATTTTTTGTGTTTATATTTTCTATAAAATTAATAGATTTGTTCTTTAAGTTAATGTAAATAACATTTATTTTTTATTGAGAAGGCTTTTAAATTTAGTTATTCTGTTTATTATGTATAATTATTTTAGATAAAAGTATGTTTAAACTATTAAGTTACTTTCGGCAATGTTGTTATTTGAATAATGCTATTGTTCCAGAGCATAGCTCTATTTTGGATCCTACGCAAAATAACTCGTTTTCCAATGAGGAAATGGCTTTATACCACCTTGTAAGGGGCGAGCAGGACAAACTGCGCTTATTGTTGATTTCAGCGCCAAATCTTCTTGCTAGGACTTTTGATATTGTAGATTTTGGTGGTAACGTTTTAAATAATGTAACTTTATATCAGTATGCTATTTGGAGTTGGGATTGGCACATGTGTGTTATGTTTACTCAAACTTTTCCTGAGTACTACGAAGTTTTTGCTGAGCAGTATAATAGTTTTAAAGCTAATAGGTGTACGGATCTCTTTCAGTTCAATGTGGGATCGTATTTAGGGCAATTAGAGAATTATGTTAATACTTGGGAAGTTGATAGTGATTGGATGGGGCATATTGAAGATTATCAAAAAGTAATTTTAGAAAAACTGGCCTTGCCATTTTCTTTAGCGCAAGAATTGCGCAGGGCCTTTAAAAATAACTACCAAGTACTTCCATCTCTAGACTCAACAAGATTTCTTACAACAGATTTGCCAGATCATTACGGTAGGCAAGAATCATGCGCCTATAGTCAAATACCAAAGCCACTTTCTCAGTCTGAAAAATACTTACGGGGTGCCGATTTTTTTAATCGTGAGTATTATCATGTAGAGAGTCTGAGCCACAACTTCGATGCTAATTTACCTATGCTTGAGTTAGTCTGGTTTAGATCTTTGATGGCTCTGAGACAGAAACAATTTAAAAAAATAGCTACAGATTTTTCAATATCTACTAAGGATGATTTAACAAGGGAACCTTCAACTATAACTATGTTTTAAGTTAAGAATTTAGGCGTCAATTCTTAATTGATATATACAGCTTCACTGGAAAGTTTAAATTTAGATACTTATATACAGGTTATTTGTATTGAATATAGCTATCTCCTTTTGTTTTTGCTGTATTTTTTTTAATTATATGGTATAATTAGGATAAGATTAACTTACGGGAGATAATTATGAGGAAAGGACCTGAAACCAAGAGACCAGATTGGGTAACACATTTTGATACTTTTGGTATGAAGAAAACACCTATTGAAAACGAAAATACCAATCCTCAAATCGGTGGACCTCAATTAGCTCCTAACGATTTTTTTGTGGATCTAGCCCTAAACGTTATAAATACTGAAAAGATGTTGAAAGAACTTGAATTTAAATCTCATAATGATGAGCACTTTAAAGAAGAGCTGAAGAAAATTTTAAGCATGCAGGAAGTTGAACCTTCGCCATTAAAAAACTTTATTAAGGCCATAGCTACATCTCAGAAAGAAGATACTAATGATAAGCAAGTGACCTCTCTTATAGATATGTCTGAAGAGTTGAAAAAGCAAATTATTGAGGCATATGAAGAGGTTAGTAAAGAGCTTCATAAGATATTTGATGAGGAGCCATCTCTTGATTCTAAGTTTGATAATATGGAACCTATAACACTAGATTTAGATGACATAGAGTCTTTTAGGAAAGATATCATGCGTTTGTTTCCTGAGCCAAAGAGTGTCTCTAAGGGTCCAGATAAAAATGTAAATCCTACCGATAAACAACGTGAAATTGCAGAAAAACTACGTGAGTTTTTGCGCTCACTCCGTGAAATGGAGCCTAAAGCGGGGCCTAATATTTCTGGGGAAAATGATAATACTGAGTTCCAAATAACCAGGCTTACTGATGGGACCTATAACATTATAGCTAACAGTGCTCTTTATACGGGTATGTTGTTGCGCCCAACTGAAGATTTTCAATATATGAAAGATACAGCTGAGCAGGTAAAAATGCCATTTAACATAACTTTGTTTGCAAGAAATGATGAGTTGATTAAAGTTATTAATGATGCTCAACCAGCACCAACTCATACAGCTACTAGTTCAATTCCCAACCCTTTTTCTACAGTACTTAAGCCGAATGGTAATAACTAAGATATAGGTTAAGTTTATTGTAGTCTAAGTACTCGTAGCCACTCTAACTTTGGTGTTTTCGTGCAGATAAAAAGTAGTTATTACCAACAATTAAACTTGTATATTGTGGCTATGCTAATCATTGTTATTGATCAAGCAAGTAAGCTTTGGGTAAATTCAAATTTAGTGCCAGGTAAAGTTTACTCTGTTTTGCCACATTTTAACTTTTATTTAACATATAACCGAGGAGTTGCCTTTAGTATGTTCTCCTCTAGTAGTGTGGTTGTGCATAATATCTTATTCATATTAAGTTTGCTCATCGTTTTTGGTTTAGTATTTCTTCATTTTAAGCTAGATAAAAGCAAATATTTGCTGCGCTTTGCACTAGCTCTAGTAATAGGTGGAGCTATTGGAAATATGATTGATAAAGTTATCTTAGGCTTTGTGATAGATTTTATTGATTTTTATTGGGGCTCATGGCATTTCGCAACATTTAATCTAGCTGACGCAGCAATAAGTGTTGGAGGATTTTTTATAATTCTTGATAGTTTCCTAAATGAGAGAAAAGTTACAAACTAGTTTTTTGTATTAGAATATTATTCTTAATTTTATTTTCAAAATCTACTATTTTATCTCTTAGAAAACTGTATGTAGGGCTAGCTAATAATATCATTATACTGATAATTGCTAAGGCGATTATTAACTCTAGTAATATGTATCCTGCAATTCTCTGCATCTTAATTTCCAAAAAAATAAAAAATATATCATCTACACCTGTGTAACAATACTGGTCTTATTAGTTTTTCTGAATTAAATTGAGTCATACGGTTAGTTTTACTATAATTGAAGCATAAAATTGGAGACACTGGATGTGGTATGATCTAACTATCATTTTAATAAGTTTTGCTGTAATGGCTTGGAGTTCTGATTTGTTTGTAGATGCTGCAATTGCTATTGCTGATCACTTACACATGCCTAAGGTAATAATCGGTACAGTATTAGTTGGCTTTACAACTGCAGTCCCAGAGCTTTTAGTCTCTTTAGATGCAGCGTTAAATAATGCTAGTGGTATTGCTATAGGTAACGCTCTTGGCTCATATACCATAAATATTGCACTTGTACTTGGAATAACTGCGATAATTTGCCCCATAAAAGTCTCTAAGTCAATTTTACAGAGAGAAGTTCCTGTAATGGCATTGTCATTAGTAATATCTTTCATGTTAATGCTAGATGGCTATTTCGGTATTACTGATGGTTTAATACTGCTTATTTGTTTAATTGTGACTGTGATTACTTTCACAATTATTGTTTTAAGAGCTAGTAAAAGTGATATTTTGCAGAAAGCAAAAATAGATATTAAGTATTCTCATGCTAAAGCTTGGTTATATTTGGTAATTGGTTTGCTTTTATTGATTTTTAGTGCTCGTATTTTGACAAATTCATCTGTTTCATTGGCTCATTATTTTGGAGTTAGTGACCTAGTAATAGGGCTAACGATAGTAGCGATTGGTACAAGTTTGCCGGAATTGGCTGCTTCTATTGCTGGTGTAAGGAAAGGTGAAGATGATATTGCTATTGGTAATGTCATAGGTTCTAATGTACTTGGTTTATTTGCGGTATTGGCAATGCCCGCATTATTTTCACCTGGCAGTGTGTCTCAGATAATTATATATCGGGACTTTGCTTTTATGGCTTTCACTACTTTAGCATTTTGGTTGGCTTGCTATTGCTTTGATGGTGATAAGTTGCTTATTAATAGGAGAGAAGGGGCTCTTGGTGTTTTGATTTTTCTTGTTTATATAGCTTTGTTATATACTATTCCTGGCTGATAGAAGTAGTTATATTCTGTTAAAAGTACATTTCAAATCCAAAATCTCATAAAGATACAAAATTTACCAATAATTTTTTGGATCCATAACTTCTTTGGAATGCTTGCTAGAGTTATGGCGTCAGAATCTAGTAAATCTTTTTGGAACTGCTCGATAAGCTCCTGTTTTGCTTGTGTTGACTCTAAACTTACATCAATCTCCAAATCATGGAGTAAGCTTCTATGATTAAGGTTGCTAGAGCCAATTACCATCCAATCATCTATTATCAATGTTTTAGCGTGGAGTATACTGGGTTTATATTCGTATATTTCTATTCCAGCTTGGAGTAGGTTTTGATATAGGCTGTTTGTGGCCCATTGGACTGCAGCTACATCTGATTTTTTTGGTACAATTATTTTTACATCAATACCAGATTTGGCAAGTTTTTTTAGTTTTTTGAGAAAAAGTGAGTTTGGAATAAAGTAGGCATTTGTTATCCAAATTCTCTGTTTAGACTTGCCTAATTTTCGTAGTAAATTTCGGTAAAGCTTGAATCTTTTACCTACAGTGTTGTTTAATCTTACTTTGCTGTTGAGATTGCTTACTATCTTCTCAAGCTTATCTTGCCATATATTTTGCTCCCAAGCTCTGTTAAAAGCTAGTTTTATACTGTCTAAATTATAGCCAGATATTCGAACAGCAGTATCACGCCAGTTTTGCCCACCATTTTTGGCACTGAGATGTCTTTTATCAACATTTAAACTCCCTATATAAGCAACTTTATCATCTATAACTATTGATTTGCGATGATTCCTAGAGTTTATTCTCATAATCATATAGAAAATGTTCATAAATAAAGGTAGTTTTGTAGCAGAGCGATGCCACTGCCATATTTGCCATGGTAATGGATTATATACTTTAGTTTGAATGCCGTATTTTTCTAATTTCCTGATAAGTCTGCCACCCCATAGTGGTGTGCCAGCACCATCAACAAGTAATCTTATTTTAAGTTTTTGTTTTTGTTTTGCGCTAATCAGTGATGATATGATTTTTTTGCCTAATGAATCTTGGCTGAATATATATACTTCTATATCAATGGATTTTTTTGCATTTTTTATGTCATTTAAGAGACTTTTAAAATAACTTTCACCATTATGAAAAATTTCTTCATGCTCTTTAGCTTTGCTGTTCATTATTTATTCTCTTCACCGCAGTTTCTATGTATTCTAAAGCAGAATCTATAGAATCAGTTAAATAAAAACATTCCAACTCTTCTGCATATATCGTACCATTTTTCACAAAAGTATTTTTCAAATAATCAAGTAATGGTTGCCAATATTCAGAACCGATTAACACTATCGGAAATTCAGATATTTTTTCAGTTTTCACCAGCGTAGCCATCTCAAAAATTTCATCCATAGTACCATAGCCTCCAGGTAAGGCTATAAAAGCAGACGAAAATCTTGCCAGCATAAATTTCCTAGTAAAGAAATACTTGAACACTACGCTTTTGTCGACATACTTATTCGACCTTTGTTCGCATGGGATTACCACACTGCAGCCATAAGACTTACCACCAACAAGCTTTGCTCCTTTATTCGCAGCTTCCATTACCCCGGGTCCACCACCGGTCATAACTGCAATCCCATTTAATGCCAGTTTTTTCCCAACAGCAAGGGCCATATCGTAATATTTTTCTCCTGGCTTGAATCTTGCCGAGCCGTATACTGTTATCGTGGGGCCAATATTTCTGAAAGTTAGATAACCACGGAGGAACTCAGTGATAAACTTTAAGGCAAAAATAATACCTCTCGATATTCTATTCTTTTTAGCAAGCTCAATGGATTTTTTCACAACACACCTTTACTTAAAACTTTTAGTTTGGATTTGATACAAATTAACATTATTATAGTGTCGCATTTCATATATTATTTTGCAATATAATCATTTTGAGATATACTTATCAGACAATAATCATATTATATAGGCGGCAAAAAGTTTGAAATCTACAGCAATTTATCTACTACCAAATACCCTTACTACTATGGGGTTATTCTCAGGTTTTTTAGCAATTTTAGCGTCTTTAGATGGTCATTTTATATCTGCAGTTTATTGTATAATTGTTGCTATGTTGCTTGATGCTTTGGACGGAAGAGTTGCGAGAATGACAGGCACAGAATCTGAGTTTGGTAAAGAGTTTGATAGTTTAGCTGATATGGTTTCTTTTGGAGTTAGCCCTGCTCTGGTAATGTATAGCTGGTGCTACAATAGTTTTGGTGAAATAGGATATGCGGTAAGTTTTCTCTATGTTGCTGCGGTTGCACTTCGTTTGGCAAAGTTTAATACTCAAGTTCAAGAAAAGAATAGCTTTAAGGGTTTACCGTCTCCAGCAGGGGCTGCGACTTTAATTTGCTTGGTTTGGTTTGCTGAAGTATACTCTCTAAATAGTTTTTATTTTTCTGTAATTGCACTTTCAATAGGCGTTTTGGTTGCTATCCTCATGGTTAGTAATATACCTTATTACAGTTTTAAAGCAGTTGATTTAACCCAGAGGATATCATGGGTTAACTGTTTCCTTATCGTTATATTCTTTTTCTTATTTGTTATTGCTCCTGCACTCGTATTCTTTCTCATGTTTATGACTTATTTAATATCAGGGTTACTATCTTATTTTGTGCCACAACAAAATTTTTTTCAAAAACTTAAACCATATTTAAAACACAAGTCAGGTTCTTAACTATTTATGTACGATTTAGCTGTAATAGAACAGATGGTTTCCCAAGCCTTGCAGGAGGATATTGGTGGAGGAGATTTGACCGCAGGAATTATTCAAGGAGACGTGAGCGGCTCAGGTTCAATTGTTACTAGAGAAGATATGGTCTTATGTGGGACAGCATGGGTTGATAGTGTTTTTAAGAGCTTAAGTAAAGATATTAAAATCAGTTGGCTCTTCAGTGATGGAAGTAAAGTTAAAAATGGTAGTACATTGTGTAATATCTCAGGTCCGATAGCACCTATTTTAACTGGAGAGAGAGTCGCCTTAAATTTTTTACAAACACTATCTGCGACGGCATCAGAAACAGCACTTTTTGTTGAATTACTTAGTGGTTATGGAACGAAGCTACTAGATACCAGGAAAACCATACCCTTATGGCGGAAGGCCCAAAAATACGCGGTTATTTGTGGTGGAGGAACAAACCATAGAATGGGTTTGTATGATGAAATTTTAATTAAAGAGAACCATATTTTTTCTTGTGGATCTATCACAAAAGCGGTGTTGAAAGCAAAGGAAACAGCTCCAGAAAATACACCTATAGTAGTTGAGGTTGAAAATTTATTAGAGCTAAATGAGACAATCAAATGTGGTGTCAGTCGTGTAATGCTTGATAACTTTTCCTCAGATATGTGCCGTGATGCAGTGGCTGTCTGTAAGAGCAAGCTAAAGTTAGAAGTCTCTGGCAATATAACAAAGGATAACATAAGGGAATTTGCAGATACTGGAGTAGATTTCGTTTCGGTTGGAGCTATTACAAAAAATATCTCTGCAATTGATTTAAGTTTAATTATATCAGGCGCCAATTTTGACTAGTAAAATTTCAAAAGGTGATATGAGATTTATAACTGTGAATTCTCTATTAGGTTTCATGTCAGGTCTACCGCTACTTTTAGTAAGTAATACATTACAGGCTTGGTACACTGACCAAGGTGTAAATTTGACCTCTGTAGGCGCTTTAAGTTTAATTGGATTACCTTATTCATTTAAGTTTTTATGGGCCCCATTACTAGATAGTTATGGTTTTTCATCTGACGCGCCAAGAAGATTTTGGATTCTAATGTCTCAATGCTGTATCTTCTTTGGTATTTTAGTTATGGCTTATATGAATCCAAGCTCTATGCCAATGGAAATGGCCTGTATTGCAATGTTAGTTGCTTTTTTCAGCGCAACCCAAGATTCAGCTATTGATGCATATAGGCAAGTTGTAACTCCTGCAAAATTACGTTCAACAATTGTTGGTTGCGCTACTACTGCATACAGGCTAGCCATGATATGCTCAGGTGGTTTTGCCTTAGTGATAGCAGATAAGCTTGGTTGGACTGTCACATATGAAATTATGGCATTCTTTGTCATGGTTGGTTTTTTTCTTACTTGGTCATTAGTAAAACCTTATGAGGAAATATCATTGTCTTTAGGCTGTAAGGATATGATCGTGTTACCAATGAAAAAATTACTACAGATAAAGAATATTAAGACCATTTTTGCATTGCTTATATTATATAAAATTGGTGATGCTTTTTTAATGAATTTATTAATGTCATTTTTATTAAAAGGTTTGAATTATTCCAAGAGTGATGTTGGCTATCTTCTTAAAGTGTTTGGCTTAGCTGCAACTATTTTAGGAACATTTTTTGCAACATATCATATTAATAGGAATAGCTTTCATAAGTCACTCTTATTCTTTGCTATATTGCAGCTTATTTCAAGTTCATTATTTATTTTGTTAGCTTATTTTAAATGGCCTTACTTTGTAATAATAGCAGTATTTGCAGAAAGTTTTAGTGCTGGTGCCTCAAGTTGTACTTTAGTGGTTATGTTCATGAATATTTGTAATGAAAAAAGATTTGCTGCAAGTCAAATAGCATTTATGAGTGCATTGAGTTCACTACCTAGAGTAATTATTGGGCCAGTTGCTGGATATATTGCCATGCAATATGGGTGGGTTGATTTTTTCATTGTAGCGACTTTGTTAGCAATTCCGAGTATAATTCTCTTACGTCAAGACATTGGTGGTAAAATTGTAAATGACAATGGGCTTAAACAAAGTCTTGCTACAAATGAATAAAATTTAATTATATTTCTCTAAATTTCAGTTTTTATTATTATCGTGAGAACTAACTGAGAAATTATCAAACAAACTTTCTTCAAGTTTTTTAATCTGCTGCATAGCTTTATTGAAGTTATCATTCATAATTTTATGTTGCTTTGAGACTGAAGTTATTACTTGTTTATACTCTTGTTCAGCAGATTTACCTGTTTTTATTTCAGATACTTCTTTATAACTACCATTTGGGGTTTCTGAGATTTTTTTTAGCCAAATATTATCTTGTTTAAGTGCTTGAGATAATTCATCTTGAGTTACCCATCCGATTTTATTTGTTGAATTATCAAGAACCTTCACCCAGTTATTTGGCAGAACTGTTATGCCTTTACTCGGATCAATGGTAGTTACAATAGCAGAGTTTTCCTCTGGTGTAGCATGAACCTTCAAGCTTAAAGTTTTTTCTGTGGTTTGGTCAGCGTAAGCACTAGTACAAAATATAAGTGCTAAAAGTGGTAGTTTTAAAGTTATGCGCATATCAATCTCCCTAAATAATAATATAACTCTAGAAAATTACTAATTATGATTTTAGCAAGCATTAATTTTTTAAGCTACATTTTTTACTTACATATTTATTTTTTTGCAGTTAATTTTATATGTTACTTTGCATCTCTAATAGTCTAGATTTTGTTCTTTTCACGGCTGTTATGTTAGATTCTTTATCGAATAAATTTTCTATACTTGTGGTTGATTCAATTATAACTCTAATATTATTATCATAAGCAAC
>JAYYZF010000057.1:0-7717 GCA_036340215.1 Pseudomonadota bacterium | reverse complement strand
TATTTCTTGAGTGATAGTCTCTATGAACAAAAACTTCTGAGTTAGCAGAAATATTTTTACATATTTCCTGGCAAAATAATCGATATTTAACTTTTACATCTTCTGTTGCAATCTGCTCGCTGTGTTTGTCGAAAAACCATGTTTCAGATATCATCGTTTCATTGTAAAGTGACTCATAGCAGAAGCTGCTTATATCTATATTTTTTATTTTTTGTATTTTTATTATTTCGTCGATACAGAGCTTATAAAAATAATTATCCTGTTGTTTAGATACATATCCACTGAGTAAATTATCACCAAAATCAGTTTGTAGTAACAGACCATTTTCTATTGAACATGCTAATATTTGAGGAACTTTTATCCCATTACTAACTAATATTCCTGAAATTTTTATGTACTTTTTTATTTGTTCTATACTATTGTCAACCATAAGAATATTGCTGGTGCCATCGTTATACTTAACTCTGTAGTAACGCCGAAAGCCAGCATCTCCATCAAGCTTATTCAGCGAGAAGTTTTTTTTTACATGTTTTTTTAACCATGTTTTGATAATATAAAATTATTGATTTTGTTTTATTTCTATATTTGTAGTCATAATTGTGCCAAAAACAAGGATAGTAGATTGAAAAATTTAAGTTTAGCTCAAATAGGTTTATATTAATAGTGGTAATATCAAGAAACAAAACTCTCATTCTAATTTTTGCTTTTATGCTTAGTATGAATGTAGGAGCTCATGAATATACTACTACAGAATATCAGTCTGAATACCAGTCATTTAAGAAAAAGTGTGATTTTAAGAAGGTAGATAGGCAAGATTTTTCACGCCTTGATTCTAATAGAGTTGGCTGGGTCGTAAATGATTCCCAGTGTAAAGGTTATTTTACTCAGGCGAAGTTTGATAAGACCGTTAAAGAGGATGGTCACTTATACTTTAATGCTGATAAAAATACGATGATTTCAGAGACAGATATTTCATTTCTAAAGGGAAATGCCTCCTTATCTTACAAAGACAACCGACTGTTTGCTGATACTATATGTTACTCGAAGCACAAATCATTTAAATCTATTTTCGTTGCTAATAAGAAAGTAAATTTTCAAAAAGATGGTTTGCTTATCTTAGCAGATACAGCTATTTGGTATGCTAATGGCCGCGGTTATTTCAACAATACTTTTTATCGTATTAAATCTTCCAGCAACAAGGGTCTTGGTGAGTTTTGGGGGCAAGCTGAGGAGGTCTGGTTCCCGAAAAAAAATAAAATCTCATTTTCTAACTTGTCCATAAGTAATTGTAGCTTTACTCGGCCAGATTGGGTTTTAGAAGCTACAAACTTGAGTGTTGATAACATTACCAATCAGGGATTCGCAAAAGGCCTGTGGCTGCGTTTATTCGGTCAAAGAGTTTTTTATATTCCTATATTAGGTTTCCCTTTTACATCCGAACGTCAAAGTGGTTTTTTACACCCAACAGTTGGATATACGAGTGATGGTGGTTACAGTGTCTCAGTTCCTTATTACTGGAATTTAGCACCTAACTATGATCTAACAACTTCTCTTGTTTATTTTAGTGAGAGAGGGCTTGCATGGAAAGGCCTATTTCGATTTATTACACCTAAGTCGTCAGGCAAATTAACTCTATTTAATGTTTTTGATGACAGTGCTTTTGAAACCTTTAAAGAGGAAACGGTTCCTGAATACGAGAATAGTTCCAATTCTAGTGAGCAATTTCTTGCAACAAGCTTATCAAACTCCAGTGCTTATAGATTCTTCTTTGCATATAATCAAAGTTATACTTTAAGCCCTAAGGCATATTTAAATCTGAACTATAATTATATGAGCGACGATTATATGTCTGATGATTTTACTCAAGTAAGAGCAATTTTACCTTCAAGAAAGCTACCTCGTAATTTTAGTTTAAACTACGATACTGGCTATATTAGAACAGAATTTTTATTGCAAAAGGACCAAGTCTTACAACCTTTAGGACAGGACATAATAGAAGGTTTATTCTCAGCTTTGCCAGTTGTAAGCTCAAGATTACAGTATTTCTCAAAAGACTATCCTGACATACAATTCGACTTATTCACTAGTTTTCTACATTTTAGTCCCTTAGACTCAAGCTTACAAAAAAATAGTTCCCAGGAAAATATAAACATAGATGGTGATAGATTTATTATTGATCCTGTCTTCAGTATTTTTAATTACAAACCCTGGTATAGAGGAACTTTTAAGTTTGGCTTTAATGCCTCATATTATGATTGGAATAATCAAAATACCGATGTGGCGTCTGATAATCATGTTTTTGTGCCATGGTTGAGCTATGAAAAGAAAGCAATGTTGAGTTTTGAAGATAGCTACTTTTCTTTTTCCTTGCAACCAAGATTATTTTACAAATATATTGCTTATCGTGATCAAAATAATCTTCCTGTTTTAGATACATACTTGCCAGCAGATAACTACCAAAATTTATTTCGTCTTAATAGATTTGTTGGGCATGATAGGATTGGTGATGCAAATAGCCTTACTATGGCATTAGAGACATTTTGGTTTGAGAAAAATAGCGGTGATTTAATCGCCAGTTTTGACATCGCTAAGAATTATGCCTTCAGGTTACATAGAGTTTGTTCGTCAGATGATTGTCAAGAAGATCCTCAAGCCATCCACAATTTTTCTCCCTGGGAGTTTAAATTTTCTTTATTTAAAGGTAATTATTCAACAGATTTTGTCCTTTCTTTAGATAATGAGTTTGAAAATAGTAATAGCATTTATTCAGATTTACATTACTCGGGCGCTAATCTAGATTACAAGATATATTACAGTTCTGTTAATTACTTGTCACTTTTTCCAATGGATGTCACAAAGTCAAAAATTATAGGTGGCACTGTAAAAAGTAGAATTCAAGAAAATCTCAATCTTGAAGCAGAAGTACAATATAATTTTGACGACCAAACTAGTACAGGTTTCTTTGTTGGCTTAGATTATACAAGTTGCTGTCTTAATTCATCTATTGGTTTTCAACATAGATATCAGGGTTTAGATGCTAATGGAGATAAAGATTATCAAAATTCTTTTATAGTACGTGTTTATCTATCTGGATTTGGTTAGGTTTTATTATTGAAAGGATGTCTTAAATCTGTTAAAGTTCAACAACTAAAGGGGAAGTTGCTTTGAAAAAAATAATTTTATACACATACGCGTTAGTTTTATGTTTAACATCTAATTTTTGTGCTGCTGAAGAAATAACTAGCATAGAAGCTATTGTTGGATCTGAGCCAATAACCAATATTGATGTTGCAAAGATAAAGTCGTGTATGCTGATTCAGGGGCGAATTGATGAGAGCTCTTTAAATCAGCCAAATTCGAATGACATGATCTTGAATTATGTTGTTGATAGGAAACTTATGCTAAGTTATGTCGCAAGGTTTGGTTTAAGGGTTCCTGATAATTTAGATTTAGTAAAGAGTTTTACTTCTTCCAGAGAAGCCAAACTATCCAAAGACCAGCTTGTTAGTACCTTAAAACAGTATAAATTAACTCTTGATGAGTTCGAATCTTTTTTAAAAGAAGATTTTCTTGTAACCCAAGTACAGCAAAAGTACTTAGCTAGCGAAACAAACATTTCAAGTAAAGATGTGCATAATTTTATGACTGCATATTACAAAGAAAATACTAAATATCACATCTTAGATATTTATCTGCCGAAAGGCTCTGATAAGGTTACATCACACTCTTTTTCTGAGAGAGTAAATGATGCTATTAGTAGATATAAGGATGGGCGAGAGCAGCTAGCTCCTATGACAATAACTGATTTAGGGGTAAAATCAATAGATCAGATGCCAAGTTTATATAAGAATGTTGTTTCAAACATAAAAGTAGATACCCCAAGTTATATGGTTATTGCTCCTAATGGATATCACTCTTTACTTATGCTTGAAAAGCAAAAGCCAAAGGAAATGAGTGCTGACTATGCAAAATATATTTTAACTGCACGTCAAGGAGGAAACCTCATTCCTAAGTGGATTAAATCCCTCAGAGATTCCACATATATTGAAATTAGGTAAAATTACTTAATGCCACGTAAGAATGTTAAGCTAGGGCAGAATTTCCTTGTTGATAAGTTTGTCATAACTAGAATAGTCGAGCTAGTAAACTCAAGTAAAAATCTACCTTTAGTCGAAATTGGACCTGGGCTAGGTGCGTTGACTATTCCTCTATTATCACTTGACAATAATATTACAGCTATAGAAATAGATTCCAGTTTAATAGCTGCTTTAGAGGCAAGGTTAGTTAGCCCTGAAAGCATTAAATTTATAAATTGTGATGTAATGCGTGCTGATTTTCGTAGTATTTATCTAGACCTTGGCGGTAATAAACTTTGTATCTTTGGTAATTTGCCTTATCAGATCTCCGCTGTCTTGATGCTACGCTTGCGTAATTTTCAGGATATAATTGGTAAAATGATTTTTATGGTTCAGAAGGAAGTTGCCGAGCGTTTAGTTGCTACTCCTGGCTCCCCCTTTTACGGTCGTCTTTCTGTGATGGTACAGTCATGGTGTCGTCTGGAACACTTGTTAGATGTTGGTCCAGGGTCATTCTCACCGCCACCAAAAGTTGATTCAACTGTATTTTGTGCTTCCCCTTATGTAATGGAAGGGTCTGATTCCCTTGATTGGTTGCTTTTTGAGAAAGTTGTTGGGCTATCTTTTAGACATAAACGAAAAATTTTATATAGCTCTTTTAAAAAGGTCCTTACAATAATTGACTGGCAGAAACTTGAGTTGTCTAGTAAGGCTAGACCATCAGATTTGTCTGTTAATGATTATGTTAAAATCACCAAGAAACTCCAGGAATTTGATGGCTCAGAATTGGAAAAAAAATTATTTTCGTAAAACAATTTTAGTTTGAGCGTCAATGATTTTACTTGCTTTTTTATTCTCTCCAATTTTTCCAGGAACATAACAGTCAATCTTATTACCAAAAACTGCAAAAGTTTCTTGCATTGATATTGCCGGTGGATGTCCTTG
Organism: Pseudomonadota bacterium; assembly: GCA_036340215.1. Taxonomy (GTDB): domain Bacteria; phylum Pseudomonadota; class Gammaproteobacteria; order Comchoanobacterales; family Comchoanobacteraceae; genus JABJPE01. Next base: position 2,696 of record JAYYZF010000057.1, on the reverse strand, counting down.
AATATTTGCGCTTGTTGAGATAATTGGACCTTTAAATCCCTTACAAAGTTCTTGTACGAATGGGTTGCTGCTAATTCTTATAGCAATAGTTTTCTTAGATCCTGTTACAAGTTGTGGTACTTCAGATTTTGCAGGAAAAACCCAGGTTGTTGCTCCAGGCCAAGTATTAAATATTTCTCTGTAGTCTGATTCTGGTAGTTTTTCTGTTAAATTTTCAACTTGCTGCCAATTTGCTGCAACTACAATTAAACCTTTGCTGGCATCGCGTTTTTTTAATTTTATAATTCTAAGTAGCGCATCTTGTGAATAAATGTCACAACCTAAGCCATACATAGACTCTGTTGGATATGCAATTACTTGTTCCCTCTGCAATGCTAAAATAGCCTTTTCAATCTCAATTTTCTCTTGCTTGCTTATACTGTATGCCATAATTTACTCGGCAGGTTCTTTATGACCACATTCTGGGCAGACTATCTCTTTACCAAATTTTTTAGTCTCTTTTAATGTAAGTATAGGCCAGTTGCACTTTGGGCAGCTTTTTTTCAATGGTTCATTCCAAACGGCATATTTGCATTTCGGATATTGGTCACAGGAATAAAAGAATGTTCCTCTACGTGATTTTCTTTTTAGCAGAACTCCAGGCTCACATTTTGCACAAGAAACACCAGTAGACTCGGGTTTTTCGAGGGGCTCCATGTGCTTACAATTTGGATAATTACTACAGCCAATAAACTTGCCATAACGACCTGGTTTAATTACAAGATCACTTTCGCATTTTGGACACTTTCTGTCAGAAATTACTTCTGGAGTGCTTGATTCAGTTTTATCATCTTCCATGCCTCTTGTGTATTTACAATCAGGATAGTTATTGCAGCCAATGAACTTACCTCTTTTACCTAATCTTACTGAAAGTTCGCCACCACACTCCGGGCACTTTTCATCAAGCTTTTCGTGTGTTACATCTTTGCGCTGAACCTCATTATCTATATGGTCTACTTTTTCCTTGAATGGGTCCCAAAATTTTTCGAGTAAGGGAATCCACTTCAATTCTCCCCTAGATATAGCATCAAGCTGATCTTCCAATTCAGCAGTAAATCCATAGTCAACATACTGGTTTAGATATTTGGATAAAAAACCGCAAACAATTTCTCCGGTATCTGTAGGGTGAAAGCGTTTCTGTTCTAACGTAACGTATTCACGATTTTTAAGAGTTTGGATTATACTAGCATAAGTAGATGGCCTACCAATCCCGTATTCTTCGAGTGTTTTAACTAGGGATGCCTCGCTATATCTTGGTGGTGGCTCTGTAAAATGTTGTTCAGAGTTAATTTTCTCTAAAGGTATTTTCTGACCTAAAACAACTTTAGGTAGTTTTATTTCCTTCTTTGAGTCTTTTTTATCATCAGATCCTTCTTCGTAAACGCTCAGGAATCCTGGTTCAGAGACTGTTGATCCTGTTGCCCTAAAAATTCCTTTTTTGCCACAATCCATGTCTATGCGTGTTGCAAGGAGAGTAGCATGTTTCATTTGACATGCCAGAGTCCTTTTCCAGATTAGGTCATAAAGCTTTAATTGGTCTGGAGATAGATTAGTTGCTAGATCTTTAGGTTTTCTGAAGATACTTGTTGGTCTTATTGCCTCATGAGCTTCCTGAGCATTTTTTGCTTTGGTTTTATACTGATGAGGTTTTGTCGGCATCATTTCAGAGCCATAATTTTTCTCTATGTAATCTCTAATTTCAGCTATTGCTTCTCCTGCTAGGCTTACGGAGTCGGTTCTCATGTATGTTATTAGTCCGATTGTACCTTCTTTAGTAGAAATACCTTCGTATAATTGCTGCGCTACCATCATTGTTTTTGAGGAGCTAAAGCCAATTTTTCTTGCTGCTTCTTGTTGTAAGGTTGAAGTTATAAACGGTGCAGCAGGATTTCTTTTCCTTGGTTTGGTTTCAATATCAACAACTTCTAGGATGTTATTGCTATTATCTTGCAGATTTTTATGTACTTTCTCTGCTTGCTCTTTATTAGTTATAGAAAACTGCTTTATCTTTTCCCCTTCGTACTCGTAGAGTTTTGCAGGAAACTGTTGTTTTTCTTCCTGAAGTAATGCAGTGATAGTCCAGTACTCTTGAGGCTCAAATGCTTTTATTTCTTGTTCTCTATTTACAATAAGGCACAGGGCAGGGCTTTGTACTCTGCCAGCAGATAATCCTCTCCTGATCTTTTTCCAAAGCAAAGGAGAGGCATAAAAACCAATTAAGTAATCTAAAGCTCTTCTTGCTTGTTGTGCATCTACTAAATCTTGGTTAATTATCCTTGGCGAATCAATTGCTTCTTTGATTGCTTTTTTCGTTATTTGGTGGAATACGACTCTTGCAATTTTAAGATTCTTTAATTTTTTTTCGCCTATCAATTCGCAGAGATGCCAAGCAATAGCTTCTCCCTCCCTATCAGGGTCAGTTGCAAGTAAAAGGTTTTCTGCATTTCGTGTGGAGTCTATTATTTTCTTTACGTAATTAGCGCTATCAGGAATAGCTTTATATTTCATCTTGAAACCATTATCTGGGTCTACAGCTCCTTTTTTCGGTTCAAGATCTCTTACATGTCCTTTTGACGATAATACCGTATAACCTTTGCCAAGATAGCCCGCAATGGTTTTAGCTTTAGCTGGTGATTCTACTATAACAACTGTTTTTG
>JAYYZF010000056.1:0-2820 GCA_036340215.1 Pseudomonadota bacterium | reverse complement strand
TATGCTCATATTTGTCAATATCTACCGCAATTATTTTAGCTCCTCTCGCAAACTTATCAACACATTCACCAGTAACCATTGTTGACAACCTATTACCCAGAACTAAAACCATATCGGAGTTTTGAATAGCAAAATTAGCTGCTCTATTTGATGCCATAGCTCCAACACAGCCTATAGACAAAACTTTTTCTGGATCGAGTATATCGGTTGCAGAACTTGAGAATACACAGGGAAGATTATGTTTAGATAAAAATGAATGAAGTATCTCTATAGAACCAGAAGTACGAACGCCGCTACCAACTAAGACAATAGGACGTTTAGACTTTCTCATGACGCTTAATGTATAGTAAACATCTTCTAAATTTGATCTGTCTGAACCGTAAAACCTCTCTTCTACTGAAAACCTCTTCAGATTATCTGGGTCTATACGCATATTTTGTATGTCGAGAGGAATATCTAACCAAACAGGCCCTTTCCGCCCTGATTTTGCTAGATATAGAGCCTTATCGATCTCATAAGCGACATCTTTATGGTCAACTAGCATAGTTGCATATTTTGTGATTGGCTTTACAAGGCTTACTATATCAGCTTCTTGCTGTCCATATGTGCGAATCTGGAGTTTTGTGAAGGTAGTTGTTTCTGCCAGCTTATTCTGACCGGAAATGAATATACAAGGAATATCATCTTGCCAGGCACACAGCAATCCTGTTATAGCATTTGTAGCACCACATCCTGTTGAAACTAAAGCAGCGCCAATATTACCATTATACTGTGAGTAAGACATGGCAGCATAAGATGCAGATTGTTCATGATGTACTGAAACAGATTCTATGTTAGTATTCTTAGCTAAAGAATCAGTTAAGTAAAGTATTCCTCTACCTGTAACCGTGAAAACATGATTACAATTTTCGTCGTGTAGCCTTTGCATTACATAATCTGCGACTCGCATATAGCTACTCCTTACGTAGATTAGGTGTGAATCCAATCATAATCTCAGGTACGGTTACTACCAGCTCTATTGTACAGGCAATTTCACCACATACTTTACCAGTTACATTACCCTTCGCTAAACCTCGCCGATAAGACTCAAGGTTTGCAATCATGTCTAACCGCATTCCAGGTATTATTTTTTTCTTAAAATTAGCATTTTTAACAGATACAAATCCTGTTTTCTTACCCTTTGCTTCTGGAAAAGTAAGAAATGTCATAAGAAAAACCTGAGTTAAGGCTTCTATTTGTATAAACCCTGGTACAACTGGCTCATCCTCAAAGTGGGCAGGGAAATACCACTCATTAAAAGTAAAGTTTTTGTAACCTTTAGCGCTCTTTCCAGGAACAGCCTCTTCGATAAAATCAACAAAAAGGCAAGGAAACCTATTTTGCTGGTATTGCTGAATAGCATGAGCATCTAGTCCTCTTAAAATAATATCTTTTTCCAACTCTCTCACCACAAACTACATTTCAATATTGTACTTTTTTAGTATATCCTTGCCTTTCTCAAAAGAACTCAAATCAATAAGATCATCAGGATCAAGCATAATCCCAAAAGAATCCTCTATTGCAGCTACTAAACCCATGTGACCAACAGAATCCCACACCTCTATAGACTGATATTCAAGGCCAGTAGTTTCTTCTGCCGTAATTTCAAAGGTCTGCGTGAAAGCCTTTATATATTTTTCTAAGTTAGACACTTTTATCTCCTATCAAAAAATTTTATAACTGTTGTCATTAAGAAAACATGTTAGCTCCCAAAAATCCCCATATATTAGCTTTTAAAGCCGTTCGGCATATGTAGAAAAAGGATAAGAGCATTCATAATTCTAACAATGAAATTTTTCTACATCTAATAGTAACAAAACTTATTTAAATTGTACATATGGTTTAATTTTTAACAAGTGCTAAATTAATGAACTCTCTATTTTAGTGGATACTAAAATATTCTAACACAAAAAACATAACTATGATTAACGTAATTTTAATTAATCGTCAATTTATCCTGATATTTCGTCGCCTAAAAGATTAACTAAGTCTGAGAGTAAAATCGTAATTCCAATATGGTTTTTGGCGATGGGGCAACAGCCATGTTACTCTCAAGCACAGTTAGATAAAAAAAGCTATTTTCATCTCATGATCCGTGGTATGGATCGGAAAAAAATTACAATACCGGCGGGTGGTTTTAAATTCCCTATTCGGCAAGATATTACAGATATAATTTTACATGATGCTAAAGGCAATCCTATTCGGGTATGGAATTCTGTTATTGATGGTAATAGTGAATATTGTTTCACTCTCAAAGATAGAATAAGATTAAATATTGTAATTGAAAATATTCACTTTTCCCTCTGTAAAAAACATAATCACCTTCAAATAATATCGATAGTCTAATAAATAATATTAGAATATATTTAAAGAAGAAACTTATAATTAAGATGATCAAAGATAACAACCATACAATCTTATTAAACCTTTTTGTTTTATTGCATTCTAAGGCAAGGTGTTTATCAGCAGGTCACTGCTGTAGTTTTAAGAAAATAAAGTAGCCACCCACAAGGAGAAGTATCGTAGCAAAAGAAAAAGAGATAGGAACTCATTTCAGCTAACCATGGAATTAGAGGAAATCTTGAGGTTAGACTTGCAAAAACTACACCCATACCAAGAAATACTAATATTATAGGTAAAGCATAGCATAAAATCGTTGAGAGCGAGACAAACAGCCCCATAAACGATATGAGTGATTATTTGATTTTAAGCATAAACTATCTATTAATTTTAGTTGCCGTATAGCCACCATTTTTAATTATCTCTGTTATTTCTTCATCA
>JAYYZF010000055.1:0-2084 GCA_036340215.1 Pseudomonadota bacterium | reverse complement strand
ATTATACAGAAAAAGTCTCTCCACGAATATATTTAACCAATCGTTCCGTAAATGATGGCTCTTCAATAGTAATATTATACATGACCTGCCACAAATGCTTATAAAATTCTTTCTCATTGATAAATTTTTGCGCATTGATCTCTATAATATGCCCTGTATGATTACGAATGAACATGCTACTCATGATATATAATGTTTTATCTTTAGGTATTATTCGTTAAATTTTTTGTTTCTTATCTCTCAGAATATATTATATGCTAGAGAACTTTAAAGAAAATTTAACGAATCTTGTTTATAGTAAAAAATTTTTAGTTATTGTTGTTATTGCTGCCCTATTTACAGGAATTGCCTTTTATTATTACAATAGTTATGTTGCACCACGTATGGATCCAAAATTTGCAACCAATAAAGAATTTATTAAGAAAGAGGAGGGACACGAAGATTCTGTTGAAGTTTATTACTTTTATACGAAGTGGTGCCCTTATTGTAAAAAAGCTCGACCTGCATGGGATAGTATTAAAAATACGCAGAAGAATGTGAATGGTAAAGCTGTTTATTTCAAGGAGGTCGATTGTGAAAAAAATGAAAAATTAGCTGACCAGTATGGTGTTGAGGGATACCCAACTATTAAATTAGTCAAGGGGAATGAAGTTGTTGATTTTGACGCCAAACCTACAAAAGAGTCTCTTACGCAGTTTTTGAAGAGTTCAGTTTAAAACCCTATCGCTTTAAGAATTTTACCTTCTGTTAATCCCAGTCCTGCATAGACAAGCAACATTTGACAAATAGCGCCTACACGTGCCAATTTACTGACAGGCACAATATCGCCATATCCGACTGTGGTTTGTGTCACCATACTATAATAGAATAAATCCAAGAATGAATTCATATCATGGGTATTGGTTGTTCCTTTAAAATGAAGCCCGGGTTCAAGCTGTTCAAATATCCAATAAATAATGGCAAAAAATAATATGGCACTTAGTTGTGAAATTAAAAAATATATGGGCGTTTGACCTCTTCTCGCCATACCCTTTAGCGCGCCTCCAATTGCAAGCATTATATATTAGATTGTGATTTTTTCTCATAGAACAGAAAAGTTTGCGCCGCTTTCTCTCCGTCTCGTAAGTATTGTGCACGTATATTACTATCTTGCAATAATTTCTGACATTCTGTGATATTAATTTTATCACATGGAATTATTAGTTGATTCTTAAGATTAACTGCATTTTCTTTTCGTTGTACACTAAATAACCTTCTAAAAAACTCCAATAAGTAATCTAAAAATCCGTCTGTTTGTTTCACTTTGTTGTTGTTGATTAATGCTTTGTATCGTATACCTAAAATTTCCTCAATGGCTGCGCCATTCTGTATACATAGATCAATTGGGAAATTATTAATAAGCCCTCCGTCGAGAAAATAGGACTCGTCATGCCAATTTGGTTGAAATAGAATTGGAATAGTGGAACTTTGATAAACTGCGGTTATGAATTTGAAATTTGGATGGGTTTTGTAGGATATATCTTCAATGCTGAAATCATTCATTTTAGTAGTTATAATATGTAATTCTATTCCGGAATATTCATATAATTCTTTCATAGAAATATCATTATGGAGATCTTTCGATTGTAGAAGATTATTGAATGTTTTTATAAAAAAAGAACTATCTAAAATCCCTTTTTTTGCTGCCATGGTAAATAATAAATCAGGTGTAAACTTAAGAATTTTATGCCAAGGGCGATCTCTAATATATTCAAAAAGATCACCCCAATCTACTTTAAGACACAATATCCCGCCTATAACCGCCCCAATAGAAGAACCATAAATGGTCTTTATTTGTTTAATATCATAAAATCCTTCCTTTTGCAAAAAAGAAAGAGCACCTAATGTTGATACTCCCAAGTATGCCCCCCCTTCAAGAACAATATGTTTAATTGGCATATTTAATAGAATCAGTTTATATTAAATTCTTTTTTTCTATAAACTATTTAATGAATAATCCTTCTGATAATGTTAATTTGGATGATCTTTTTATACGAACGCGTGAGATGCAGGTAAATCGTATAAAAATTTATAAAAATATCTTA
>JAYYZF010000054.1:0-19519 GCA_036340215.1 Pseudomonadota bacterium | reverse complement strand
CCTCTGGCTGCAAATTACCAGGTATCAAAGATACACTTTTATCAACAAGTTCCCAAAGAAACTTGATTATTAAAAATGTAACGAGAATCGGTACCCAAACAAGCAAACCTGTTATGAAAAATTTTTTCAAAAGAACCCCTTCTTATCTAATAAATTCCTTAAATACGACCTTATTCGCTAACTGAACTCGCAGCCTTATCTTTCTTATCGTAGCCATCTTTGAACCATCCTCCCCCGGCTAAAGAAAAATTTGCAGCACCAACAATACGTCTTAAATTAACAAAGTCACAGCAGTTTGATTCTGGGAAGTCATCGGTTATTTTTTGTAATTTTTGAAAAACAAAACCACAGTTCTTACATTGATATTTATAAATTGGCATGTTTTATCCTCCTGGCATCCTCATATATTAGCGATTTAAAGCATTAAATTCAATAAAATAGCTATATAAATAAATTTTTATCTTATAAATTAGTTAAATGTGCAATAGAAAAAGTTTTAAGCTAACTCAAACATAATGAAATAGCTAAAAAGATCATAAGACCTTGAGAATTTTATTAAAATTAGCTAAAGTGTAAAAATGTTTCAACAAACACACGAATTTATCACATTGTAATCAAATTGGGTCGTAAAAATACTATGGCAGAATCCTCATATAATGCAAAAACACTCCAAGATCTAGTTAATAAAATTACGCATCAATATCTAGAAGATATTGAAGGCTGTAGAGACTCAAGTTTGTACTACAAAATAATAGACAGTGTTGAGGAGGGTTTTTTTCGCTCGCTGATAAGTTTCACAAAAGGTAATCAAAAAGAAGCAGCTGAAATATCTGGTATTAGCAGGAACACTATAAGAAAGAAATTAAAAAAATTCAACATAGAGACATAAACAAAAAACTATAGACATTACAACAGCTTTCGCGTATAATACCCATATTAATCATGGTCTTATCATATGAACGAATTCAGCTTAATTATTAAAAGTAAAATAAATGAGTTCAAAAGTACTTATAGAAGAGAGCTACCAAAACACATAAAAGAACAGCTTACTATTGAAGAAGTTGAAATAAAAAGAAGCTCTATCCAAAATTCTAGCGCTATAAGTTTATACATTAAAGCTCAGCAACTAATTAATCATTTAGAAAATAAACAAAAAAATAGTACTAAATCTATTTCATATCATCAAGGTATTGAAAAGTTCATTCAACAAATAAAAGAAATATTGGATGAACATACTCCATATGAAAATACAGTAATACATAAAAACAAGCACTCATGCGAGGTTCTAATTAGAGCTATTCAGATCATAACATTACAGAATATTTCTCTGAATTATGATCACCTTATAAAGTTACAACAATGCTGCAAGACTATTTTAGAATTAAAAAACAAAGTACACTTTGACAAATTAATTTATGCAATAAAGCTTAACTACAAAAGAAACCCTGTCTTTTTTGATAAGGTAATAAATTTTTGTAACAAAATCGAGCAAGATTAAAATAAAAAAGGGGCTAGATAGCCCCTTTTTCTGGATAAAATAAGCTTTACTCATTATCTATAAAACGTAACATCATAGCATTGAGATCACTCACAAATGATGCAGGGTCATCCAGTTGACCACCCTCAGCCAACATTGCCTGGCTGAATAGAATCTGACTCCATTTTGCAAACATATCATCTTGTGTCTCTTTTTTCAGACACTCTACTAAGCCATGACTTGGATTAAGCTCCAAAATAGGCTTAGAATCCATAAAATCCTGCCCAGATTGACGTAGCATTCTTTTTAGATTTGCGCTCATTTCTTGCTCATCAGCAACCAAACAGGCTGGAGAATTAGTTAAACGGGAGGTCACTCTGACATCTTTTACTTTTTCACCTAAAGCTGTTTTTACACGCTTGACAATATCATCAAAATCTTTAGCTGCTTTTTCATCTTCCTGTTTGATTTTATCCTTTACCTCTTCAGGTAAATCTAATTCACCTTTAGTAACACATGATAATTTCTTTCCATCGAATTCTGTCAGATGAGATGTCAACCACTCATCCACTCTATTATGAAGTAATAACACATCAATGTCGTGCTTCTTGAAAACTTCTAGATGAGGACTGTTTAAAGCAGCTGCGTAGCTTTCAGCAGTTACATAATAAATTTTATCTTGATCTTTTGCCATGTTAGCAACATATTCAGACAGCGATAATTTTTGCTCGCTACTATCAGTTTTTACACTACTAAAACGAAGTAACTTGGCAATCTGATCTTTGTTTGTAAAGTCTTCACCTGGCCCCTCTTTCAAAACTTCACCAAATTGATTCCAAAAAGTAGCGTATTTTTCTGGATCATTTTCAGCCATTTTCTCTAGTAAACCTAGAATCTTTTTAGTACATCCTGAGCGAATTTTATTAACAACATCACTATCTTGTAAAATTTCACGAGAAATATTCAAAGGAAGATCAGAAGAATCGACTATCCCTTTAACAAAGCGTAAGTATAAGGGTAAAAACTGCTCTGCATCATCCATAATGAAGGTTCTTTGCGAGTATAATCGAATACCCTTTACTTTATCTCTATTCCACAGAGCAAATGGAGCCGTGTCTGGTATGTATAGCAACATAGTATAATCTACTTTACCTTCAACCTTGTTGTGCACCCAAGCTAACGGTTTACCAACAGTATGAGATAATGAATTGAAGAATGTTTCATACTCTTCATCGCTTATTTCATTCTTTCTTTTTACCCAAATTGCTTTTGACTGGTTTATAACCTCATATTCAAACTCTACAGGAGTATTTTCTTTACGCTCTTCCTCAGTTTGTTCCTTTGCCACCTTCATACTAATTGGAACATCGATATGATCAGAGTAAGTAGTTATTATTTTGCGCACATACCAATCTTGCAAAAAATTATCCATGTCAGACTTTAGATGTAAAGTTATCTTTGTACCAACGGGAGTATCTTCTGGAGCTTCGCTTATTGTATAATCTCCTTTACCTTCTGACTCCCAAACACACGGCTTCTCGTCTGTTTCGGAAGCTTTTTTAGTTGTAACTACAACCTTATCAGCAATAACAAATGTAGAGTAAAAACCTACTCCAAATTGACCAATTAAAGAATCTAAACTGCCACCAGATTCTTGCAGAGCTTTAAGATAATTTGCTGTACCTGATCTAGCAATAGTACCAAGATTACTCACAAGATCAGTATTATTCATACCAATACCATTATCACGAATAGAAAGAGTTTTCTCTTTCTGGTCAAAATCTATCCAGATCTTAAAGTCTTCTTCTGATGAAAGAAGTTTAGTATTCTGCTTTGATTCATAGCGTAATTTATCAATAGCATCAGAAGCATTAGAGACTAGCTCACGCAACACAATATCTTTGTTGCTGTAGACTGATTTAGCAAGCAAACTCAATAACTGCTCAACTTCAGTCTGAAATTGCATAGTCTGCTTGCTAGAATTATTTTCGACGACGGTCATTATTATCCCCTTTTAAAAATTAGTTAATGTATATATGTGGATGATATAAGATATTTTCAAGTCATTTTGATAATTATTTAAACCTATTTTAAGAGATTTCATAGCTATTGACATATTCTACACTTAAAACAGAGAAAAAGTTAATGGATAATCGTAGAATTACAAGAAACTAGATAATAGCTTTTAATTAATATTATTGGCAACTTACATTTATCATCAAGCTCTAAAAAAGAGTGCATAACCGATTATTTTTTAACTTCTTTAGAATTAAGCTGATAAAATATTTAAATTCTCTAACTAAACAACGTCATCACTAGACACACCATAGAACTTCATTGATTTTCTCAAGCGCCTAAGGGCTCTAATTTGCACTTGTCTGACCTTTTCTCTTGTCATACCAAGATAATCAGCGGTTTCTTCTAAAGTATGGCTTTCATGGCCTTGAAGCCCAAAACGCCTAACAATTACCACGTGCTCTATTTCATCTAAAGTTATCAACCAACGATCAATTAGGTCTTTGATATTATCATTTTCAATAACTTTATACGGGTTATTTTCTTCACCTGAAGAAAGAGTATCTTGCAAGACAAGATTGGAATCTTCTTTTACTGTTTTGTCTAATGAAGCTGCTCCAACTTTTAATTTTAAAACTTTGTTAATCTCCTCAATGGGTTTATCTATTCTTTTTGCTATTTCATCTGCAGTTGCCTCGTGATCGAGCTCAGAAGCCATCATATAACCAGCTCTTAAATAGGAATTTAACTCTTTTATGACATGAACAGGTAAGCGCACAGTTCTGCTTTGATTCATTATAGCTCTTTCTATATACTGTTTTATCCACCAAGTAGCATAAGTAGAAAAACGAAAGCCCTTATCAGGTTCGTACTTGCTAATTGAATGCATTAACCCAAAATTTCCTTCCTCAACAAGATCAAGAAATGCTAAACCACGGTTAGTATAGTTTCTCGCAATCTTAACAACTAAACGTAAATTACATTCTATCAACTTTGTAGTTGCTTCCTTATCCCCTGCCACTGCTTTTTGTGAGATTAAAAATTCCTCCTCACGTGATAATAAATCATGGAAACCAATCTCATGTAAGTATTTAGTTGTTGGATCACTAAACTCCGGTTTAGCTTGTATAGCTTCATCCAGCATGAAGTCATCGTCTTTTTCAGTAGAAATATCAAACTCGTTTAAGTCAAACACATCATTGGAAACTGATTTATTTTCTTGATCATTTTTATTTTTGATGTTTGGTTCTGAACTCTCAACCATAACTTAGCTCCAACTAATACCTAGACACAACATTAAGAAAATTTTGGCAAGTAAATCATAGGGTTTACAGACTTGCCATGTTTTCTCATTTCAAAATGTAATCGATCCTTCCCTACTGGAGGATGACCTACTGTTGCTATTACTTGTCCAGATTTAATCTTTTGTCCCTCTTTTACTAATACTTTATTACTGTAACCATACGCAGTTAGAAAATCATGGGGGTGCTTTATTATCACCAGATTACCTAATCCTTTTATCCCATTTCCAGTATAAACGACAACTCCATCAGCCGCGGCTTTGACTTTAGCTTGATAAGGTGCTTCAAGATCTACCCCTCTCTGTGCTCCTCCCTTAAAAAAGTCTTTCTTTAGTTTATCTGGCTTAACTGGCCATATCCATTTGCCAATATTTTTCTGCTGCTTACTCTTTACCTTTACATGTACTGGATTTTTTTTCTGTGGGGTTTTTTTTGTGGTTTTAGTGTATTTTTTTTCTAGGTTTTGCTTTGATTTAACAAACTTAGCTTCCGTGTTATCCTTAAGCTTTATTTTTTCCTTAACAGTCTTACTTTGAGTTTCCTCACTAAGAATATTTGGTTTTTTTTGGATATCTTTAGTTTTACTAGATACTTTTTTCTCGGGAACTAATAGGTTAATCTTTTGGCCTATAGTCAAACTGTAAGGGGATTTTATCCTATTTAGCTCAGCTAATTCTTTGTAATCAATTCCGTAATGCCAGGCAATGTAATAAAGACTATCTCCTTTTTTTACAGTATATGAACGACCAAAGTCACTCTTAGTCGATAAATCATCAACAGGAGCATATGAGTATATATCGGCATCCTGATGTGAACATGATACTAGCGATAAGGCAACAATAATTGATAGTAGTATTTTCTTCATTTAAAATCCTTAATTAGATATTTAAAGCCACCCATCTATTGCTTCCTTCATATCATGTGCCGTCAAGTCAGTGTGTAATGGGGTAACTGATACATAATTATTAGCAATAGCAAAAAAATCCGAGGTCTTTTTTACGTTATTTGGTTCTCCAGGCTTACCAATCCAATAACATAATTTACCCCTTGGAGATTTATAGGGAATCATAGGAAGAGCAGGTTTACGCTTTCCAAGCTCAGTAATCGAGACTCCTTTTACCTCTGATAAATCAATATCAGGGATATTAATATTAAGAACTAAATTCCCACGAATTGGGTCTTTTAATATTTTCTTTACAAAGTATTTCAAATAATGTATCGCCGTATCATAACTTTGAGGCTTATACGTGCCCAAAGAAAAGGCTAATGAAGGAGTACCGCAAGCTATAGACTCAAATGCCGCTGCTAAAGTACCCGAATAAAGAGTATCATCACCCATGTTTGGGCCTATATTAATACCAGACACCACAAGATCTGGACGTTTAGGCAGGAGGCCTGTTAAAGCTAAATGAACACAATCAGCTGGCGTACCCTGAACTGATACAACATCATCAGACAACCAATTCAAATGAACTGGATTCATTAAGGTAAGACTTTGACTAGTGCCACTCATGTCCCTATCTGGAGCTACGATATATATTTCTGCAACATTCGATAATGCTTTTTTCATCAACTTCAAAGCAGGAGCATTAATGCCATCATCATTTGTTAGTAAAATTACTGGTTTTGCAGCCATAAAATAGATTCCTTCTAGATTGGATTATAAACATTTAAGAATTTATACTCAAGATTAAATTTTTGTGACAAGTGCTCTCCCAGAGCCCTAACACAATAACACTCTGAAGCATGATGACCAATAGCAAAGTAATGAATACCCAGTTCACGCGCAAGATGATAAGTTCTCTCAGAAACCTCGCCACTCATGTAAGCATCAGCACCTAGCTTGGCTGCACACTCAATACCATCTTCAGCAGCTCCAGTACACCATGCAACCTTCCTAATTTCACTATCAACTTTTGTGGGAATATGCATTGGCTCTCTATCAAGAGTCTTAGCCAAATGTTGAAATATTGTAGAGACACTCTGTACCTCTGGCAGCTCAGCCATTACGCCTAAATCCTGCATATTGAATAATGGAAAATAAGTGGTAATATCCCAGCCTAAAGCATCGCCTAGCAACTTATTATTTCCATATGTTTTATCAATATCAAGAGGCAAATGATAGGCAAATAAATTTATATTATGTTTTAGTAGCATTTCAAGCCTTTGCTTTTTTACTCCCTTAAGAACACTTTCCTCCTTATACCAAAAAATACCATGGTGTACGAATATTGCATCAGCTGATAACTCAATGGCTTTTTCAATTAATTCACTATTTAAGCTTACACCGGCTACGATCTTTGCTATGTTTTTTTTACCCTCTACCTGTAAGCCGTTAGGACAGTAATCTTTTAGTGAGGTAACATTAAGCAGGTCTGCTATATATTCCTCTAAGTAATCATGTCTAATCATTTTTGATATTCCCTTCAGATAGCATCATACTCTTTCCACATCAACACCCAAAGACCTGAGTTTTTCTTCAATAAAAGCATATCCCCTATCTATATGATATACTCTACTAATAATAGTTTCACCAGCGGCAACAAGGGCAGCTAGCACAAGACTAGCTGACGCTCTCAAATCTGTAGACATTACTTCCGCAGCACTTAATATATCTTTACCAGTAACATGAGCACAATTACCACGTAAGTCTAAGTCAGCAGTCATTCTTTTTAATTCATGCAAGTGCATAAACCTATTCTCGAATATATTCTCTTCAACAGTACATCTTCCCTCTGAAACTGAGGCCAATGCTAACCATTGTGCTTGCAAATCTGTTGGAAATAAAGGAAATGTACCTGTTGAAATAGAAATTGCACGAGGTCGGGAGCCATGCATATCTAAACTAATCCAATCCTTGCCAGTATTTATATCGGCACCAACTTCCTTAAGCTTCTCTAACACAAAAATCAAATCCTCAGGATTGACCCCTGTAAGCTTTATTCTTCCCCTAGTCATAGCAGCTGCAATAAGAAAGGTTCCAGCCTCAATACGATCAGGTATTACACTGTGACTATACCCGTTTAACTCATCGACACCATCAATCTTAATAACCTGGGTGCCTGCACCTTCTATTTTAGCCCCCATCCCATTAAGAAAATTAGCTAAATCAACTACCTCAGGTTCAGTGGCTGCTCCACTAATAATTGTTTGTCCATCAGCAAGAGATGCAGCCATAATCGCATTTTCGGTAGCACCAACACTCGTGTTGTCAAAAGAGATATGAGCGCCTTTTAACCTCCCTATAACTTTTGCTTCGATATAGCCATCATGTAAATCTATCTTTGCCCCCAAGCATTGTAGAGCTTTTAAATGTAAATCTATGGGTCTAGACCCTATAGCACAACCCCCAGGCAAGGAAACAACTGCCCTCTTAAATCTAGCAAGTAGAGGGCCAAGAACTAAAATTGAAGCTCGCATAGTCTTTACTAAGTCATATTCAGCTTTATATCTGTTTATAGATCGAGGATCAATCTTAATCTCACCAGAATCGTGGATACTAATTCCAGCACCAAGACGCCCAAGTAGATCAAGCATAGTTGCAGTATCACGAAGTTGTGGTATATTCTGTAATTGTATTGTTCCTCTAGATAGTATAGAAGCACATAAAATTGGCAAGGCAGCATTTTTTGCCCCAACAATGTTAACTGCCCCACTTATTTTACAAGGGCCACGTATTATAATTTTTTCCACAACAACTCTTTAGTCTTTGTAAATTAAAGCCCTAACCTAACTTAAAGCAAACTAGATATCAATCAAAATAAGTAAATAATTCTGCAACATTATAGGATTTTAATAACAATTCTATATTATGCTGCTCGATAGCTAACAAAAAATTAATATCACCTTTTATAAGAAGTCGTTGCCATGACAAGAGCAAGGCAACTATAGAACTATCAAAATTAGTAACATCGCCAATAGTTAGCCTCACGTTTGAACATGATAAAAATAATTTTTTACCTTCCTGCTCAATATATTTAACGGAATTCAAATCCACCGTCCCAGAAAGGGTAAAAGAATCTTCTCCTATTTTTGTTATTTTGTAATTACTCATCAGAAGATTTTTTGTTATGTTCACGCATATTGTCAATCAAGCCTTTTAAACCATCAGAGGCTAGTACAGGTGCAAACTGTGACTTATAACTTCCTATCATACTTATTCCATCAATTGAGAAGTCATAAATTAGCCATGAATCATTATCATCTTTTATAAGCTTGTAAATCACCTTGAATCTACTTTTACTACTAGCTATAACAAAACTTTTAATCTCGATTTTTTGTAATTTACTGGCATCACCTCTGTAGGGGAAAATTTTCACCTCCTGGTTAGAATATGCAGAAAAAATTCTTGCGTAGGTATTAGTAACCATAGTCTCGAATTGCTTGATAAATTCTACTTTCTCATCTTGAGAAGCATCCTTCCAATATCTTGGCCCAACGACTAATTGAGACATATACTCTTTATCTACTTTTGGTATTAAAGTTTGCTTAATAATATTCCCAACTACTGCTGGGTCGGAGACTTTACTTTTATTTGCATCAAGTTGCTGCGTTAAATTGTTAGATAATTTTTCCATCATAGTAACGGGATCAGAGTCCGCAAAAATAAAAGATGAAAAGAATAATAGAATTATAAGTATATTTTTGTACATATATAGCCCTCTGGTTATGGTTTAAATAAAAACTTTGAAATTAAATTTTCGAGAATAAGTGCTGAATGAGTTACTTCAATCTTATCTCCATTTGCAAGAAAATCCCCGGAAAACCCTGGAGATATTGAGATATACTTTGAGCCAAGTAGACCTTCTGTCATAATACTCATTGAACTGTCATTAGGAATAGCATTATATTTTTGTAAAATTGATGCTTTCACAATAGCTCTATAGGATAAATTATCTAGGTCAATTGATACTACCTCACCCACCTTGACCCCTGCAATTCTAACGGGAGAATTTACAGATAAGCCACCCAGATCATCAAAGCTTGCAGTTACGACATAGCTTGCATCAGAATCAAAAGAGTGTATGGTACTTGCTTTTGAAGATATTACAAATAATATTAAAACCGCAACTAGGACAAAAAAACCTACCATCAAATCAAGTAGTCTCTGTTTTATCATTATTTCATTCCCCCTAATAATAAAGATGTTATAACAAAATCTAAAGCCAAAATTGACAGAGATGAGTAAACGACTGTCTTAGTAGCTGCCAATCCTATACCAGTTGAAGATGATTTAGTAAAAAAGCCCTGTTTTAAGGCAATAATCATAACTACAACACCAAAAGCAAAGCTTTTATAGATACCTTGCATTACGTCACGATGAAAATCTACTGTCTCACGCATAACTGAAATAAAAGTTCCACTATCAATTCCAAGCCAGCTAGTACTCACAAGGTAGCCACTGTAAATCGCCACGCCAGAGAAAATAATTGTCAACATTGGCATAGAAATTATTCCAGCAACTAGTCGTGGGAAAAGTATATATGAAACTGGATCTACTGACATCACCTCCATACTTGTGATCTGGTCAGATACTCTCATTGATCCGACTTCTGCAGTAATTGCAGACCCAGCCCTTCCTGCAAATAGTAAGGCACTAATAACCGGGCCTATCTCACGGAAGACGCTGAGAGCTATAAGGCTACTAAGCTCAGATTTAGCGCCAAATGATGAAAGAGTATACTCTCCTTGCAAGGCCAAGACCATTCCCATGAACGCTCCTGAAACTACTATAACCAGTAGCGATAGCACGCCTACAAAGTATATTTGTTCTATGATGAAGTACCAGTATCGAAGCCTGAGGGGGATGTTGAACAAAATAGTGATGAAGAGATTAAACCCTTTACCAGCACCTATTAAGGCATTTGATGTAGCTTGCCCAACAGCTTCAATGTAATTAAGCATATAAA
The DNA here is from genome assembly GCA_036340215.1 of Pseudomonadota bacterium. Lineage (GTDB taxonomy): Bacteria > Pseudomonadota > Gammaproteobacteria > Comchoanobacterales > Comchoanobacteraceae > JABJPE01. The sequence continues at coordinate 8,816 of JAYYZF010000054.1, read as the reverse complement.
ATTTCCTGAGCAAGACTGTGCTTGTTTGGATAATTAAAGGGTATTGGGCCGTCAGGTAGGCCTTTGATAAACTGAGATACTTCTGCATTCTTGCTTGAATAAATTTCAGCTACGCTACCCTTGGCTATTATTTCGCCCCTACCTAGAATTATAACTTCATCTGCAATATCTTTCACGGCGTTAAGATCATGAGACACGACGATTGATGTTAAGTTTAAAACATTCCGCATTTTAAGGATTAATTTTGTCAAAATCGCAGTAGAAATTGGGTCTTGTCCAGTGAAAGGTTCATCATATAACATTAACTCAGGATCTAATGCTATTGACCTTGCGAGCGCTACTCTCCTAGCCATACCACCGGAAAGCTGATTTGGCATCATCTGTGCAGTTCCTCGTAAACCTACTGCCTCTAGTTTTAGTAATACAATATCTCTTATCATATGATCAGGTAGAGATGTGTTTTCACGAAGTGGGAAAGCAACATTGTCGAATATGTTAAGATGCGTAAATAATGCTCCATGTTGGAACATGTGACCGATATTTGCTCTTAATTTGTAAATCTGCTTTTTAGTAAGAGTGGTAACCTCTAAATTTTTGTATGTTACACTACCTGAATCGGGCTTCTGCAAACCATTCAAAATATTAAGCAAAGTTGTCTTACCGATCCCGCTCGGCCCCATGACGCCGACTATACTCCCCTTTTTCACAGATAGACTGAAGTTTCTTAGAATATGTTTACCTTGCCTTTGGAAACAAATATCTGCTATTTCTAATATGGGTCTAGACAATTTTAATATCCCTAACGTAAGATTCCTTAGTACATTATTGTGAACAAAAACGAAACAAATAACAAGAAGAACTAGGAAAATTAATTAACGTAATATATACTAAAAATCAAATTGGAGCTACTATGAAGACATCTTTACAGTTCGCCGAGACAGGCAAGAAAATCGTAATGGAAGAAATAAACGAGTTACTAAAACTTGAGCATGAAATGAATGCAAGGTTCGACTCAGTTTGTGAAAAAATTCTAAGTTGTACTGGCAAGGTAATAATCACAGGAGTTGGTAAGTCTGGGCATATAGGAAGAAAAATTGCCGCAACTTTTTCAAGCACAGGTACTCCAGCTTTTTTTTTACACCCCTCTGAAGCAGGACATGGCGATTGTGGCACAATTGCAAAAAACGACATATTAATTGCTATATCTTATTCAGGAGAATCTGAAGAGCTAAAGGTGATATTGCCTCTAGTCAAAAATTTAAACGTTTGTCTTATTGCTATTTGTGGTCAACCTAACTCAACTCTAGCAAAATATGCAGATTTTTTTCTAAGCATCGCAATAAATGCAGAAGCATGTACTTTAGGACTCGCTCCAACATCTAGCACCACAAAAACATTAGTTCTTGGCGATGCTCTGGCTGTATCACTCCTAGAAGCTAGAGGTTTTAACAAAGATGATTTCGCCAGATCACACCCGTCAGGTAAACTTGGCAAAAGGCTGACAACAAGGGTTATCGATATTATGCATCACTCGGATGAACTGCCTAGAGCATCAGAAAATGAATTAATCTCAAGTGCCATTATTGAAATGACAAATAAAGGCTTTGGAACCGTTGCTGTCTACCGAGGCAATAGTGAAAATATTATTGGGATTTTCACTGACGGAGATTTACGTAGAACCTTTGAAAAAAATATAGACATCCAAACCACAAGTATTAAGCAAGTAATGATAACAAATTTCAAGACTATAAGCGAGAATGTGCTAGCAATAGATGCGCTCGAGTTATTGAAAAAGTTTAAAATTACATCTTTATTTGTTGTTGATTCAAGTAATTCTATAAACGGTATTTTACATATACATGATATTATCGGCTCTGGAATTGTTTAGAAAAATAACCTGTAAATTTCGATATGGAGATAAACCTCAAAACAAGTAGACTAGTATTACTAAGCTTAGTCCTAATTGTCTCTGTCACTACCGTGTATGTGTTATCAGATAGTGAAAAAGAAACAGAAACCGTAATTTATAGAAAAGGAGAAAACTTACTTTACAAGAAGTACGATGAAAATGGAAAAATAAGTAATACTATAGCGGCAAAAAGCATTTACCAGGAAGAAGAATTAGCTATAAAAGTATCAGACTTAAAACTAGATATTTTCACTGACACAAGATACGAACTAACTGCTAATAGCGCAGACTGGTTCCGAGAAGAAAATATTCTATACTTAAAAAATGGTGTGTCTGGCCAAGCTAAAAATGAAAAAAATGAATACTCAATACAAACAGAAAATCTTTTAGTCGACTTCAAAACAAAAATAGCTCTAGGTGAAGATATTGTTTATCTTACTAACAATGGTAGTAACGTCAGAGGAAAAGGAATAAAAATAGACTTCAACAAGAAAAACTTTAATCTTTTTTCAGAAGTAAGTGGTTTTTTTAAGACAAAACAAGATTAGTGCTTGAAGAATATTTGAATAAGTGACAAACTCATACTATTGTTTTACACGGAGTACAATTTGAGTACTAGGACATACAAAAGCAAAAATCTTACCTATACTTTGGCAATTATTTTTTTCAGTCTTGTAGCTGCATGCTCAAAGACAGTCAGTGAAACTGATCCATACGAAAAATATAATAGAAAAGTTTTTTATTTCAATACTAAAGTAGATAAATTTATTATAAGGCCTGTTGCAAAAGTATATGACACGGTTATTCCTGATCAAGTCGAGGGAAGAATAACAAATGTATTTGATAATCTCGATGAAATTACCACAATAGGCAATGACATTCTTCAACTAGAGCTTATGCAAGCTATATCAGACAGCTGGCGCTTCTTTGTTAATAGTACTTTTGGTGTACTAGGAATATTCGATGTGGCTGATGAAATGGGGCTTGACAAAAACACCCAAAGATTTAGTGGTACTTTAGCAAAATGGGGTTACAGTGACTCACCTTACCTTGTGCTGCCTTTCCTTGGATCAAGTACGGTTTATGATACAATCTCTTATCCTGTAGATGGCTGGTATTTATCTCCTTGGAAACAAATAGAACCGCGAAGTAAGGCAGAAGACCTTTTTGCCTTAAAAGCAATAAACTACAGATCAGCTATGCTTCCATATGATAAGAACATTGATAAAGCATTTGATTCCTATATATTTGTTCGCAATGCTTTTTTGCAAAGGCGGAGCCAAATTACAAACCAAGATACAGATTAACTTGATTAATATAGTTTTATATCAGCCTGAGATACCTCCAAACACTGGGAATATTATTCGTCTTTGTGCTAATACAAATTGCATTCTACATATAATACTACCTACCGCCTTTGACTTCAGCAGCAAAAAAGTACGACGTGCTGGCTTAGACTACCATGAACTGACTAATTTAATTAAATATGATAACTGGGAAAAGTTTTATGCAAAGCATAAGTCAGAGCAAATAATCGCCTATTCCACCAAAGCCAAGCGCCGATTTGATTCTCTAACATACGCAAAAAATACTTATCTACTATTTGGGCCAGAAACTAAGGGCCTACCTAATGAAATACTTGAAAATAGCAATATACAGAAAGCCAGAATACCTATGAACGAAAACTCACGTTCAATAAATTTATCAAATTCAGTGGCCATTGGTTTATTCGAAGCTCTCAGGCAAGATAATTACGGAAATCTTAAATAAGTCTAAATTAAACTATACTCAGCACGCGGAGCCCTATTTAACAGGTTTTGTACAGCTTCTTTTGGAGAAACCTCATTATTTAAAAGTGAGCATACTTGAGCAGTAATTGGCAACTCTAAGTTATTAGTTTTAGCAAATTTTAAAATAGTCATTGCATTATGATAACCCTCAACAACCTGGCCAATTTTATCTTTGGCCTGCTCAAGGTCTAAGCCCTCTCCTAAAGCTAAGCCTAACCGCCTATTTCTAGATTTATCGCTAGTACAAGTAAGAATTAAATCACCCATGCCAGCTAGCCCCATTAAAGTGTCTTGCTTGCAACCTACCTTAGTCCCAATTCTACTCATTTCGACTAGGCCTCTAGTGATTAAAGCGCTCCTCGCATTATCTCCCATCTTCAGGCCATCTGAAACTCCTGCTGCAATTGCAATCACATTTTTAATTGCACTACAAACCTGTACGCCTCTTACATCAGAAGATGTGTATATTCTAAAATTATCACTATGAAGTATCAATTGGAGCTGTGTAGCTAACTTCTTATCTTTTGAGGCAACAACAGCCGCAGTTGGCTGCATAGAAGCAACCTCACAAGCAAAGGTTGGACCAGAGACCACAGCTTTTTGAATATTAGGCCCAAGAATTTCGTCTACTTTTTGGTCTAAAAAAACAAAATTACTATCAGCATGTATAATTCCTTTGCTCCCCCAAACAAAAGGTAAATCATTTGGATATATACCTGCCAAGTCATTGAGCAAGTTAACAAATGCAAAACTTGGCACCATACAAAAAAGCAAGTCACAACTTCGAACTGCCTGCTCTAAGTTAGTCACGACATGTAAATTATCTGGGAATGGGATTCCAGGCAAATACTTCTCGTTTAACCTATCAGCCTGCATAGCATATAAATCAGTCACAGGATGACCCCAAAGTGAAACATTGTAGTTTAACCTTGCCAAATGTAGAGCAAAAGCTGTACCCCAAGACCCTGAACCTAAAACTAAAACGTTCTTACAATGAAGTAATTTTTGCATCAATAACCTCAACACAAGTAAAAATATATCTAAGCGTATACCAAATACTAAAAATCATCAAGATATAGCTCATTTAACTTTGAAATAACATCGCCACTACAATCATTTCTTGACTCAAGATGATCAAGAGCAATAATTTCGAGTGGCTGATCTTGCCAAGAGCAACTGTATACAGCCTTAGTTCTTTCACCAGAAACCGGATCAATTTGCCACTGCAAGCATTGTGCGCATACTCCTTTTAACATACACTGCATTGGACCAAGCACTGAGGCTGTAGTCTTAGGCTGCATTTTGAATTGTTCTGGCAAAATATCAAACCTCAGAGACTTTACTCTATTAATAAGGTCACTCTGGCCTTTTACAATTATTTTAGTAACAGAACCAAGAATAATATTGTTATGTCTTGATGATTTTAGAATTACATCACTCAATTCACCAAAATATAAATTAGGGAGCCTCGTTGCTTCTTCAGACTTCTCGGAGCAACATATAATTAATTCATTCGCAACTTCTTTTAAGCTTTCGTAGGCATAAAGTTGAGAAATACTGTCTAAAGATAAGACTAAATCAACTCTGTAACCAAACTGCCGTATACGTTCGGCCAATAATCTTACTGGGCCAATTTGAGTATTATCAAAAAATAATAACGTGTGGTTATGATCATCCTTAATATTAGCCCTAACCCCGGTTGGCCCCATAATTGCAACTTTTTCGCCAACTTGCCAATAACGACACAATAACCTTGCTAACTTTTTCTCAATATAACAAGTAAAGTTAGTTTTATCATCACTGATATGACTGGGGAAGATACTCACAGGTTCAATAAAATTTTCCCTATTTTCCTTTTCGTAATTTTGTACTCTGAAAAAATTCCCTAACTTGAAATTTTTTAATGCAAGTGGAGCATAAATCGTGACTTTTATACAGTTATCTTCTATCTCTTGTGCTAAAATATAACTATGTTGTAATAAGCTAAGATTACTCATCATACTCTCACAACTATCTTTACTGATGTGAGTAAGAGGAATATTCTGGCGTAAGTCTGAAACTATTTTTTTATAGCTTTGTTTTGCTGATGCTATTGCTTTAACAACACTACCTTGAAATGCTGGGTTAGTATCGCCAATAACAGAGACCTTGTGACTACCATCATTATAACTACTAAAGAAATCAAGGTGCCTATCCTTACAGTGCTTATTTTCTGAAGATGACTTTATAGATTGTTCATTTTCATCCTGGAGGACATATGAATAACCTAGTCTCTGTATGTCTTTTGCATGCTCAAACCCATAAGCAACATTTGGCTTTGCACCTGTTGCAAAAAATATATTTTTGGCAGGAAACTCAAAGTCTACATCAATATCATTTTTAAAATTTTTTACTTTAAGAGCTTTAACATATTGATTCTCGTCTAGTATAACTTTCTTGGGGTCACAACATTCTGCATAATAAATGCCCTCTTCTAAAGCTTTTTGAAGTTCAAAGTGATTATTTCTATATGCAGGAGAATCAATCATACGCTTACGATAGACTATAGTTACTCCTCCCCATTTGCGAAGTAGTGGAGCAAAGTTAGGCTTTTCTCCAGCCTCACTCGCTTTTAATCTACATAATCTAACTTCTCTACCATGCTGCAAAAACTTATAAAGTTTTTTTAGGCTTATATCAGGAAAATAGGCGTTAATATCTTTGCTATTCCATTTAAAAATTAAAGTCTCATAACGATTTAAAACTCGTTCTACTTGCTGAATATACAAAGCCTGTAGTTCAGTAGCCGTATCAACACCAGTTAAACCACCACCAATAACTAAAGCTGGCAGCTCAACTTGTAAATTTGCGAAGCTATCAGACTTTGTTGCCCCAGTTAAATGCAAAGCCATGAGAAAATCATTTGCAGCTCGCATGCCCTTTGCAAGGCTACCTGGAATATTCATTTCTTTCGGCAAACCAGCTCCAACAGCTATTGCAAGATGATCAAAGCCTATATCCCAAGCATCCTGAATGGTAATAGTGCCTCCGAACCTTACAGAACCTAAGACCTGAAAATATTTTTTTCTCAAAAGGCTTAAATAAACAAGCTTTAAATAATTTTTGTTCCAGCGAGCTGTTATACCGTATTCTGCTACACCACCAAAACCTAAAACCTTCCTCTGCCCAAGATCATTATCAGCTATATCTTTGAAAAACTTTACGGGTCTTGTAAGCAGATCATTCTCAAGATCCTCAATCTTCAGGCCATCCATACCTACTACAGCACATCCCTCCATCAACAAATAATGAGATAAAGTTATACCCGAGGGCCCCATTCCCATCACTAATACCTTGTAACCATTATAATCCTGCATAAAATAAGTATCTTGTATCAAGGGGTTCCACTTCGTGAATAAATCGTATATTTCAACACCCCAAGGTAGAGCGAGCAAATCCTTTAAAATTTTTGTTTCGATTTGTGGCACATCAACTGGATCTTGCTTTTGGAAAATACAGGCCTTTTGACAATCATTACAAATTCTATGGCCAGTAAGAGCACAAGTTGGATTATCCCTCATGATTACAGCAAATGGGGCAATTACGAGGCCCTCTTTTTTTAATAAATTCATTTCTGAAATCTTCTGCTCTAGAGGGCAGCCTAACAAATGATTATCCAAATCATTCCTCTTAAATCCAAGATCTGGATCTTTTTTATTAACAGGAAATCCTTTTGAGCAAAAATCTCCATCTTTATCATGGCAATATATACATTGATTAATATCAGATCTAACTTCTCTTGCGTCTTTACCCTGATCTGTTAAAACGAAACCATCCCTTCTGTAGAGATCTGTTTCTGATTTATATGCAATCTTATCCTTCTTCGTAACACTAATTAGCTCCGTTGTAATAACCCTTTGTGGCAACTGGAAGCTTATCCAACCATCAACAAATTCTTTAGCATCTTCAGTTACTTGGCAATGGCAACACCATTCTATTAAGCTTGCTATTTGTTCTTTGTATAACTCTCTATCAGTCAAGTATATCATTGCAAGTTGGGAGACAGATAACTCAATATCGGCGTTTAATAAGTTATGGCATTGTAGCTGGTTTGAAAGCCAAGATTGTAATTCAACAAAACCTGGCATAGTGTGAATATTTCTAATATTTCTTTTAGACTCCTTGATAACAAATATATTTTTGAAGTTAAGAATTGGGTTATCGTCTAAGTAACTTTTTGTAATAGCTTGTACATAATTATTTATTTTGAATAAATCTGCTATAAAAAATTCTAAACATCTAGCAACATCTAAAAGAAAATTACTCAAATCATCGCAGGAACCAGATCTATATGAAATTAATGAATCATAAGTTTCAGTATGGTTACTACGTAAATAAGAAAGAAACTTCTCATCTAACTTTTTCAAGCCTACACTATGATTTAAGTCTTCATAGGAAAAGTTATTTAGCTCAAGAGAGTTTTGTGCTTGTTCGTTCTGCAACATGAAAATAATCTTAGGGATAGAATACTTAATCTTAAGAATACCCGTAAAAGGCCGTTCTTAACACGAATGTAACGTTCAATATTTAAAATAAAAACAAAATGAATACTATCATATTTTTCATTATGTTACCATATAAAATATATCTAAATATTACGCATCAAATAATATTTTAATTTGTCTAAAAACTCTATATAGCTAGTATAAGCTTCCCTTAGAGCAAAAATACTCACAAATAGCATCAATAGCCACACAATAAGATCTATATAATAAAATATATTAAAGAACTTTATGCCTTAGGGGTAAAGATTAGGATAGTTATTTTGCAATTGTTTTATCTTTATTACTTTTTCACAATACCATTCATGAATTATATCGTCAGAATCTAGGAGAAATATGTATTGTGGCTCGACAAGAGACGAAGTATTTTTAGATGTTTTTGATAGTTTATTAATTAAGGATATCTTTGAATATAATGATTTATTATTTTAACAGATTCATTAGTAGAAAAATTCTCAAAACATATTATTTCTAAAAGTTTGTTTTAAGGCAAAGTCTAAAGTTTCTCCTAGGTCTTCCCCAGCATGCAAAATAGGAATAGTAATACTTATCGTTTTAGTAGTTTTATCCATAGTA
>JAYYZF010000053.1:0-3665 GCA_036340215.1 Pseudomonadota bacterium | reverse complement strand
ATCTAATCCTATTAATTTATCACAAATTTTTAATAAACCAGGGTTTGGTGCAGTTGCAAAACAATATAACTTATGAACTCTTTTACTTGCTACAATTGCTTTTGCAATTGCATGCTCTCTCGCTCCTGAACCTATTAGTATTATTATTTTCATTTATTCACTCACCTAATTTAAAATATATAAAAAACTCTAATTAACTTTCATGAAAATAATCAGCATCCAGACAAGCCATACAAGGCTTATGAATCTCATATTTTCCTCTTCGTGTTAGCGCTTCTGCTAGATCAGATTTATCTTGGTACAATAAAGCATCAACGTTTAATTCTTTTTCCAACTCTTCTAAGCTTAATTTAGAAGCTATTAATTCTTTTTCTGTTGGAATATCTATTCCATAAAAACAAGGGTGCTTTAACTCAGGGCAAGTGCTCACTAAATATACGGATTCTGCACCAGACTCACGCACCATTTTGACGATTTCTCTAGAAGTGGTTCCCCTAACTATACTATCATCAACTAAAATTACATTTTTGCCTCTAATTTCTGTTTCTTGAGGCGCAAGCTTAAATCTTACAGAACGCTTTCGCATCGTATCATCTGGCATAATAAAAGTTCTACCAATAAAAGGATTTTTATATAAACCTTCAGAGTATCTGACTCCAAGTTTAGTAGCAAAAGATAAAGCTGCTGTATTTGAAGTAAATGGTATAGGAATTACAACATCTACGGGTAAATGTGAGAAACGCTCTTGCCATCTCAAAGCTAAATTCTGGCCTAATCTTAGTCTCGCCCTATAAACACTAATATCATCTATTTTTGCATCTGGTCTTGAGAAATAAACAGTTTCAAACATGCAAGGTCTAAAATCTTTAGTTATTAACTGCTTTTTATAAATTTTTCCACTTAAACCAACATATACTAGCTCTCCCGGTAAAACATCAGATATTTGCGTAAAACCTAAAGCATAAAAACCAGCATTTTCAGAAGCTATAACTATAGATTTATTACCGCAAGACTCTTCTCTTTCTCCCATAACTAACGGGCGAATACCATGAGGATCACGAAAACCAATTAATCCTTTATCTAAAATCATGCTAACTACAGAATACGAGCCCTTTGCGTTTAACATAACATTTCGTATGGCTACTACTAATTGCTCGAAAAACTTTTCCTCGTTATTTAAATTATTATTTTCATTTTTATCATCTTCATCTTGGTTATGACCTAAATCTTCTTGTTCCTCTAAACCAGAAGCAATAAGATGAATCAAAGTTTCAGAGTCACTTTGAGTATTTAAATGTCTGCGTTTTTCTTTTTTTAGATACTTAGCTAATTGCTTATAATTAGTAAGTTGGCCGTTATGAGCCATAGCTATTCCATATGGGCTTCCTATCCAAAAAGGCTGTGCTTCTTCAGCAGATAGAGTCCCAGCAGTGGGATATCTAACATGCCCTATTCCTAGATTTCCATCAAGATTATTCATATCTTCTTGGGTAAAAACATCTTTTACTAAGCCAGAACCAATTTTGATATTAAATCTTTCACTTGCCGTAATAATTCCAGCAGCATCTTGCCCTCTGTGTTGCAACTGCACTAATAAATCATGTATTTGAACAGCAACTTTCTTTGGACTCAAAATACCTATAACACCACACATAATAGAAACACCTACTTATCTTTGATATTAATTAATAACTCAAACCTTATTCACACAAGAAACTGCAGCTTGTTTTAACTTTTCGTTTAACTCAACACCAACTGCCATCTCTGGGACAAAAGCCTTACCAGTAATTTTCTCATACAAACTTATATACTGGCTCGACAAATAAGCCACCAATTCTACAGGAATTTTTGGTAGATGTTCATCTTTATATGGATCACAGTTCTTTCTTACCCATAATCTCATTAATTCTTTATCAAAAGCTTTTGGATTAGCTTGATCTTGCTCCCATGATTTTAGGTCCCAGTATCTACTAGAATCAGAAGTATGGCACTCATCTATTAAAATCAATTCACCATCTTGAGTAACCCCAAATTCATATTTAGTATCAACTAATATTAAGCCAGCATCTTCTGCTTTTTGTTGGCCAAATTTAAATAACTCAAAAGCTGCTTTTTCAATTTTATCCCAATAAGGCGCTATTTCTTGATGAGCTAAAATCTCATCTTTACTCATAGGTTCATCATGAATATCTGATTTACTAGTAGGATCTAATATTGGCTGCTCTAATTTAGTATTTTTGGTTAAATTATCTTTTAATTTTACTCCGAAAAACTCTCGCTGCCCTGCGTTATATCTTGTCCAAATTGCGGTATTTGTACTTCCTGTTAAATAAGATCTAACCACAACTTCTACAGGCAACACCTTCACACTATTACATAAAATCATTTGCGGATGAGGCACTGCTAAACAATGATTTTTAATAATATGCTTTGTATTCTCAAACCACCAAGCACTTAACTGATTTAACAACTGACCTTTAAAAGGCACCTGACATATAGATCTATCAAACGCGCTTAATCTATTAGTAGCTAGCATAATTCTTTTATTGTCACCTAATAAATAGCTATCTCGCACTTTTCCTTTGTGCACTAGATTTATATCATATTTATCATTACCTAAGTTTTTTACGCTATCTATATTTTCGTTATTCTGTAAATATTCATAAATATATTCGATTTTATCCGCAAAACGTGTTTTGATATCTTGGTCTATTTCATAATCTTTATTATTTAGCTCAATGTTTTGCATATTCTCTTTTTTACCCAATAAACCTGACATATCTAAACACCTCCTTTTCAATTACTTTTACTACTAACAACCTTGATTTATAAAAAATTAAATACCTAAATTATATTTGCTTATATTTGCTTATCTTTGCGACTTTTTCATGATAATACCCTTTTGTCTCTCCCAGTCTTTTGTTTTTAGACTTTGGCGCTTATCATATTCTTTTTTACCTTTAGCCATAGCAATTTCAAGCTTAACCATGTTATTTTTCCAATATAATTTAGTAGGAACAATAGTATACCCAACCTCTTTGATCTTACCGGCTAGTTTACTTATCTCTCGCTTATGCAATAATAATTTTCTAGTTCTCTCAGGCTCTGCGACAACATGAGTAGATGCAGATGTTAAAGGAGTAAAATGCGCGTTTAATAACCATGCCTGGCCTTTACGAATTATTATATAAGACTCAGATATTTGAGCTCTGCCATCACGTAAGCTTTTAACTTCCCAACCTGATAATTGCAACCCTGCTTCTAGTCTATCTTCCAAATGATATAAATGAGATGACTTTCTATTAAGAGCAATAACTCCCGTACCAGAACTAGATTTAGCTTTATTCTTGGATTTTTTACTATTTGCCATTTTTTTATCTTATAATCTATTTTCTAATTTATTTTCTAATTTTCTAATTTATCTTCTAATTTATCTTTTATAAAAAATACTCTAAACTTCAAAAAACAAACTTAGCTAGAAACCATAGCTATATTAAAACAGGACCATATCATAACAAGTTTTTTACTGTTTTTCTAAAAAATTATAATTTCTAGAAAAATATATTTTAAAACAATTATTTAAATTATAAAAAATATTAATACAGGAACAAAAAATGTCAGATGTACAACGCACAGCAATAATGCCCTACTCTGCTGCTCAAATG
>JAYYZF010000052.1:0-3411 GCA_036340215.1 Pseudomonadota bacterium | reverse complement strand
CCATTAAATATTATATTTTTATACGGGTTTCTTGTATCTGAGTTGCAAAAATAATTTTTTATTAGGGTGTTTTTCAAGAAAATAATGTTACAAACTTGATCCAAATCCTTGCGCAAGCTTGTAAACTTGAACTCAGTAATTAAATTACTAATACCGACAAAATTTTATTCAAAGTAATTATTGTTTTTAGTCCCAACAACAAATATCGCCAAATAGTATAAGTAAAACAACCATACAATATTCTTGTTTAACTAGTAGCTTTCAACTACTTTAATTATGTTTATGTTGTCATTTTCCATAAAATATTTCTCCCCCAAGGCATATCCAGGTACCGCTATTAGATTTTCCTTAAGATATATCAGTGGTGTTTTGTCCCTTTTCCATGGTGGAATTTGCCATTCTTGCATGAGCTTTTTAAGAGGATGGGATCCTTGTCTTCCTTGTGGTTGAAAACGCTCTCCATTTTGACGAAATTTTATTATGAGTTCATGCTTTAAGATATTTGATTTAGATGAGTTTTTTATTAGCTTTATCTTAAGTAGTTCTAGATATATACTATTTTCGTGTGCTTGCCATATGATTTCCTGCCCCGCAGGGTATGTTAGATTTTCATTGCTGGTTATATAAAGAAAGTTTTTGTATCTTCTGATTTTTTTATTTGATATTAGTAGCTCTGGTTTGGCTCCAGATTTGGCATTGATTATATTATCCTGAATAGTTATTAACTGTTTTGTCGAAGGAGGATATGAGAGTTTTACTTTTAGCCACTCTCTTAGAATGTATTTTTGTAAAAAATTGTTTTGCAGTAATAAAGCTTTCAAATCTAATTTGTTTTCTTTTAGGACTTCATCATTTATAGGTTTAATTATACTTTCCAAGTATTGTTCCTGTTCTAAGTGATGGAGTTGACACCTAAGCAAGTTATTTGTAAGGCTTGGCCATGTTTTATTTAGCAAAGGTATAATTTCATGTCTTAGGTAGTTTCTTTCAAATTTGATGTTAGAGTTGCTATCATCCTCTATCCACTCTAGATTTTGCTCTTTGGCATATTTTTGAATTTCATGTTTTTTTATATCTAGTAACGGTCTAAGTAGCGTTATACTTTTATACTGCTGTATTTCCTTAATGCCACACAGTCCCTGGGGGCCAGCTCCTTTAAATAAACGCATTAACATTGTCTCAACCTGATCCATGGCATGATGAGCTAAGAAAATAACTTCATCTTTGTTTAAGGTGCTGCAAAATAGAGCAAGTCTTGCCTCTCGTGCTCGGCTTTCTAGATTAGTATCTGTATTGTGTAACGTATTAATTTTTTTTACAGTTAAGTCTATACCGAGATCTCGTGTAATTTTTTCACAATGTTGCTGCCATTTATCAGATAATTCTGAGATGCCATGATTAATATGTAGTGCTTTTAGTCTTTCCTTTGGAATTTCATTTGTAAGTAAATGAAGAAGAACATGTGAATCTACCCCTCCACTGTATGCAACCCAAACATGTTGGGACTCTGGAATTAATTTTAATTTTTCACTTAATGTTGTGCTAAATATTTTTTTAATATTAACCATGGAGTTCGCGATACTTTTCATATCTTTCTTCTATCAAGCTTTCATATGGCTTGTCCTTGAGTGGCATAAGCTCTTCTATAAGGGCATTTTTAAGGTTTGTGCTCATAAGTTGCAAGTTCCGATGTGCGCCCCCGAGTGGTTCATTTATAATACGATTAATTAATCCAAGTTCTTTAAGCTTAGTTGCCGTTATATGCATTTGGCTTGCTGCTTCCTTTGCTTTGTTGGCGTCTTTCCAAAGAATAGATGCACAACCTTCCGGAGATATGACAGAAAAAATACTATATTCAAGCATCATTATTTTATCGGCAAGACCTATCGCTAATGCTCCACCAGATCCACCTTCGCCAATAACTACAGACAAGATAGGTGTTTTGAGTTGTGACATTGTAAAAAGGTTAGATGCTATTGCTTCACTTTGATTATTCTTTTCAGCATCAATGCCCGGATATGCTCCTGCTGTATCTATGAGAGTAATAAGTGGTAGTTTGAATTTCTCAGCTAGTTTCATTACTCTGTTAGCAAATCTATAGCATTCTGGTTTTGGCATTCCAAAATTCCTTTCAATTTTGTCAGAGGTTTCTCTACCTTTTTCTTGGGCAATAAACATTACCGAGATTCCGTTCAATCTTGCCATTCCAGCTATTATGGCTTGTGGTTTAGCATATCTTCTATCTCCACTTAAGTAATCTATATCTTCGAATATATTAGTTATATAATCAGAGCTGTGGGGCCTAAGATTATGTCTAGCTATTTGCACAATTTGGTGGTCTTGTAGCTTTGCAAAAATACTTTTGGTCAGTTTGTTACTTTTGTTTACTAACTCAGAGACCTGCTCGGTTATGTTTAGTTCCTCGTTGAGATTCGTTGCTTGGAGAGCTGTGATTTTTGCTTCAAGTTCAGCAATCGGCTTTTCAAAATCTAAATAATCGTTGTACATTGCTAATTTCCTTAGTAGATAGAAAATAAGTTAAGACTTTAATTATACCTCCTTTTTCTGCTATATTAAACACTTTCATAGCTTGTTGGTAAATACATGTCGCTAATATTAGGTATAGAAACTTCTTGTGATGAAACAGCTGTTGCTATATACGATGAAAACAGAGGTCTACTCTCACACATAGTTTATTCACAAATAAAGTTACATAAAAAATACGGTGGTGTTGTCCCTGAACTCGCTTCACGGGATCACGTTGCAAAGCTTAATTGCGTAGTTCGTTCTGCTTTAGACGACGCAAATTGTTCTTTAAAGGATTTATCGGCAATAGCTTACACAGCAGGTCCTGGATTAGCTGGTGCTCTCATGGTGGGAGCAGGCTTTGCAACAAGTCTAGCTATGTCGCTGAATATTGCAGCATTACCAGTTCATCATCTAGAGGCACACATAAGCGTTTCTTTGCTTGACACAGAGCAAATAAGTTATCCATTTCTGGCTCTTTTAGTATCTGGCGGTCATACACAAATTATTCTGGCTCATGAATTTGGTAAATACGAGATAATTGGCGAAACGCTTGATGATGCAGTTGGTGAGGCATTTGATAAATCAGCTAAAATAATGGGCTTACCATATCCTGGTGGTAGAGAAATTGAAAGGTTAGCCTTAGCTGGAGATCCCAGTAAATACGATTTTCCTCGGCCTATGTTGAAAAGGAAAGGCTGTGACTTTAGTTTTAGTGGATTGAAAACAGCAGTTGCAAACACTTGGTTTAATTCATCACAAACAAAGAAAGTTAAAGCTGATATAGCTGCATCATTTCAAGTAGCAGTGGTAGAATCATGTTGTGATAGAGTTCTTAACGCTTTTAGTTTAAGCAATTCTAGAGACTTTGTTGTTGCAGGTGGC
>JAYYZF010000051.1:0-36946 GCA_036340215.1 Pseudomonadota bacterium | reverse complement strand
GAGTGTGGATGTAGGTTTTCTAATATTATCTTCTCATAAGTTGTAATCAAATTTTTAAGTTTGTTCCTGTCCCACTTATCCTGCTCGGAGGTATTGTTTTGAATAAGAAGCGTTGAGATATTAGTGCTATGCTTTGTTTTTTCATGAAATATATAATTATAACAAACAAAACTTATCAGGAACAAAAGTATGAGTGCAATGCTAGGTTTTCTTTTTTTTAAAAATAAGTAAATGGAGCCAGCAAATAAAATTATAAGAAAGCTTGTACCATATGTACCAATAAAAACAGAAGTATAAATGATTGGACTACTAGTTTGGCTGTAAGAAATAAACAACCATGGATATGATAATTCAGAAATAGTTCTGAAATACTCCATTAGAACCCATGAAGCTGGGAATAAACATAGTATTCTAAAACTCTCAGGAGATTTAATTTTATTAGTCAGTACATGTACAATAATAAATCCTAATGATAATGCTGCGACTATAATCAGTGTAACAATAATGCTAATTGTAAAGCTAATATCGCTGTGCTCAGAGAAGCTGTAAAATACCCATGATCCAGCAGTAAAATATCCTAAGCCATAAACAAAGGATGATAATAACTTTCTATGATCATATTTGTCCCAAATATACAATAGAGCTACTGGAGAAACTATTGCTAACGGCCAAATATTATATGGAGCAAAAGCATACTTAACTATAAATCCAGAGGAATATACAAATGCGATGTAAAAAATAAAGTTAAAAGATTTTAAAAAAAATTTGGACATGCTAGATTTAGTTAAATCAAAATTTAATTATATACAGGGAAATGAACAAAACCAATGACAAAATATTATTAAAGCGAAACTATGAATGTTTTTATTCGCATTGATGAATTGGGCTCGCTAGATTATTTTTTCAAAATTTCCATGCGGAGTATTTGTTTGGCATTTGATTTAACAATTGTAAACTCACAGCTCTTTAGTCTTACTACTTTGCCGGGTTTTGGTATATGGCCTATCTGAGCTGAGATGAATCCTCCTATAGTATCAAAGTTACTATTATCTATATTCATTTTCAGTTCTTCATTAAACTCTTCAATTGTGGTTGTCCCAAGTACACTATAGCTACCGTTATCAAGTTTAGTTACACATTGTAATTCAGTATCAATAAATCCCTCATCTTCTATATCTCCAACTATCATCTCTATGACATCTTCAATAGTTACAAGACCGGCTATGCTGCCATATTCATCAAGTACTAAGGCCATATGGGAATGTTTTACTTGAAAATCACGAAGTAGGTTATCTAATTTTTTGCTTTCCGGGACAAAAAACACCTCTCTAATAAAGTCTTTTATATCAAATATATCTTGTGATGAATGAAAATGATTTAGTAAGTCTTTTGCGAGTAGAATCCCGATAATATCGTCTTTGTTCTCACAAATAACAGGAAAGCGTGAATGTTTACTATCTATTATTATTTTGGCTATTTCTTCAATACTTTGATCACTATTAATTACTGTCATCTGTGACCTTGGAATCATTATATCTCTAACTTTCATTTTGGCAAAGTTTAAAACACCCTCAATCATCGCTAATGAATCTGAGTCTATTACTTTTTCCTTATGGCAGTCATGTAAAGTATTTGAGAGTATATTCAAAGATATTTTCTTCTTAAAAAACCTCAAATAAAAATCTTTTAACATTTATTACTCCTCATTAGTTAGTTTTGTTGCTCAGCTTTAAAATATTTTCAAAAAGTAAGTTCTCTTCAGTTTCCATAAGCTCGGCATCATCATCATCAATGTGATCATATCCTTGAAGGTGCAGAATTCCGTGCACAAATAGATATAGAAAATAATCGTGATTGCTTTTTGCGAATTGCTTTGCTTCCTTGGCAGCAATATTAGGGCAAATCATTATTTCACCAACTAAGCTTGTACTATTGTCTTCAGGAAATGAAAGAACATTTGTTGCGTTCATCCTCGAGCGAAAATTTATATTAAGTTTCTGCATTTCATCATCGTCTAGTAAGACCAGGTTGATATCTACTTTCTCATATTTTTTTTTAAGACAGTTTACCAACCAAAAATTTACTTGAGTTTCGGAGGGTTTAAAGAAAACACTCGCTGAATTATCAATTAGATTTACTTTTATATTATTTTTCATATTTGTCATATGCATTAACAACAGCTTCAACAATTGGATGTCTTATTACATCCTTAGATTTTAAGTATGAAAAGGAAATATTTTCAATGCCTTCAAGAACATTTATAGCATTTTTAAGACCAGATTCTTGATTCCTAGGTAAGTCAATTTGACTCACATCTCCAGTAATAACAACCCTCGAGCCAAAACCAATTCTGGTTAAGAACATTTTCATTTGCTCTTTTGTTGTATTTTGTGCTTCATCAAGAATAATGAAGGCCTCATTAAGAGTTCTACCACGCATGTATGCAAGGGGAGCAATTTCAATAATATTTTTTTCAAGAAGCTTATCAACCTTTTCAATTGTCATTAGGCTAATAATTGAATCAAGCAATGGCCTGAGATATGGGTCTACTTTTTGAGTCAAATCGCCAGGAAGAAAACCTAACTTTTCGCCTGCTTCAACCGCGGGTCTAATTAAGATAATTCTCTTAACCTCATTCATCAATAACGCATCAACCGCAACTGCTGCAGCTAAGAAGGTCTTACCTGTGCCAGAGGGACCAATGGCAAAAGTTATGTCATTATTATTTATATTATTAAGGTAGGTTTCCTGATTTACGCTTTTAGCAGAAACGTAACCACAATACTTTTTGCTAGTTTTATCAATACTTGTATTTTCATTCCATGACTTTCTAACAGTAGCTAGGGTTAAATGTATCTTGTCGCTTTCTAAGTAATTATTTCTCTTAGTTTCATGGTAAAGTTTTTTCAGAGACATTTGAGCCATTTTAACTGCATCAGAATCTCCGGTTATTTTGAATTTATTGCCGCGTGACGAGATGTTAACGTTAAAAAAGTTTTCAATTAGCTTTATATTTGCATGCATTTGGCCACAGAGTAGTGCAAGTCTTTGGCTATCATCTGGTTCTAGATTTATCTTCAGGGACTGCTTAGAATCCATTAACACCTCATGTTGCATATCGATACACCATCAGTATAGTACAAAAAATTAGATTATTCCTAAGATATTTAGTTTTCAAGCTAATTGACCTCGAAGAGAGTTAGAGTATAGATCTACAATTTTGACAGGTATAATTTCACCTATCAGCCGTCTATGCCCCTTCAAGTTCACAACACGATTATTTTCAGTCCTACCAGTTACTTCATTGGGATCTTTTTTACTTGCCCCAGTTATTAAAATGTTCTCTACAGTGCCAACCATACTCTCACTTATGTTTCTGGTACTAATATTTAATGCTGCTTGTAACTTTGCTAATCTCTTTTTTTTCTCATCTAAACTTACGTTATCTTGTAAATTTGCGGCTGGAGTGCCTGGTCGTCTACTGTAGATAAAGGAGTAGGATTTATCAAACTTTATATCATCTACTAATTTTAGAGTTTTTTCAAAATCATCTTCAGTTTCCCCAGGAAAACCAACTATAAAATCTGATGAGACAGAAATATTTGGCCTAACAGCACGTAACTTTCTTATTCTACTTTTATATTGTAATGCTGTATAGTCTCTCTTCATAGACGATAAAATACGGTCAGAACCTGATTGAACAGGTAGATGTAGATGGTTAGCTAGTTTTTCCTCTTCTGCATAAGCAGTAATTAGATTATCGCTAAAGGCAGTAGGGTGTGAGGTTGTATATCTTATTCGTTTCACATCATCAAGTGCAGCTATATAGTGGATTAATAGTGCTAAATCAGCAATATCACCATCATGCATATTACCTTGATAATCATTAACATTCTGTCCTAGTAATATTATCTCTCTCGCACCTTTACTAGATTTATCACAAATTTCAGCAATAATATCATCGAAAGGCCTACTAATTTCTTCTCCTCTTGTATAAGGAACTATACAGTAACTACAATATTTACTACATCCCTCCATAATAGATACATATGCACTCGTACTTACTTTAGTGGCGACTGGTAATGCATCAAATTTTTCTATTTCGGGAAACGTAATATCAATAGCTGGTTTTTTTGTATTTATGCGTTTATCTATCAATTCAGGCAAACGGTGTAATGTCTGAGGCCCAAATACAATATCAACATATGGAGCTCTTTTTATTATGTTTTTACCTTCTTGACTTGCAACACAGCCACCTATAGCTATTATTTTATTTGGATCTGCGTTTTTAAGTTTTCTCCATCTACCAACTTGAGAATAAACTTTGTCCTCTGCTTTTTCTCTGATAGAGCAGGTATTTAGAACTAAAATATCAGCTAAGGCAGGATCGTCAGTTAAACTAGCCTTGCACTTTTGCGTCATAATTTCTACTATCTGGTGGCTATCATTTTCATTCATCTGACAACCATGAGTTTCCATATATAATTTCATGCCGATATTGTCTATCCTAAATTAGATATATTAAGCCAAAATAATATTATAAAAAAATACAAAAATCTATCTTTAAAACAATATTTTACTCTCATATATAATATTCTAAATCAGTAAATTTCCTCAACAAGCTATAATATTTAAATTTTGCTAAATTTTTTCAGATATAAACCTAAGATACTTGTGCTCATATTTATTTACTCTCAACAAAACTTTCCTTGAGTAATAGCGATAAGATAAACGACAATATGAGCCCAATAGGCATGATTATGAAGGCACTCTGAAATTGTGTTTCACTAAAAGTCTGAGGTATGTTGCTGATAGTACTCGATGCAGATGCAACATTTTCTAGAGTAACACCAATAATATATTGCATAGCTCCACTAACCATGACAAGCATGTTAGTGAGTGAGACTGCTGTGCCAGCTAATTTATTGTCAATAATATCATGTGCAATTGCAAATACTAAAATCTCACTACTACTAAATATTCCTAGTAAAAACATAAACAGTGTTGTCAGTGGAATTGATGGGCTAGGAAAATATATTATCTTTATTAGAACTAAAGCAGCTAATAATGAGCCGTAAGTTAAAATTATTTTTCTTTTTTGTAGATAATTTGTTAATAAGCCAACTATCGGACCTCCGATTGCCCATCCTATAAAAATTGCAGATATAATTGAACCAGCTTGGTGTACATCTATATTTCTAGTCATTTGCAAATATGGTACTCCCCATAATCCTGCAAATGTAGTAGTTGGAGTGAATATCAACATCCCAATTAGACCGTTGAGCCAAATTTGTTTATTCTTTGCAACTAGAAGTAGATCTTTAGCTAACTTTATAATTTCATCTAAATAATTATCTTTTTTAATTAGTTGCTTATCTTTGACCAGTAAGAATATAAAGATAGTGAGGAAAAAGCCTAAGCCTGCAAGCATATGCATAGTCAAGCTGATTCCGTTAGCAGAGATAACTTTTGTAATTGAAGTTTCTGCAGTTATCGCGCCAAGCATACCAAGTGTAGTTGTAAGGCCAGAAACTAAGGCGAAATATTTATTTGGAAGCCAGTCTGCAGCAATTTTCAATACTCCAACAAAAGCAAATGCAGATCCAAATCCTATTAACAGCATTCCAGACAATGCAGAGTTATAGTTAGGTTGAGAAAATAATAATATCCCAGCTGCACACGAAAGGGTGGCAATAGTCAATGGTAACCTTACTCCAAAGTGATCCATAATTGTTCCAACAACAATTTGAAGAGGTGTATATGTGAGAAAATAAAATGATGAGATAAGTCCAACCTGTGATGCTCCTATCTTTAAGGATAACATTAATTCTGGGACAATCACGGAAGGAAGTACTCGTAGTAGATACTCGTAGCAGTAGAATAATGCAGCTAGAAAGCACATTAGCCAGGCTAATTTACTATTAAAATTATCTTTATTCATTTGTCTTTCCAGTTGATTCATTTAAATATTTGCAATTAGTTTCACTTATAAACATCAATAGAACGCAAGAGATTAAGAATAATAGAGGAAATATTGAAAAAACAATTTTAAAACTTTCAATACTATAATCTCTAATTCCAGCTACAGTTTTACCATCCCATAAATAATCAAGAGCTAATCCCATGAAAGATAATATTACTGGACCACCAAGGCTATTCATAGTATTCATAAAACCAAGTGCTGTAGAGGAGAATTGTTTTGGATTTATTTCTTTTATAATACTAAACGCAGGAAGAAATCCACTAGTGAAAAAACCAAAAAGAAAAACTAATAACTTTATGTAAGTTAATGAGTTTGCTTTAATAAACAATATGATTGTTGATATGATTAATGCGGCAACTGAGGCTAATATTAATGGTTTCTTTCGACTTAATATATAATCTGAGAGCCAGCCAAAAAAAGGAGCACCAAAAATAAACCCTGCAAATATCATTTCAAATACTTGTGTTGCTACAGCAGGCTCAAGATTGTAAATTTTAGAAATAAACATTGGCCCCCAAAGGTTACTTAATACTAAAAAAGGAGTAAACATTAGCATTCCGTATATTGCTATTATCCAAACTTGGCTTTTAGCTAAAAGCTCTTTTAAACTCTCAATTAAAGGTATCGAGGTAGTTTTATTCTTACTATGAGGTAAGTTGCCATCTTCAATAAAGAACACAAGAACTATGGCTAATAAAAATCCTAGTAACGCTATAAATTTGAGAGCCTCACGCCAACCTTGGACGTTAATCAAAGATAGCAAATGACTTTCACCCAAGATCGAGCCAAGGAGACCAATAGAGAGTGTTGCACCAGTTAGGAATGCAAAAAACCTGTGTTCAAACCAGTTACTTACCAGCTTTAGGCAACCTAGAGCTGCAAACGCTGAGCCAACGCCCATAAAAAGCCTACTCATAATTGCAAAGTTAATAGAGGATGTCTGAGAATAAACAAAGCAGGATAAGGCACACAAGAGTGTAGCGGATGATAGCAATATTTTA
The DNA here is from genome assembly GCA_036340215.1 of Pseudomonadota bacterium. Taxonomy (GTDB): domain Bacteria; phylum Pseudomonadota; class Gammaproteobacteria; order Comchoanobacterales; family Comchoanobacteraceae; genus JABJPE01. The sequence goes on along the minus strand of JAYYZF010000051.1, from coordinate 29,962 downwards.
CTAGAGTACTTGTCAAGTAAAATTCCAACGGGGAACTGGCATGCGCCGTAAGCAAGTAAGAAAACTGAGCCAAGAGTTGAGCTAAGTTCATGGGCATTAAGGTCGTATAGACGCATAAGCTCAGGTACTATTATAGACTGTGATACCTGTAGTAAATTTTCATATAGATAAAATGCCGTGGCCAACAGCCAAATAAACGTACCCTTAACAACTTTTTTTGTGATAAAATTTTTATTCATAGCTAGTTCATACTCTAGGACTTATAGCGTAACAACAATCTTATTTTCCAAGATTTTTTCTTAAAATTTCTTGAAGTAATTTTGGATTTGCTCTTCCTTTAGTCGCTTGCATTGCTTGTCCTATGAAAAATGCGAAAAGCTTATCTTTCCCTGATTTATAGTCTGTAACTTGTTCAGGAAATTTAGTAATTATTTTATTGACCACTTCTGTAATCTCTTTTTCATCAGTTATTTGGCTTAGTCCCTTACTCTCAATAATGCTAGACACGGATATATCTTTTTGCCAAATCTCATCAAAAATAGTTTTTGCTGTTTTGCCAGAAATAGAATTATCTGCAATTTTTGTTGTTAGATCTGCCATCTTAGCTGGGGTTATCAAGCACTCATCTAATGTTTTGTTTGATTTATTCAGCATTCCAAGTAGTTCAACGGTAACCCAATTAGCAACCAGTTTGCTAGATGCATTAGTTAGCTTACAGCATGATTCGTAGTAATCAGCCAACTTTTTGCTAGAAGTTAGTATATTTGCATCATAAGCACTTAAATTATACTGGGAAATAAACCTATCACGTTTTACCCAGGGTAATTCGGGCATTGTGTGCCTAATTATGTCAATCTTTTCCTGTTCTATTAACAAAGGAGGCAAGTCAGGTTCAGTAAAATATCTATAGTCATGAGCATTTTCTTTGTTTCTCATGCTTTTTGTTACTTTCTTGGCTGAGTCAAACAGCCTAGTTTCCTGTACTATTTCCTCTCCATGTTTTATACAGTCTATCTGTCTCTCAATTTCGTAGTTAATAGCTTGTTCAACAAATCTAAAAGAATTTATATTCTTTATCTCTACCCTTGTGCCAAATTCATGTTCCTCACTTAACCTTACAGAAATGTTCGCATCACACCTGAATGAGCCTTCCTGCATATTACCATCACAGATATCAAGATAACATACTAGATTATGTAGTGTCTTTAGAAACGTGACTGCCTCTGTGGCACTTCTGAGGTCTGGTTCTGTTACAATTTCAAGTAATGGCATTCCCGCTCTATTCAGATCAATACCACTTTTATTAATACCATCATAGTGGATAGACTTCCCGGCATCTTCCTCAAGGTGGGCTCTTGTAAGATTTATTCTTTTTGTTTTATCGTTTTCAAGAGCTATATCAAGGTGCCCCCCGGATATAATGGGAAATTTGTTCTGACTTATTTGATATCCTTTAGGTAAATCTGGATAAAAATAGTGTTTCCTCGCGAATATAGAACGTTTGTTTATAATTGCATGAGAGCCAAGGCCAAATTTAATAGCCATATTGACAGCTTCCTGATTCAAAAAAGGAAGGGCTCCAGGTAAACCTAGATCAATTTCATTAGTCTGACTATTCGGTGAAGCTCCAAATAACGTAGCTGCTGGTGAGAATATTTTCGACTTGGTTTTTAATTGAACGTGAACTTCAAGTCCAATAACTGGCTGCCATGGCATAAAAAATCTCCGTTATCAGGCGTAATTATCTGGCACAAGTTTGTGCCAATCTGAGTTTTTCTGATAGATGTGTCCAACATTTAACAAAAGAGACTCAGCAAAATGTTTTCCAATGATTTGCATGCCAACAGGCATTTTTTTTACAAAACCAACTGGTATTGATAAACCTGGTAAGCCAGAAAGGTTTGCAGGTATTGTATATATGTCCCCAAGATACATTTTTACTGGGTCTTTACTCATATCACCAATCTTATATGCTGGACTTGGGGTAGTTGGGCCAATTATAACGTCAACATCTTTAAAAGCGTGCATAAAGTCTTCCTTTATGATTCTTCTGATTTTTTGTGCTTTCTGGTAGTATGCATCGTAGTAGCCACTTGATAGAGCGTATGTGCCAATTAGTATTCTTCTTTTAACTTCACTTCCAAAGCCTTCAGCCCTTGAGTTCTTGTATAAAGCTTCAAGGTTCTCAGGGTCTTTTGTCCTATGTCCATATCTGACACCATCGAATCTTGCTAGATTTGAAGATGCCTCACAAGGAGCGACAATGTAGTAAGTAGGAACTGCATATCGTGAATTAGGTAGCGAAATTTCTTTAATCTCTGCGCCCTGTTGCCTGTAAAAATCAATGGCTTTGTCTATAGATTTTCGTATTCCACTGTCAAGATTTTCAGTGAAAAATTCTCGCGGTAACCCAATTTTAAGTCCTTGTAGAGAATTTTCCAGCTTACCTATGTAATCCGGTACTTCCAGATTGGCAGTTGTCATGTCTTTCTCGTCTTTACCTGCAGTCGCCTGAAGCATTACTGCAAGGTCTTCTGCAGATGCTGCCATAGGTCCTGCTTGGTCTAGACTAGAAGCAAAAGCAACCATGCCAAATCTTGAAATTCTTCCATAAGTGGGTTTAAGTCCGCTAATACCACAAAAAGCGGCAGGCTGTCTGATTGAGCCACCTGTGTCGGTTCCAGTTGCTCCGACACATAAGCGGGCAGCAACTGCAGCTGCAGATCCACCAGAGGAGCCGCCAGGTACGAATTCTTCATTCCAAGGGTTATGGCAAGCTCCAAAGTAACTATTTTCATTAGAGCCTCCCATAGCAAACTCATCCATGTTTGTCTTACCTAACATGACTGCATTCTGCTCATGGTGTTTTTTGATAATAGATGCATCGTAGGGTGGGGTGAAATTTTCTAACATTTTCGAACAGCAGGTAGTTTTTATACCTTTAGTACAGAAAATATCCTTTTGTGCTATAGGAATTCCTGCAAGCAGTCCTATTTCCTCACTCTTTTGTATCTTAACATCTACTGCACGAGCTTGCTCGAGTGCAATATCTTCTGTTACGGTGATAAAAGAATTTAGCTTAATGTCATATTTGCTGATTCTGTCCAGAAAATGCTGAGTTAATTCGACACTTGTGAACTCTCTATTAACTAGGCCATTATGAAGCTCTCTGATTGATTTTCGATGTAGCATTACTTGTTCTCCGTATCAATAACTAATGGAACGTCAAAGTAACAGGTATCAGAATTGAAATAAGGTGAAGACTTACCGATGCGTTCGTTTATTGAGTGGTCATCAATCTTGCTTAAATCATGGACAGCATCAGCTCGTGGATGCATTGCAAGCTTGCTAGCCTCATATCGCACCTCAACAGCCTTTACATCCTTAGACTCTAGCTCTTTAAACAACTCAAGAGTTTTGACAAAATCACCTTTGAGGTTATTAAGCTCTTCTTGCCCTAGATTTAACATTGATAACTGGGCTATCTTACGCATCTCAGAGTCAGATATAGGGGCTTTATCCTCAGAATACGCATCATCTTGCATTTTATCTTCCAATTTAAGTACAAACGGTATTATAATGTTGCTCTTAGTATAATTGTCAACTGTTACTTTGTATGTTATATAGCAGATATGGATTTAATTGATTATTATCATATAGGTTAAGGATAAAAATTTTAACAAGAATATTTTGAGGTTGTTTTATGGTATTCAAATCACTCCGAGGCTCTTTCTCCAGAGACATGTCTATTGATCTAGGCACGGCTAACACGCTAATTTACACACAAGATGAGGGTATAGTACTTAACGAACCATCTGTGGTCGCTGTTCGGGCACAGCGTAATTCAAAGGATACGGTAATCGCAGCCGTTGGATCTGATGCCTACCAGATGTTAGGAAGAACTCCTGGTGATATAAATGCATTTAAACCATTGTCGAATGGTGTTATTGCCGACTTTCACAAAACTGAAATTATGCTGCAACACTTCATTCGTAAAGTCCATAAGAGTAAATTTCTACGTCCTAGTCCCAGAGTTCTTATCTGCGTTCCTTGTGGATCTACACAAGTAGAGAGAAGAGCAATCAGAGAGTCAGCTGCAGGAGCTGGTGCTCGCCAGGTATACCTGATAGAAGAACCAATGGCTGCTGCTATTGGTTCAGGACTGCCAGTTGACACTGCTGGAGGTTCTATGGTTGTTGATATAGGCGGTGGTACTACTGAGGTCGCAATAATATCTCTTAATGGCATTGTTTACTCTGAGTCAGTTAGAATTGGTGGAGATAGATTCGATGAAAGTATTATTAATTATACAAGAAGAAACTTCGGCAGCTTGATTGGTGAACCAACAGCTGAGAGAATAAAGAAAGAGGTAGCAACTGCATATCCACAAAATGAAGTATTTAAGCTTGATGTTAGTGGTAGAAATGTTTCTGAAGGTGTTCCAAGAACATTCACTATTACCAGTAATGAGGTCCTAGAAGCCCTACAAGAGCCTCTTACTGGTATAGTAGATGCAGTTAGGTGTGCCCTTGAACAAGCACCACCTGAGCTAGCCTCTGATATTGCAGCAAGGGGCATGGTTCTTACTGGTGGTGGTGCATTATTAAAGGGTTTAGATAGGCTGCTTATGGAGGAAACAGGCTTACCGGTGATAGTTGCTGATGATCCATTAACATGTGTCGCAAGAGGCGGTGGACAGGCTTTAACATTGCTTGATAAATATGGCGCTGACTTTTTGTCTGAGGAGTAGTGAACTATAAAATTATTATTTCATAGTAAAGCTAATAGCCTTAGGGATAAGTGGCTCAAGTTTGCTTTTATTTGTGTCGTTTTAAGTGTTATTGATCTTAAGTTTGGTTATAGTGATTTAATTCATGAATATATCACTTATCCTGTTTATCATATCATAAATTTTCCTTCTAAGATGATTCATAACATGGGCCTTGTTTTCCAGTCAAATCAGGACTTAATTGAACAGAATGAAGGGCTCAAAGCTCAGATTATAGATTTAAAAGCTGACCAAAAAATTTATGAAAATGCGAAGAGAGAAAATGAAGTTCTTCGTGAGTTACTAAGCTCTTCAGGTAAGGTTAAGGCTGAATTTACACACGCAGAAATATTAGCAATCTCTAACAATATTGCAAGAAAGATTGTTATTATAAACAAAGGTAGCAGTGATGATGTTTATGATGGCCAAGCTGTTGTTGATGCTTATGGTGTATTTGGTCATGTGATTAAAGCACATAAATTCACTAGTAGTGTCTTACTAATTACCGACAAAGACAGTTATGTTCCTGTGCAAAATTCAAAAGGCGCAAGAGCAATTGTAACTGGTTTTGGTGATAGAAATGAATTAGAGATGCTAGATGCTACGGCGACAACAAAATTTAAGGTTGGTCAGAAACTGTATACATCTGGATTAGCTTTAAGATACATGCAAGGTTATCCAGTAGGTGTCATAAAATCTATTTCGTATAATGATAAGTTTGACTTTGTAAAAGTAAAAATAGACCCACTTGCCCATCTAGACCAATCTAGGCAACTTTTATTGGTTTGGTTGCCACAAAATAAAGTATTAAGTGAAGCGAGAGAATTTCATGATAAATATTAGAAACTCTCTACGCGAAGAAAAAATAACATTGCCTCAGAAAGCACTAGCTTTATTTATATCTTTAGTTGTTGCGGCAATAAGCTTTCCTATGCCTTTTAACTATTTTAGACCAGATTTATTCCTAGTACTCATAATTCATTTCAGCTTAAATAGTCATGAAGAGTATTTTGGTATGACGGATGCATTTATTTTTGGCTTATTTGCAAATTTTTGTTATCCCGTGTTTTTTGGGTCTTTAAGTTTTTTGTACATTTCTATTTTTTATGTTCTAAAGATTTATAACGCAAGATTGAGAAATTACAGTAATTTCATGATTTATGCCACACTATTTCTTTTAGTTCTAATTTCAAAATTATTTGCCCTTTTTGCATATGATTCTCCTATTACAGGGGATTTTTTATATGTGCTGTTCACTGGCGTTGTATCTAGTTTTTTGATACTTGTTACTTTAACTGTTATTTTCAGGCAACATTAAATTAACATTTTTTTAAGTTGTTTGATGACATTAGTTTGTTTAACCTCTAATATGTTCATGTATAACAGTAGTTGTGGAAATTTTGTATTATGGATTATGTTGTTCCATGGATTAATAAAGCTTTAAGAAAAATGTGGTGGTTTGCACTAACTGCTGCAACACTGCTATATCTATTAGTCTTTTTCAAAGTTGTTACGCCAGTATTAAACTACTATTCCGACTATTTGTTACTTCCTATAGCTGAGAATATAGCTCCAAAGGATTTACATGTCTCCAAAGTTCAACTAGGTTGGTTGAATTTATCGCCTATTATAATTCTGCCAAAGATAGATGCTACGGACATTAGCTCAATGCCAAATGTTAAGGATATCTCAAGTTTATCGCTGAGTATTGATCTATTCGAATCAATATTAGAACAAGCTATAGTAGTTGATTACTTATATCTTGATTATATAACACTTAGTATAAAGGAATCTAAAAATACTACTGTCGAGTCTGGAAATGCCTTGAATAACCTGGTTTCTCGCTTTGGCGAAAAATTTAATGAGTTTTCGCATTTTAGAAGTGTTATACCCCAGAGGATTTTCATTAATAAACTGAGATTATACGTTGAGACGTCTGAGTTTGAATTTCGTAGCCTTTCTTTTTCAGACAATGACGATTACAAACATTGGCAATTTAGATTAATACTACCAACAACTAATTTCACTAAAGTAGATGCTACTCTTGAGAGTGTTGATGAAGACGGCGACTTAGTTAAAGTTATCGGGGATGTAATTTTTGATGGTGAACTTCCAATATATTTAAGTAAGAAACTCAATTTACCGCATGAATTAACTTCATTATCAGGAAAAGTTATCTCTAAAGTCACTTATGATAAAAACGATGGGTTTCAAGTTAAGTCTAGTCATAACTTAAATGCTAATTTTAAGAAAAAAGTTAATAGAGAGGTAAAGGTAACAAATTTACGCGGTATAACGACCTTTAACTTTAAGGACAGCGATAATTTCTCTTTGGAATCTAAAGTAGATAAGATAAGAATAAACAATAGCTTGACCTCAGGGTTATCTATGTCATACGTAAGAAAAAATTCGCACGAGATAATTGATTTAAATAAATTTGACTTGTCCTATTTTGATCTCATAACTCCTTTCCTTCTCTCTGAGAAAAACAAATTTTACAAAATGTTTAATCAACCAGTTTTAAGTGGTAATGTTATGAATTTTCACCTAAAGTCTAATATCAATAAGCCACAAAAGATAAGCGAGTTAAGATTTAAATTAGATAATTTTGAAACAAAGTCATATTCGATGTTACCAGAAGTTAAGAATGTAAACATGAATGTTAATTTTGTTAACAATAGTGGAAACATTGAATTATTTTCAAATCAAAATTCAGGAAAAAAATCACTAAGCATCTTTGACAAAAGGATTATCAAAAAAAGGATTTTTATACAGCCACAAGTTATGAATATTGAAGTGAATCGTATGAATAATGTATGGTCACTTAGTTCTCAGGATATAAACTTTGATATAGGCTCAGTAAATTTTTTCGGTAACGCCTTAATAGAGCTAAGCCCAAGTTCATTTCCTGCGTTTTACCTCAATATAAATAGCAGTATGGTTAAGATTGAAACAATTAGAAAACTGTTTCCGCTAAAGAATATCCCTAAAGGACTGAATGATTACTTAAAACAATTACTCGTTTCTGGAGACATGAGAGATATAAAATTTATTCTTACAAACAGTGGCAGAGATAGTGTTGATTTATCATATAATTTTGCTTCTCGATTTAGTAATGCTATATTCTCTTATGATAATGAATGGCCTACTATAAAAGCTGCTAACGGCAGATTCTCTGTAAAAAATGATGAAGTTAATATAGTTACCGATTCAGCAGTCACAACAAATCAAAAAATTGATAAGATTAATGTAAATATAAAGAGTTTTACTAATCCTAAAATAACTGCTAATGTAAGTTCCTCTATTCAGCAAAAGAATCTGCATAGATATCTGCGCCAAAGCCCGTTATATGAGAAGTTGAGATATTATGTCGATAATTTTGAAACTTACGGCAAAGGCTCTTTATCACTAAAGTTAGATTTCGGACTAATTGAGTCTGACATAAAATTAAAAAATATGCATGGAAGGCTTAGTTTCAGAGATAACTCTTTACTTTATAAGAAATATGGCCTTGATTTTAAAAAGGTTTTTGGAGAGATAATTTTTGATGATAAAAATATTTTTAGCCAAAACTTAAGTGCTATTCTTGATAACAACAATATTAATGCTAATCTTCAAAAGAAAAATGATAAGTTTAATCTTAGTTTAAATGGTTTATTAGATCTCAAAAAAAACTTATCTAAGTTTATTCCTGAAGATGTAGCGGAAAAAATTTCGGGTATTACCAAAACTGATTTAAATGTTACAGTTGACAAAAATGATAATGTTGAAATAAACGCTATTTCTAACTCTGGAGGTATAATAAGTACATACCCAAAACCATTTTTAATTTCTAAGGATGATAAAAATGTTGTTAAGGTTTTTGCAAAACTAACAGACAATAATTTATCAAATTTCCATGTAAGCTTGAATGATTCAGTTAGGGTAGAGAAGGATTTTACTGCAGTAGGTGAAAGCTCGTATTTAAGGATTTTTTCTCCTGAAATAAGTTATTCTGATTGGCGCACTTTCTCGAATAGCCAAAACAAAAACCCATTACCTAACATAAGTATAAAAGCTAAAAATTTTATAATTAACGATATTAACTTTGCAAATTCAAAGTTAGATATTCTGGATTTAAAAGATAAGATCAGTATTAAAATAAATTCAGATGATGCTGTCGGATCTATTGATATTATTCCTAATGTAAAGATTTCAGCTAACTTAAAGAAATTAAATCTGAGACTCCCTAAATCTGAAACTGGAAAGTCTTTTGATCAGTCCGTTTTAAATAATATGGATGTTGAGTTATATATAGAAAATATTAATTACGAGGATCTAGCCTTAAATGACTTTAATTTGGTTTTGCGTAAAACTGATCGTGGATATTCAGTTGATGCTTTTAAAATGAATTTGTCTGATAGTAATGTTTCAGTAACAGGATATTGGAATGATAATCCTGATCCAAAAACATACCTTGAAGGTGTTATCGATGCAAAAGATATAGGCAAAATACTTGGTTTAGTCCCTGATATTAATTACTTGTCTGGTGGAAATGGTGAGATTAAGTTCAAGCTATCATGGAAAAAACTTCCTGTAGATACGAGCATAAAAGATATGAAGGGCATTGTGATATTCAATCTTCGAGATGGTAAAGTTTCAAATCTAGGAGAGGATGTAAGCGCGGGTATGGGGCTGGGCATAATTCTAAATAGTCTCAGCCTACAAAGTATTATGAATAAGATTGCAATTGAACCAACAGAAATGGAGGGATCTTACTATCCATATAGTGAGTTACTCGGTAGTGTAACTTTAGATAAAGGGGTTGTTGAAACCGATAAAATTTTGTTACAAGGTTCCTTAGGAACCGTATTAACAAAAGGCTATGTTGATATAAAACATAGTTTGTGTGATTTATACTTGACTATACTACCAAATTTAACTTCGTCTATACCAACAATTGCTACAGTTACTGGTGGAATAGCTTCAGGTGCTATTGCCTGGCTTGCGAGTAAGTTTCTTGAAGAGCCAGCTAGTGAAATGGCATTACAGGCATATCATGTTTCAGGTCACATAAAAGATCCAGATATTAAATCTCTTGATAGAAATAATTTGCCAAAAGATGTTATTTTACCTTAACATATGACCTATGATTGCAAACGAAAACATTTTAAATCAAGTTAAGCTCAATTTAAAAATTGAGGATAAATCCTTAGACGATTTAATTGCAAAGCTCAACAGAAGAAAGCCCAATGATGCTGATATATTCATGCAGTCTTTCGAAGACGAATATTGGTCATTAGAAGATGGAATTATAAAAGATTTAGCCTATAGCTATGATAAAGGAGCAGGTTTCCGTTGCGTTACCGGTGAAACTACTAGTTATGCCTACACGGAAGATTTTTCTCCGGAATCTCTTCATAGAACAGCAATGTTAGCTTCAGGATTTAATGTACCTTCAGATTCTACTAAAAAATTATCTTCACACAAGAGTTATACTTCCAGACACTATGGTTCGCTACACCCATTTGCAGAAACTAGTGATGCTGAAAAAGTAGACTTTCTTAGGTCATTAGACAGACTTGCCAGGCAATCAAGCAAAATGGTTGAGAAGGTTACTGTAAGCATAAGCTCTCGTTACGAGCAAGTTTTGATTACACGCTTTGATGGAAGCATCGTTGCAGATATAAGACCATTATTTAAAATAAGTTTATCAGTTGTATGTTTTGATGGCATTGCTAACTGCGAGGGAAGTAGTAGTGTTGGAGGAAGAGTCTGTTTTTCAGATTTATGTAATGTCGAGATTAAAGATCACCTTGTTACTGAGGCAATAAAGCTAGCTGAGCACCAACTTAAGGCAGAAGCTGCCCCTGCAGGAGAGATGCCTGTTGTTTTAGGTCCTGGCTTACCTGGTATTTTACTGCACGAAGCTGTTGGACATGGCTTAGAAGGTGACTTTAATCGAAAACAGACCTCAGCTTTTTCTAACAGAATAGGGCAAAAAGTTGCATCAGAGCATTGTACAGTTATAGATGATGGAACAATTGCTAGGAAACGAGGCTCTGTCACAATTGATGATGAAGGAACGCCCGGACAAAAAACTACTTTAATAGAAAATGGCGTATTAGTTGGTTACATTCATGATAGAATGAGTGCAATGTCTATGGGGCTTAGTAGTACTGGAAATGGAAGAAGAGAGTCCTATGAATATGCTCCTTTACCAAGAATGACTAATACTTTCCTAAAGGCCGGTCCTCATGAGCATGCTGAAATAATCGATAATGTGAAGAATGGTATTTATGCTGTTAGCTTTTCAGGAGGACAAGTTGATATTACCTCAGGTAAATTTGTTTTTAGTGCTAATGAAGCTTACAAGATTGAAAATGGAAAAATATCCACTCCTATTAAGGGCGCTACATTAATTGGAGATGGTCCTAGCATTTTAAATCAAGTAAGTATGGTAGGAAATAACTTTGAGCTTGATAAGGGAACAGGTGTTTGTGGCAAAGATGGTCAAAGTGTTGTTGTTGGTGTGGGACAACCAAGCTTGCTGATCGATAAGATTATTGTTGGCGGAACAAATTCGCAATAAATTATATTTTTTATGTAGCTATTACTATTTTTATCGTATTATTTCTCATAATTTATATAATACACATCTACATCTTACGCACTATCTTAACTTTTTTTATCAAGACATAGTCTAATTTACTAAGCTAATAAATATAACTGTGTCATGAATAGAAAATCTATGGAATTTAATATTTAGTCTTTTTCTTGTAAAACCTAACAAGATACAAAGATAGCATAAAACACTTTTACAAAACTAAGAGTAACTCATTTTAATCTTATTTTGTGGTGGACTACTCAGTTCATGATATTATTTGTTTTATTTTACGTTATTATCATAAATTCACTATATATTATTAGTACATAGCCCTAATATACAAATCTTGGAAATTAAGCTTAGTTTAGGATATATTACACCATATTCAAATTAATACTAAAAAAAAGTACTAAATAACTTTATAGCACTTGACATATAAACACTGTAGCTGGTATAAAAAGACTACGGTTGGGGCGCTACATAGCGCTCTTCATTAATTATTGAGGTCATATTTATGAACAGAGATGAACTTGTAACAGCAATAAGCGAAATGTCGGGTCTACCTAAATCATCAGTATCTAAATTTTTAAGCGCACTCGTCGAAGTGGTTAAAAATGCTGTAGCTAGTGGTGATAAAGTAACACTAGTTGGTTTTGGAACATGGTACCGCTCTTGGCGCGAAGCGCGAGAAGGTAGAAATCCTTCCACTGGTGAAAAAATGCAAATTAAAGGTCGTTGGGGTGCTAAGTTTAAACCTGGACGTGACTTTAGTGAAAAAGTTAACGAAAGTTAATAATTTTATTTGTTCCTAGTGGTTTTGCCATTAGGTCCGGGTACTTAGCTCAGTTGGTAGAGCGTCGCCCTTACAAGGCGAATGTCGGGGGTTCGAATCCCTCAGTACCCACCAGAGGAGTGGTAGTTCAGTTGGTTAGAATACCGGCCTGTCACGCCGGGGGTCGCGGGTTCGAATCCCGTCCACTCCGCCATATATGTTAGCAGAGCTAAGATATGCTACTAAATATAAAGAAAAAAGTCTCGGGTATTGCCGGGACTATAGTAGTTTTACTACTAGCCTTAATAGTCTGCCTTGGCGGATTACAATACTATTCAAAATTCAGCAGTTCTAACGCCGCTGCTGCGTCTATTAACGGTAAGGATGTCCCTGCCTCTTCCCTAAGTTCCTTATTCGAGCGGAACAAGTATTTTATCAAGGCTTATAATCCTGGCGCAATATTAACTGCCAGTGATCTATCTAGTATGAAGTCAAACATTCTTGAATCACTGATTAACATAGAGCTGAAAACCCAGTATATAAACGAAAATAATATGTTAGTGCCAAACTTTTTCAGAGATGCTTATGTCATGGCACAGCCAAATTTTCAGGTAGATGGTAAATTTTCACCAGAGCTTTACATGGAAAAAGTTTCACAAAACTTTGGATCTGAAAAAAGATATTTGGATCAGCTTGATAGCGACTTGCTAATGATGCAACTAAAAGTTGGTCTTACAGATTCAAGCTTCATATTACCAAATGAATTAACTTCTTTGACATATCTTTTAAATCAAGCTAGAGATATACAATATGCTGAGATTGATGCTGCTAAATTAAAAGCTCCCAAAGTCAGTAAGATCGCAATTGAAAAATACTACAGCGAGCATAAAAAAGACTTTGTGAGAGAGGAACAGGCTAGAGTTAGCTATGTCTTACTTGATAAGAAATCTCTTCACGATAATTTAAAACCTAAAGAAAATGAACTGCTCACGTATCTTGATAATAACAAACAGTCATTCCAAGATCCACCTAAGTTTAAGTTTTCAATTTATGACATTGTTATCCAAGATAAACATGAGATTTCTAATAGTGATAAAGATTTGATATCTAGCAAAATTCTACCACTATTTAAGAAAGATGTCACAATGGCAAGTTTTCTCAAAAACAATAAGAATCTAAAGGTAAAAGTTACAACAGAAAGTTCATGGGAAGATAGTTCTAAGTTGCCTGATTCCTTCAAGCAGGATTTACATAAATTTAAATCTGGTTTTTCTGATTACGTAAAAATAGACAATGGTTTTTCGATCATTACTATCACCGCTGTAAAATATCATGATGTTAAGCTATCTGATGTGCGCACTGCTGTAACAGCTGCATGGAGGAATGAGAAAGCCGAGAAAGAATATGCATCACTAAGCGAAAAATTATCCGATTTAGCATATACAACTGATGGCATCGCTGAAATTGCCAAAGAGCTAAATATGAAGATTAAAACTACTAAGTTTTTTACTAGAAGTACTAACTCAAATTCAGGTGTTATCACAAAAAATCCAAACTTTATAGCAGCTAGCTTTAGTGAAGATGTCTACTTGAATGAGCTTAATTCAAGTTTAGTGAAAATAAATGATAATCAGGTAGTTGTTTTGCATTTGTTGGATAAGAAACCTGAAAAGCAAGAATCTCTAGATGACTCCGCAGTAACAATTAAAGAAATATTGAACAAAAAAGCTCAAGCAGATGCTGCTAAGGAAGTTGCTACATTAATTGAATCTAGGTTAAAGCTTGGTAAAGACGTATCTAGCATCTTTAAGAACAATGACTTGTCTTGGAGAACTATTAAAAATATGAAGCGTGAAGGAATTATGAATAGAACTGGCATGGAGATAAGAGAGAAAGTGTTTTTAATGCCAATCCCAACTAATGTTGGTGTTTCGTGCATTGTATCTCAGCTTGAAAATAGTAATTATGTGGTTATAAAATTAGATAAGATACATATTGCTCAGCCTTTAATTGCATATCCAAGTACAATTCATGAAAAGTATTTAGGATATAGAAAAACATGGGAGCTTTCAGCATTCGAATCATATTTAAAATCTCAGGCCAAAATAAAAGTTAACGAAAATATAGTCAATAAGATTTAGTATGTTATACATCAGCATTAATGAGCAAAAATTATATATACTAGATAGCGTTGGTAATATTAATTATTCTACGCAAATATCCACTGCATATAATGGTACTGGGCAACAATCTGGAAGTTATAAAACCCCTTTAGGACTTCATTTTATTTCTGAGTTATATGGTCACAATGAGCCAATTAACACAGTGTTTGTCGCACGAAGGAAGACAGGTGAAATATTTAATAATGATCTACTAAAAAGTTTTCCAAATAGAGATTGGATTTTAACAAGAATTATAAGGTTATCAGGGTTAGAGCCAGATTTTAATCTAGGTGGTGATGTTGACACCTATTCTAGATATATATACATTCACGGTTGTCCAGATAGTACTGATTTTAGTAATCCTGGATCTCATGGTTGCGTAAGGGTGAAGAATGCAGACCTAATTAATCTTTTTGATATGGTAGCTGTAGGAGATATAGTTTTTTTGGAGAATGAAGTTTATAATCGGAATATATTTGATTCTCTATTGGCGAGGAAAAAGAATAATTGTAATTATTCAGAATCGCTATAGCGTGTATAAATAGTCTTATATTTATAGGTTATGTAAGTTTTATTAATTTAAAGTTCCGTAAAGTTTTAGTAGTTATTATTTAAAATTGAATGGAGGGTTTACTAAAATGGTAAGCGAGATAGATAATGCAGTCACACGGTTATGATTTTAAACACAGATCCAGCTTTCTCCCTGATATAAGTTGGCAGAGCCATCACAATGCCGCTTTTTTACTTTCAACTGAAAGTATCGACACCGATTTTAGTAGGTGCGAGCCTTCATTTATTAATTTAAATGGTCAGAACATATTTAATTACAAAATATTATTTATGGAGCAGGTAGCGGCAAGTAATCACCACACTAGAATAATTAATACTATGCAATTTCAGGCTATTCTTACCTTGGCAAGTGCTACTATGAATTTCCTACACGAGGAAAAAAGTTTTTTTGCCGAAACTACGCCAAGATACAATTTCTACTACCTGAATGCTAACGGATATCTTGTCTATGTAAATTACACTAGAGGTAGACTATTAGACATGCAGAGTAGGGATGATATTTCTAATGACTATGTTGAGTTATTTCAGAAAACGGTTTTTAATCTTAATAATAGTGTTACGATAGACGAGTTTATTAGTAATCATCATGTCTTATTTTCTTTATTACCTTTGCCAGGTGTAAGAGGTAGTAGCTATTTTACGAATGTATCCGAGTATGAGGCCTATATTTCTGATTTTAAGAATGATTTTAAAAATAAATTAAATGATCATATTAAAGATATAGATGGTGATATTTTTACTTATACTAAGGGAAGTCGATCAATCAACTTGCATTATGTTGTTAAGGCTAATGAAGTCAGGATATATATGCCAAAAGTGGTAGAAGAAGAGGTTAAAATAGTGCATGATCCCTCCTTTGAGTGGCAGCCACAAAAAAGTATAGCATATCATGAACTATATCCAGGCATGCCTATAGAAAAAAAAGATTTTTCCGCAGAATGGTTCACTACTGAAAATTTAAAAAATAATTCCAGCTCTAATTCTTGCTATTTATTATCAAAATTAAGCACAGAGTGTGAGAGTGTAAAATCACCACTACTTTCTATACAATTTAAGATCTGGGAATATGTAAACACCTCACTTAATACAGAAGGTGATATGACGAAAATGTTAGATTGTCACCATGCTTTAGAACAATATTTAAATAGCAAAAGTTATGACTCAGATGAGTTAGAAAGTTTAATTGTTGGCTGCTTAAAATTGGCTGACTCAGATCAAACTAGACTTCAATTGGGACTTCTAAGTAATTTTGATAATGGTTTAACTCAGTCTGTTTTAGATAGGCTCTTTAAGAGCTTTTTTGTGGAATACAATAAGAATACCTTTACAGATTTACCAAAGTTAAATACTTACCTAAATTTCTTAATTCAGGAGTATCATAGTAAAATTTTTCCTGAACTTGAGAATATAGTCTTAAGAAAATCTCACATCTTACAAGCAGATGCTATTTCAGAATTTATTAAATTAAAGTATAAGCACAAGCGCGATGGATATCTAGATGCAAAAGTCAAACATTATAATAAATCATTAGTGTCAAGATTTGTTTTTATATTTTCATTTACCTTATTGCTAAATAAGGTTATGACAATAACTGCATTACTATCAATGATAATAAGTCTCACAATTCCATTTTACAGCTTCAATTCATTATTTAGTTTATTAGCCTATCCAATCCTTAACAATTCTCTTAATATAATCTTTTGTTTAATGATAACCTGGTTTTTGTGTGGCTCAATAGATGCAATATTTGTATTGGATAAGAAAAATAATACTTTCAGAAAGAAAATATTCAGAGACTATAATATTCTAAAAAACAACAGTTTTGATAATGAAATGAGTCTTAAAAGTTGGTTAGTTGATAAGAATACACTTAGAGCAGTTCTTTTAGTTTTACGTGATATTTCAAGTTTTTTTCTCGGTTGGTTTTTCAGAATGTTTAGTAGTAATAGAGTCTTAACAAATAGTAATGATGGACTTGCCTACTTTACAAAAATAGACAATGTTATAAACTCAGAAATAGTTACTGATTCAAATGACATAATAGCTTCATTAGAGCTTCTAAAAAAAGATAAATCTCGTTATTCTAATCTGCTACAGCGCAAAGATATGAGAAGTTACTTTTTACATAAGGCTTGCACTAATAACGAAATAGACTCATGGATACAGCATAAGCGCCAAGTTTAGCTTTACTTATCAATACCAGTCTAAGACAATTTTACCAGAATTTCCACTTAGCATTTTCTCAAAAGCGCTGTCATAATCATTGTAATTAAAAGTATCAGTTATGATGTGGTCAAGATTCAAGCCTGTTTCAAGTAGAGCCACAGCTTTATACCATGTTTCATACATTTCTCGGCCATATATACCTCTAAGATCAAGGCCTTTGAATATAATCTTATTCATATCTACCTTTATATCTGAGTTATATAAGCCGAGTAGGGCAATCTTACCACCATTTAGTATGTTATCTACTATATCGTTTAAAGAGTTTTGACTACCTGCTACTTCAAGTCCAATGTCAAAACCCTCTTTCATATTAAGTTTTGCCTGCACATCTGCAAGAGACTCATTTGCTACATTTACTTTGATTATGCTTGGATAATTATTTGCTAAAGCTAGCCTATGTTCATTTATATCTGTAATTACCACATGTCTGGCACCAATATGCTTTACTATCAGTGCGCACATTATACCAATAGGTCCAGCACCAGTTACTAATACATCTTCACCAGTGCAATTGAAAGCTAAAGCAGTATGAACAGCGTTACCATATGGATCAAACATGGAAGCAATATTATCATTTACAAATTTGGGAACGTGGAAGATATTACTCGCAGGTATAGCTAAATACTCTGCAAATGCCCCTGGGATATTAACTCCAATACCTTTAGTATATGGGCAAAGATGTTTTTTCCCAGCTCTACAGTTTCGACATTCATTACAAACAACGTGCCCTTCACCCGAAACTCTGTCACCAATTTTACAATTTGTAACATTTTTACCTATTGCAGCAACTTCTCCAACAAATTCATGTCCAACAACCATTGGTACAGGTATTGTTTTCTGAGACCATTCATCCCACTTGTATATGTGTAAGTCTGTCCCACAAATAGCGGTCTTCTTTATCTTTACAAGAACTTCATTATCACTTATTTTAGGAATATTTACTTCTTCAAGCCACAATCCAGGCTGGGCTTTTGCTTTTACTAATGCTTGCATTGTTTTTTGCATATCTACTTTCCTAGGTTTTTGTTGGAGAAATTCCTAGTTTAACTCTTGCTAAGCAAAATGCCTCAATTGCTTTATCTAATTGCTGTTTAGAATGAGATGCAGATATTTGTAATCTTATTCTTGCTGTTTCCATTGGAACTACTGGGTAACAAAAGGATACTGCATATATACCGCGTCGCATGAGCTCACAGCTCATATCATGTGCAACTTTAGCATCATAGAACATTACTGGTACAATAGGGTGTTCTCCGGGAATAATATCAAAGTTATTTTCAAGCATTTTACTTCTAAAGTAAGCAGTATTTTCTCTTAGTTTTGCTAGTAGTTCAGCTTTAGCTTGAATTAGGTCTAAAGCTTTTAATGTTGTTGCAGCAATAACAGGAGCTATTGTATTTGAAAACAAGTACGGCCTTGATTTCTGCCTTAACCATGTAATTAGCTCTGACCTACCAGCAGTGAAACCACCAGATGCTCCTCCTAAGGCTTTTCCTAATGTGCTAGTTATTATATCAATTTTCCCCATTACATTATGATACTCGTGTGTCCCGCGTCCTGTTTGACCCATAAATCCAGTTGCATGACAATCATCTATCATAGTTAGTGCATCGTATTTATCAGCTAATTCAACAATACCAGGTAAGTTTGCAATTACCCCATCCATTGAAAATACACCATCACTAACGATGAGAATAAATCTAGCTTTTGCTGCACGTGCTTGTATCAAATTACGCTCAAGATCTTCCATGTTATTATTTTTATATCTATATCTTTTTGCTTTACAAAGTCTTATTCCATCAATAATACTTGCATGGTTAAGTCTATCACTAATCACCGCGTCTTCAGGACCAAGTATAGTTTCAAAGAGACCGCCATTTGCATCAAAACAGGAAGGATATAAAATAACCTCATCTGTTCCCATAAATGAGCTTAATTTTTTCTCCAACTCAATGTGTGGTTTTTGGGTGCCACATATGAATCTTACTGACGAAAGACCATAACCATAAGTGTCAATAGCATCTTTTGCTGCTTTTTTCAGAGTTGGATCCGCGGAGAGTCCAAGATAGTTATTAGCACAAAAATTTAATATTTCAGAGTTATTCTCGGTTGCTATTTTAGCTGTTTGCTCTGTTGTAATCACTTCCTCAGTTTTATAGAGAGATAGTGATTTTAAGTTCTGAGTTTCTGCTGCTAGGTTATTATAAAAGTTTACTTTAGACATGGTTGCTCCTGTTTAGTTTATAGGTTGAGGCAACATCAGAAAAAAGTCAAGATTATAAGCAAAACTACCTTGCAATATAGTAGTTAAGGCATTAAAATTGAATTTTAATAAGTATTTATAGGTATTAACATGGACTTTACCACTCTTATTACAGATTTTAGCTGGCTGATCGGAGTTATATCTACTCTTTCTGTAACTTCCCTTCTTCTCTTCCTAGAAAATAAATACTACGCACGATTTGTCAACGCGACTAAGTTCACCAAGTCTATTTGGGACGATTGTATTATAAAGTCATTAAATGGCCCCTTGAAAATAATAATTTTATTTTATGGTGTCTTTCATAGCTTAAACATAATAATTTATCATTTTTCTGTTGCTGAGTTGTACGCTAATTTATTTGACATTATTGAAATTTTGTTTAATCACGCTGTGGTCTTATGGTTTAGTATTAAGTTTATAAACGAAGTTGAAAAATCTCTATTTAAACTACCAAAATCTAAGCGTAAATTAGATAAGACAACAGTAAGAGCTATTGGCCAGGTAAGTACAATCACAATTTCAGTTTTGGTAGTGCTAAATGTTATAAAGCCAGTCTTTGGTGTGCCAATATCAGCCTTACTAGCATTTGGTGGGTTAGGTGGTATTGCTGTAGCTCTAGCATGTCAGGACTTATTGTCTAATATTTTTGGTGGTTTGTTTATATATCTTGATAGGCCATTTGATATTGGTGATTGGATAAGCTCACCTGAGAAAGATATCGAAGGTACTGTCGAGTTTATAGGAATGCGTTTAACACTAATAAGAACTTTTGATAAAACTCTCAGATATATACCAAACTCATTATTTTCAAAAATAATAGTCGATAACCCCTCCAGGATGTCACATAGAAGAATAAAAATGGCTATTGGCATAAGATATGACGATGCTGCAAATATGGGTAAGATTATTAAGGATGTAGATAAGATGATCAATAAAAATAAGTATATTGATAGTGATATGTTATCTTATGCAAGGTTTCTAAATTTTAGTGCCTCTTCTATAGATTTCGAGGTATACGGTTTTACTAAGGAAATAGGTAAAGCTGATTATTTGACCGCCAAGGAAGATATAGCAACTAAAATTATTGATATAATAACCAAGCATAATGCTGAGATGGCATTCCCAACTAGGACGATTCACCTCGTAAAGGATGGGGATCAAGCTGTGGTTAAGAGTTAGAGTATTCTTCAATAACGCTAGACTTGTCCATTGCATATATGCCAGTTAAATTACGAAGATATCCCTTATAATCTAGGCCAGTTCCTATTAGCCAGTGGTCTCCAATAGTTATACCTTTAAAGTCAGGTTTATCTATACCGCCAGGCTTGCGACCGCTTGGTTTATCTAGTAAAACTGCAGTGTAAACTTTTTTGCAGTTTTGTTGCTCGCAATATTCTTTTATTGCTGCTAGGGTAAGCCCACCATCAAGAACATCATCAATTAGGACGATATTTCTGTTTGATAGTGGTAGTGAGGGCTTTGCTAGCCAGTTAACATTATTCGCTCCATTTGCATCATCACCATAACGAGTTGCATGTGCATAGTCCAGCTGCAGTGGAAATGATAATTTCTCTACTAGTTTTCCAGAAAGTATTAGTGCTCCAACTAGCACACAAATAAATATTGGGTTACTATGTTCAAGCTCAGTTGTAATAGACCTTGCCACATTATCAATTGCATCTTCAATATCTACTTCTGAGTGTAAAAGCTTTGCCTGTGAGACTATTTGTTGAAGGTGATGTGATTTATTCATATTTAAGTAGTTTTCTTACCGCTTCCATTTTTTTTTGGGGTATTAGGATTATTGCCAGTTATACTTCTTACATTACTAAACTCTTTTTGGGCATCACGAACTGAACTTTTAAGAGTTTCTGCAAGATTGGTATTATTATCCTTGCTAGGCTCTGCTGGATGATTTTTATCAATGTTGTTGCAATTTTCTATATATTGTGTGAATTGCTGAGATATGTATTCAATATTAGTCGCTGCAGATTGATCAAGTTGAGGAAGTTTTTCTGCAAACATTCTCATAATGTTGTCAGTGTGATCATTGAAAAATTTTTTTACTTCATTAACTTCACTTTTACAAAGTCTTGCTAACATTCTGTGACTTATTGCGGTTGACTCAGGCGGCATAATCTATTCCTAATGGTAATAAGCAATCAACTAATCCTAAATATATAATTAGCTGCTCAAAAATAACATAATCGTGTTCGGCATCTTGCCACTTTTTTATTGGTATTTTAGTCATGTTAATCTGTGTCTGACGTTCCATATAATCATATGCTTCGTAAAAAGATTTGAACTTTAAAGGATTATCAATTCGCTTATCCTTGAACTGTGAGCGGGGTATATCAAGGTTATCAAGCATTTTATAGACAAATTCACGCCTCTTCTCATAAAGACTATTTTCAATTCCACCAACTTCTTTTATTATTTCAGCTAGTTTTTCACGCATTAACTCATATTGTTGGTTAAAGCTTTGCTCGGCTGACTTTAGTTCAGAAATTAAGCGAGGTATTTCCTCTTTTGCTCTTTTTAAATTACTTTGCTCTTCAGGATTTAAATTGTCATGTTCTTCAGACTGGGATGTTCTTTTTAAGGCTTCTGTATATCTAAGCTTTGATATAGCTAAAAATTGTTGCGCCTTAATGTATGGTGAGAGAGAAGATTCTAGATTTTTCATTATAGGCGCTTTTGGGTAGTGCCTACATATGAAATCATTCATGTTAATATCTTTAGGGTCTTTGTCCTCA
Source organism: Pseudomonadota bacterium (assembly GCA_036340215.1). Lineage (GTDB taxonomy): Bacteria > Pseudomonadota > Gammaproteobacteria > Comchoanobacterales > Comchoanobacteraceae > JABJPE01. Next base: position 7,859 of record JAYYZF010000051.1, on the reverse strand, counting down.
GTTACCTGGCAATAGATGTCGCTGTATTCAGGGTTTAGTTTGAAAACCTCGAATAAATAACTATTAACTTCATGAACTTTATCCTTTTTTGTAGCCATGCTAAAACTCCTTGTATACGATTAGTTTAAACTAATTGCTTTTGTTTTTCAATTGTTTTACCGTTGAAATTCTGGTTATGAAATTTTCAAGTAGTTCTAGTTGCTGCTGTTTTTCATAATCCTTGCTTATTATTTCAAGAGCTACTGGCCCTTTTATTCTATACATCTCTGGTTCAGATCTAACAATTTCAAGTAGATTATCAGTATTTATATTGGGATTAGCTCCAAGTGTTAATAATATATTGCATGGCTTAATCTTTATTTTTTTGATATCGCATTTATGAGCAATATTTTTAATTAGATTAACTTTTAACAAGCATCTAACACTATCAGGTAATTTACCGTATATATCTTCGAGCTCATTTGCTAGTAGAAATTCATGCTCTTCGTCATTAACTTTAGCAGTTTTTTTGTATATGTTAAGCCTTGTTGCTGGGTTTGATATGTATGTATCAGGAATAACTATTGAAAAATAAGTGTCAATTTCAATATTATTGTTAGCTTGAATGGCTTGCTCAAGTGGGATATTATGTTTAATTGCCTCAGTTGTGTCGTTAATTAAACTTATATAATAATCAAAACCAAGCTCTTTAATATGTCCACTCTGTTCATCGCCGAGTAGCTCCCCAGCACCACGAATTTCCATATCAAGTATTGCTAGCTGAAATCCCGAGCCAAGATAATTATGCTTGCTAATGGCGTCTAGGCGCTGCAGTGCCTCGGGTGTTAGATATTTCCTATTTGGAGTAAATAAATATGCATATGCTTGGTGAGAAGAGCGCCCAACTCTGCCTCTTATTTGGTGAAGTTGTGCAAGGCCAAGCTTATCAGCTCTATCTATTATTATGGTATTTGCATTTTGTACATCTATGCCAGACTCAACTATAGTTGAGCATAAGCATATATGGGCTTGCTTCTTATAAAATTTTGTCATAGCTGCAGTTAACTGTGCTTTTGGCATTTGCCCGTGAGCAATAACAATCTTTAGCTCTGGTAATAATTTTGTTAAATAGTCTGACATTGTTGTTATTTTACTTACTTCGTTATATAGATAGTAAACTTGTCCACCCCTATTAATCTCTCTTGTTACTGCTTCAACTACAAGCTTTTCATCAAAAGTACTAATATAAGTTTGTATTGGTAATCTTTCTTGCGGTGGTGTTGCTATTATTGATAAGTCGCGTAAGTTGGTATAAGCAAGTTGTAGTGTTCTTGGAATGGGTGTTGCTGTTAGTGAAATAACATCTACATCAACTTTTAACGATTTTAGCTTCTCTTTCTGTTTTACACCAAACCTGTGCTCTTCATCTATGATCAGCAATCCTAAATTTTTAAATTTAAGTTTATTACTGAGAATTTTATGAGTTGCAATAATAATATCGGTGCTTCCTGTTTTAATGTTAGACTCAATATTTCTTATTTCAGTAGTGCTAGTAGAGCTGGAATATAGACTTATTGTAATAGGCCAGTTTGTAAAGCGTTCTTTAAATGAATTAAAGTGTTGTGATGCAAGTAAAGTTGTAGGGGCAATTAACACTACTTGCAGTTGAGATGCCACAGCTAAAAAAGCTGCTCTCATTGCGATTTCAGTTTTACCAAAACCTACGTCTCCACATATTAAGCGATCGGTTAGCTTTTCTGATGAGAGACTCTTAATTATATCATTAATTGCTATAAGTTGATCATCTGTTTCTGTAAATGGAAATTCCTTGGCAAACTGATAATATTCTGCATCTGGCAAGTTATATTTCTTGCTCTGGGTTAATTTTCTTTTGCTATATAGATCTAATAGTTCACTTGCACTATCGATCATCTTCTCAATCGCTTTTTTTCTTTTTTTCTGCCATTTTTTTGAGCCAAGTGTAGCAAGCTCAGGCTCCAAATTATTGTAAATATAAATCTTGCTTAAGTCAGTAATTGGCACATAAATTTTTGCTTCATTCGCATACTCAAGAATAACATATTCACTGTTATCTGAAATTTCCTTTATTTTAGTTAAGCCAAGATAACGGCCAATACCGTAATCTTCATGTACAACAAAATCATTTACATTTATTTGGGTAAGATCAAAGGGGTTATTTGTGCCTGTTTTCTTATGTGATATGTTTGGTATGTCGGAGGTGGTGTCATTATCAAGATAATGCTCAGAGATTAATAGCGTATTTAAACTAGGTAAGTAACAGCTTTCTGTTAAATATGATTTTGTAATATATAGTTTATTATTTTCTCTTAAAAATTCATCCCATGTATTAATGCTTGCAGGATTAAACTCCTGAAGTAAATTTGCATAGTAATTTTTTTGTGTCTCGTTATTTACAAATAATATTACTCTTTCATTACATTTTGCTAAATGTTTCTGCATAAACTTTTTAAAATCTGGCAGAAACTCATTTAATTTAAATCTTTCGATGCTTATAGATGAGTACTCATCATTGCAGGCTTGCTTTTGAGGTTTGGTGTTGTAAAGTAAAGTTGATTTTGCTTTAAGTTCGGCTAGCACCTCTATGTTTTGAAGATATACTTCAGCGGTTTCTAAGCATGGTTGTCCAGTTGCCACTATATCTTTTTGTCTTTTCCTTGTGCTTTCTAGATGAGTGTTTATAATGCTTGAGTGGTTTATGGGGGCGATAATCTCTGCTTTTTCAGGTATATATGAGAAAAAGCTAGACAATTTATCGAAAAATAAGGGGAGAAAGAACTCAACTCCTCCTACCGCATTACCAGATACAATCTCACTTTTCACAATATGGTTTTTATATTCTGGAAATTTTAACTTCCAATTAGTAGCAAAGTAATCCCTATATTTTACCCCGAGAGGATATTCACTAGCCCCATGGATCTTCATAGTTTTCACATCTTTTATACTTCTCTGAGATTCAGGTTCGAAAATTTTTAGAGATTCAATTTCATCTCCAAATAAGTCCAAACGATAAGGTAAGCTTGAGCTTGATGGATATATATCAATTAAACTACCTCTGGTGCTAAACTCTCCAGGCTCCATAACTGTTTCAACTTGATTATATCCCACTGAGATTAAAGAGCTTCTAAGTTTTTCATAATTTAATTCCTGGCCAATTTTTAAATTAAATTCGGTTGTAAGAAAATAGTTCTTCGGCATTATTTTTATAAGAGCGGTAGTTAAAGCAGTGATATATATCCCTGACTTTTCTTGGATAAGATTTGCAAGAACCTCCATTCTCTTATTAACAAGCTCGGGTTGAGGGGAGAATGAATCGAATGCTAAAACTTCCCAATCTGGAAAAATATGTACATCAGATTCAGAATTTAGGAAAAATTTTAATTCCAGTGCTAAGCTAGAAGTTTTTACTAACGAATCAGTTAGAACAAGATAAATTCCAGGATTTTGTTTAAATCGCTGAGATAGGGCTAAAGCAAATCCAGAACCATTTGTTTTAGTAAAATGCTGAAAAGTCTTTGTCATATAGAACCATATAAATTTTATATTATATATTCAAACTTAGAAAACTCAATCCTAAAGGATATCATCAGTAATTGGGATTTATATCTTTGGCCTATTCTTGGGCTTTAGATCAGTATTATTAAATACATCAAGCTTAGGCTTATCTGCATTTTTTAATGCAAGGTTTTTGCTAGATTCTGTATCAGGACAAGAAGACTGTAAAGGTGGTATACGATCACTTTCTTTTGCTAATTTAACTATGCAGTAGGCCATTATTACTATTGAAATTACATAAGCAGATAGAACTATGTAAGGAGCTGCTGGTAGTGCTGCAAATGAATGAATTAAGGGTAATAAATTGTTGTTAAAGATAAAGGCTAATTTATTAATATTACTTATTACAAATTTTATCGAAACATTACAGCAGCTTAGGATAAACCTTCTTGTTATTTCATTAGTAAATGCAAATGTTATCGTAGCACATGATACAAATATAATATTTCGTATAGTTATGACAGAGTATAAAGCTCGGAGTAAGTGTTTAGCTTTATTAAAAATTGAATTTTCAGATTTGTAAACTTTAGTTATGTTTTTTCTCTTATTATTTAGAGTCTTGTTACTAATGGAGTTATTTTCTTTAGCTTCAGTAACTAGGGAGTTCCTTATCATGAGAAGATTTTTTTTTCTTTTTTCAATGGCCATCTTAATCTTTTTACGGAAAGAATAAGTGCGACATGCGTTTTGAATTTTCATTGCATAATTATGAATTTTTTTAGCGATTATTTTGATTTGCTCACGTCTGGAGGAATGCTGGCTGGTCATTTTAATATTATTATCTTTATTATTTTCATTTTTATTTGTACTCATAATCTTTGCCTGTCATGATTAACTTGTTTATGTTAACTAAATATGTGTGAAACTTCAAAACAAATATAACTCAATTTTGGTTCTTTGTTTCTAGCATTTTAGCGCCTTAAATTTTAATTTTAAGACGCTAAATTATTTGCAATTTTATTTAGGGTTACTTGATTTTGCAACTTCTAAATAAGATCTTCTATTATTGCTACTATCTTGCTTTTTATTATCTCTATTAGGAGTAAACAAAGGACTATGTGGATTTACACTACCATCAGACCGCTTACTTGCTTTTCTCTTCTTTATAGGCTTAAATGTAACCCCAGCTTGCTGGCATATCAGTTGCATATCACTACGGACTATCCTAGACTTGCTGCCATTAGTATTTGTCCTTTTTGGTGTCTGCCTCATATGACTGTTATTGCTTTGATCAGAAATATTTTTTGGAGATACTGATCTTATCTGATCATTGGGTGAGCCTCCTAATGTGATATCACTATCTTTAAGAGATGGGTTGCCAGTAGTATCATTGTAATTATTCTCAGCATGATTCTCTTCGCTTGTTGCTACATCTTGAAATTCTTTACCAAGATTTTTACTCGCAGTTGAGCTTCCTTGGCCAGATGTTATGGGTGTATTAGCAGCCGCTTCATTTGCTTTTAGCAAACTTATAAGCTGGTTAAATTTATCTTCATTGGATAGATCTGTCTTACTATTGTTGTATTCTTCAGAACTTAGTGTGGAGTTATTACTTAAGTCTGGGGCTATAGGGCCACCATCATCATTATTTTTCCTGGTGTTATAATATATTCCAAATCCTATTGATATACCTATTATCACTAAAAGACCAGCAGCTATTCCGATTCCTAAAGGAGATGTTAAAAAGCTAATAGATAATGGATTAATGCTCATAAATGCTGGTATAGATAGATTGCCAAGCCAATTCATTGCAATATTTATACCCAAAATTATCTTATTCCAGTAATTATACGTCATCAACGCTAATGTTGCTATTATGATAATTATGAGATTAGTGTTTAAGAAATTATCATTCTTGTTATATTCAGGGGAACTCTCAATATCTTTAACGTATTCTTCAAGATACAATATTACATCTCTTGCATTCATATCTGTTTGATATGTTAATGAGTATAATTCAGAAAGTATCGATTGATCCAAGGAAGTTAAGACATCTGGGAAGTAGTGTACGGGTACCTCACGACGCGCTCTAGCAATTTTAATGGCAGCAATTGTAGACTTAATATTCTTTACAAATTTATTTAAACTTATCTTTTCAGTTTTACGAATTTCATTTAATTTCTTGGCTATTTTATTTTTAATATTTTGATCAAAATTATGTGCAGGATCGCGTACACAATGTGTTATTGTATCTGACAAGCTAGGTAATATTGGAGTTTTAGAATCTGTTGTCAATCTTTCTAAACCTGAATTATCTTGCTGCGAATTTAAATAATTATTAGCGAATTTAGAGCTTTGGAAGTTAGAATCTGTATCTGTTGTAACGGGTGTATTATTTGTCATATTTATTCTCAAGTAAATTATCGGTCATATTATTATAACGACTAAACCTTAAGGAAACCTTAAGAGTTGCGTATATGTTATATTAATCAACGATATGTGATTGAGAAGTAAGTTATGTCTTGAAGAATAGTAATTGTATAAATTAAATAGAGAATATAAAAATATTTAGTAATACATTACTTAATTAAACAATCATGAAAGCTTTATAACAAATAATAAAATTTCATGACATATACTTTTAACGCAAGAAGCAGCAAACTGCTGCTTCTAACTAAATTGAATTATTTTAGTCTGTACTTGGTTTCAGATGTGAAAAATTACATTTTCAAAACATTCTGAAAGTTAAATGAGACTTGTAGGTTATAATCAAATTGTAGGCACTTGTTCTTGAACAGTAGCATCTTTCTTAGAATTATGTTCCGGATCATTTTTTGATATCTCAACTATATCTTGTTTTAGTCCTACAGGATGATTTGAGGAATCGTGAGTTTTATGATAACTATTTCTATCAATAGGTGGAAGCTCATCTTTACTACTTCCTGTTAAAATAGAAATTAGGGCAACAGCACTCAGTACAAGTAGTGATAAAGCAATTCCTACACCTAATGGACTTGTTAGGAATGGGATAAATGACGAAGCACCAAGTATCTGAGATAGAGAGCTTAGAGCAGGAGCCATGAATTCAGTTATAGGATTAATAAATAAAGTAATTAAACCAATAGTTATTGCACTAACAACACCTGTTACTACTAAACCATAGTGACTTGTATTTTCTAGTCTTCTCCAAGATTTATTTGCCTTCTTTACTTCAAGCTGCACTTCACGAAACTTTTCTATTCGTTTTCTCACTATATGAGAAAAAACAAAATCTGATATTGTAGTTTTTGCTTTTGCTAGCTTTTTATTAGCTAGATAAACTCTTATAGCTTTTTGTATTTTTCTAGCAATGAAAGATTTCATTACTTCTTCTATTTTTTGTACATTAGCCATATCTATTTCTTTTTGAGCTTGCCCAGTTATTGCTACATCCCCAGCTAATGTAGTCGGACGTGATTTAAAAAATTCAATTACATTTATATTAAACATTATTTTCTCTCTAGTTATTAGTATTATCCATTATTATGAAATAAGTTCTTAAATCATTTAAGAGCTATAGTTGATCATAATTATACCTAACTTACCTTAAGGAAATATTAAGAGTTTTGTATAATATGCATATATAACAATATTTTAAGGGGAATCAAGAATTATATTATTAGTAAAATACTATACAAACAAAATATAGTAACTATTCTTTACTTTAAGACTTAATTTATTTTGTACAATCAATATATAAGAGTGTTTAAATCACTCTTATATATAATTTATTTACAATATTTTTGCACTTAGAGCAAATTAGAATTTTCCATGTATGACATATCAAAAATATTAGCAGTATTTTTACTAGCATTAACTTCTAGTATCTTAGCCTTATTATTAGACATCAGTGCATTTGCCTTACGAGGTGAATAATTCTCCTTAGCAATCATATTATCTGCAGGAGATACTACCCTTGCTTTAGTCATTGTGGCAGCCTTCTTCTTATGAATAAACTCTTTGTATGCTCTTTGTATAATAACAGCGGCTTTGGTTTTGACCTGTAATGAACTTTTGCGCTCTTGTTCTACTTTCTTATTAAATTTTTCGGCCATACTAATAGCAGTTTTCAGAGGATTGAACCAGTCATTTAATATTTGCTTTTCATACTCGTTCAGGCCTATAGATTTTTGTCTAAATATTCCTGGTTTATTTGCCTCAGGCTTAGAAGATGTATTACTTTTAATAGGATTATTCTCTGATAATGAGTTTAAATTATCAACAGCGGCTACAGTTGTCGGAGAAACAAGTTTTACCCTTTTATCACTAGAATCTTTATTTGTGCTAGTAGAACTTAGCCCAACGCT
>JAYYZF010000050.1:0-5296 GCA_036340215.1 Pseudomonadota bacterium | reverse complement strand
ATCAATGTCATCTAACTCTTTGGCGAGAGATCTAATTTTCTCAGGTTGATTATTTATATCAAAATCTCTAAGAAATCCAAAAGCATCCTCTTTTTTTTCGCGTTCTGTTTTTACTATAGCAGACATGTTTGCCCCTCCTTTATAGATGGTATAATATAAATTACGTAAATTGTGAGTATTTTATTTTACTACTTTTATATTGTCAACATTGGGCAATATTAAAAACCTTGCCTGACACCTTGTATGTAACTAATTTTATTTCTTTTCTGAGTTATGAAGTAATAGGAGCACAAGCTATTATTGGTATGTATGTAAATTACTCTAGTAACTAGGACCACCAAAACTTGATAGCTATCATTTTATTTCAGATAAAAATAATCTCAAATAATTTGTGATTGTATATTCTTAATGTTTAGATAGTCATAAAGGAAAGCTCTGAAGCTATTTTATGCAACAAAATTGGCTTTGATATTGTGTATAAAATTTCCTTTCAAGGTCGTGTCACTTTAACATCTACTATACTATTATCCATTTCTAGTCTTCTTATATTTTCAGAATTTAATTCATTTCTATTACTACAGATAGCAGTAGCACTAATTGTAAATACTACAGGGGCTAGTAACACTACTGAACCAGTGATACTTCCAGCTACAGTCTGAGCAAGTGTTATTTTACTATCTTTAAATTCATTATAGATACCATAACCAATCAAGCTACATGCTAGAGCATCACCAGATAGAACAAGCAGTATATTGCCAAGTCTTATTCTTTGCCTTTCCCCACAGTATAGTCCAGCTACAGCTCCGTAAACCATTAAAAAAGGTGAGCCAATGAGAGCCATAGTAAAAGACTCTCCTAGGTTATATCCACTGTAATTATTTGCGAGAATTGCAGCACCAGTAAGTGCTGAGAGTATAGCAAAGGAGGCATCGGCTAATATTGAAACTGGTAACGATGAAGTGTAGTAGGGTGGTTCCAAGTAATCACTGCTAGAGCTAGATGTGTCATAACTATGTAAATCTATATTATTTTTCATTATTTATAATTAGTCTCTCCAATAAGTTATGTTATGAAGTAAGGGTATCTGTGCGGAGTTCTAACATTTAAATTTTAATTTTGCAAATCTTACATTAGAGCTGTTGAAGTGTGACATTCAAAGGGGGATCATTTTGCCATATGTACTTTGTGCACATGTGTTGTAATTTAAATAGTGAACAATGCCTTTTATATTTCATTAATGAAGAAATGTTATTTTAAAACAATTAATAGATATTTCTAGTAAGACTTTTTCGATAATTTAATTAATCTATTTTTCCTTTAATCATACTAAAGTTTGTTTATCGAAGGTAATACATTACCATATGAGGTTATTTTTGATGTAATTCCATAAGATATATGGTTTTTTCAGATTACAATTACCTTATTTAAGGTGCAGAATATAGTTGCAATAAGTCCTAACCAGTTGTATCATTATTTTTTATTAGGATATTACTATGCTTGACATCGGCGATACATGCCCTCATTTCCAAACTATTTCTGAGTCAGGAAAGTCGTTAACTTTAGGTTCCTTTTCCGACAAGAAATTAGTTTTGTTTTTTTACCCAAAAGATATGACTCCTGGTTGTACTATTGAGTCATGTAATTTTAATGATAAATACTCTGAAATAATAGATTTAGGGGCTGAAGTTGTTGGTGTTTCCAAAGATAGCCAAAAGTCTCATATTAAGTTTAAAGAAAAGTATGGTTTTAAGTATGATCTTCTTGTAGATGAGGATTGTACTATATGCGAGAGCTTTGGTGTTCTCCAGGAAAAGAGTATGTTTGGCAAGAAGTATATGGGTATTGTGAGATCAACCTTTATAGTCAACGAGGATGGTAAAATTATTAAGGTCTGGCCAAAAGTAAAAATTAATGGGCATGTAGACGAAGTAATAGAATTCTTAAAAACTTGCTAAATAACTATGATTAATACTAGCTTGAATAATAATACTAGTAATATTACAAAAAATTTGAGTGAAAGAGATCAGGAGCTTTTTTACCGTGAAATTCCTAGTTTACTTAAAAAAAAAGATGCTTCACTTATTGCTCACTATTACACTCCAGCCTTAGTTCAGTTGCTTGCTGAGAGAACAGGGGGAATTGTTGCTGATTCGCTTGAAATGGCTCGTTTTGGCAAAAAAGTTAAGAATAAAACTCTTATTGTGGCAGGAGTTTATTTTATGGGGGAATCTGCAAAGCTATTAAGTCCCGCTAAAAAAATATATATGCCAGATATAAATGCGACTTGTTCACTAGATTTAAGTTGTAATTATGATGACTTTAAGAGTTTTATTAGTAAACATCCAGATAGAAAAGTTGTTGTTTATGCAAACACTTCAGCAAAAGTAAGATCACTTGCAGATTGGGTTGTTACTTCAAGGAATGCAATTGAGATAGTTAATCATCTTGCCACACAAGGGCAAAAGATATTATGGGCACCAGATAAGTACCTTGGAAATTATATCAAGAATAAAACAAATGCCGATATGCTGATATGGCAGGGTGAATGTATAGTACATTCTGAGTTTAAAATTAAAAAACTATTAGATCTTAAATCTATTTATCCAGACGCGGCAATTCTCGTACACCCAGAATCACCAATGGAAATTATAGATCAAGCTGATGTGGTTGGCTCTACATCAATTTTGATAGATGCTGTTACGAGTCTTCCAAATGATACTTTTATTATAGCTACTGATAAGGGTATTTTTTATAAAATGCAACAGCTTGCGCCATCTAAAACACTTATACCAGCACCAACTGCAGAGGATGGAGCAAATTGTAGGGCATGTGCAAGTTGTCCTTGGATGGCACTTAATACTTTGGAGTCTCTTTATAGTTGCCTGAAAAATGATACTGGTGAAATTTATGTTGCCACAGAAATCATTGAACAAGCTGCTGTTCCAATGCAGCGAATGGTTGACTTTAACGAAAATATACAATTAAAAAAAGAAGTAAGTTATGCTCAGTAAATCCACAAAGAAAATTAGTTTACTCAGTCTTGTAATGATTACAGTTATCTCAGTAGATAGTATCAGAAATTTACCAGCTGCTGCTATGTTTGGAGAGGTATTAATAAGTTTCTACTTATTGGCTGCTGTTTTCTTTTTAATTCCTACAGCTTTAGTCTCTGCCGAGCTAGCAGCAATGTTCAATGATTCAAGTGGTGGAATTTATTCATGGGTAAAAGAGGCATTCGGAGACAGAGTAGGGGTCTTTGCAATATGGTTACAATGGATACAAAATGTAATCTGGTATCCTACTATTCTCTCATTTGTTGCTGGAGCCTTAGGCTATGTGATTGACTCTAACATAGTTAACAGCAACTTATACCTAGCAATAAGTATTATATTACTTTTTCTAATTCTTACTTATTTAAATCTTCGTGGAATACAAATATCTGCAACTTTCAGTAACTACTGTAGTTTTATGGGACTATTATTACCAATGATACTTATTATTTCACTTGGTTTTAATTGGTTTATTTCGGGAAGTAAGATTGCCATAAGTTTTAGTCTTGCCAATTTAGTTCCAAATTTAGGCGATGGTGAAGCGTGGCTTTCCCTAACTGCTATTATCTTATCTGTAAGTGGTGTGGAAATAGCTACTGTGCATGCTCGTGATGTCGATAATCCCCAGCAAAAATTTCCACGAGCGTTACTATATTCTGCTGCTATTATACTTTCAACTTTAATAATGGGGTCACTTGCTATAGCTATAGTTATACCAGCTTCTGAAATAAACCTTATCACAGGTATTATTCAAGCATTTAAAACTTTCTTTTCCGCATACAATTTGGAGTGGGTTTTACCTTATATGTCACTTTCTTTAGCAATAGGTGCAGCTGGAACAGTAAGTAATTGGATTATAGCGCCTACTAAGGGGCTATTTTTTGCTGCTAAAGATAATAATCTACCAAAATTATTTAAAATAGAAAACAAAGCTGGGGCTCCATCAGCTTTGTTATACATACAAGCAATTGTTGTATCATTAATATCGCTAATATTTTTATTCATTCCTAATGTAAGTCAATCATATTGGGTTCTAACCCAAATAGCTACGCAGCTGTATATGGTTATGTATCTATTGATGTTTATTAGTTTTTTAAAATTAAAAAAGATTAAAACAATGCAAAACGATTCATTTAAAATTCCTTATGGAAAGTTAGGTATGATTGTAACTGTAGGTTTTGGTATATTTGGCTGCTTAATTACGTTTGTCATTAGTTTTGTACCGCCAGGTATAGTTTATGCTGGTGATATTTATACTTACGTTGTGCTTTTATTACTTGCACTTATAATCCTATGTTTGCCACCTTTTTTTCTTTTTAAAAAGAATTAGATTTCTTCCGTGATATTACGGCCATTGTTAAGCGTGAGATACATATCATATTTTCTTCCATATCTTTTATTTCTATTTGCCACACATGAGTGCTTTTACCAAGGTGAATAGGGGATGCTTTAGCTCTTACATAACCAGACTTAACTGATCGTATGTGATTTGCATTAATGTCTAAGCCAACGCAGTAATACTTATTCTGATCAACACAATAGTTTGCGGCAGAACTTCCAACAGTTTCAGCAAGCGCAACAGATATGCCTCCATGTAAAAGACCAAGGGGTTGAAGTGATTTATTATCAATGGGCATTGTGGCAGTAAGAAAATCATTGCCAAACTCTGTAAATTTAATTCCTAAATGCTCAGCAGCGGTGTTTTTAGAGCGCTCATTCACATCTCTTAGGGATATTTTCATTTTCCAAATCATTACGTAATCTCCTTGATATTAACTCCCGATAACAGGCAATATCTTAATCATACATTAAATATTAATTTTATCTATCAAAGAAACGTATTTATAGTTATAATGAAACAAATATTAATGTTTGGTATTGCTTTATAACTTTTTCCTTGAAATTAAATGACATTAGCAGTTTTTTTAAGTAGTAATGATGATTTTTTGTTATCTGATATTCTAGTCAGAAATATTCATGATTGTTATGGAGAAAAAGTAATTTACATAATACTTAATAGTAAAGACTTAATTTTTCCAGCTGAATTTTTTAGAGATAATAATAATTATAAACATGTAGAAAAGGTTACTCCACTTATTGATATACTGCAACAGAGTTTCTCTGATGGTAAATTTGGGAAGAAGAAAATTAAGAATATTAAGCATCTTAAGAAAGTAGTTGAGTTTTTTGAACGAGAATACGTGGAAAGTATTTTTCTAATTTGTGAAAATAATATTTTTTCTAAC
>JAYYZF010000049.1:0-5656 GCA_036340215.1 Pseudomonadota bacterium | reverse complement strand
TACATGCTTTAATAGAGACATTTTACTTATGAAAAGACTAGCAGTTTTTGCGGCTCATGACCCTGATGGTATAATAGATGATTATATACTTTACTACTTGACGGAGTTAGCAAAAGTTGCTGATGTTGTATTTGTTTGTGATCATGTTTTAGTAGAAGCTGAGCTAAACAAAGTAAAAACTTTATGTAAATATGTTATAGCAAAAAGACATCTTGAGTATGATTTTGGCTCTTATAAACTTGGTTACTTTTGGGCAAAGAACAATGACATACTCCAAGACTATGATGAACTAATATTTTGTAATGACTCAGCTTATGGCCCTTTTTGCTCGTTTGATGAAATATTCAAACAGATGGAGAATAAACCCAATAATGAGTTTTGGAGTGTGTTTAATGAGAGAAATAAAAGGGTTTCATATTGTCAGAGTTATTTTTTAGTTTTCAAAAAAAATGTCTTTTTGTCTGAATGTTTTTTAAACTTTGTAAAAAGTATTAAAAAAGAGGCTAGTCATACAGCAGTAGTTAGGAATTATGAACAAGGGTTAACTAAAGTATTAGTTGAAAGTAATTTTAACTATAATAGTTATTTTTCTTCAAACAGAAATGATCCTCATAATGATAAATTTTATAATCTAATTATTTCTGGTTTTCCTTTTCTAAAGAGAACTTGCTTTTCTCATTTTGGAGTAAATAGTAAATGTCGTAACATTTGCAATTATAAGGACGGAATAAGTTCCGTAAGTGACTATCCCGTAGACTTGATTGAGATTAATTTAAAAAGAAGAATGGGTAAATATTTTGCTTGGTCGGTTTTTGATAAAAGCAAGACGATAATAAATTATAAGTTATTTGCAAAAATAGTTTTACTTATGCGCCCTAAAAAGTATTACGGAAGAGAAGGCCGAGGAAGTTTTGTTGGCACTTATTGGTTATATACAGTTAGTACAAAGTATCTTAAATTTAAGAGTTGTATAACTAGTTTCTTCAAAAAATTAATATCACCTACTTCATAATGATTACCAAGCTTGTGCTATAAAAAAATAATAACATCAGAGACATGATGTTATCTTGTAAGAAATTTTAGATTTAGTGTTTTCAGATATGATCCTTAACATAAAAATGAGTTAATACTGTATAAGTAAAAGTCCTATATTGTTTTATTTTCTTAAATGATTATCAATATAGATATGACCAAAGATAATATTGAAAAAGTCCTAAGTTTTGTAAGATTAGCCTTCACTTCAGGGATAAGTAATAAGGACAAAATACATCTAATAAAGAAATTTGCAAGAGGAAGCAACAGTTATGATTTTAATTCAAGTTTATCCTCTTTTAACTATAGCTCATGTCAAAAAAAATTAGCTGCCCTTGAGCAAGTATGTAAAGATTGGTTATGTAAATCAAAGCTCAACCACATCATATGTTATGATGATGAGTTTTATCCCAGTAATTTGAAACTCTTGTATGATCCTCCAATAGTTGTTTTTTGTCAGGGTAATTTAAACTTACTCAGATACAAAAGCATTGCAATAGTTGGGAGTAGGGTAGCTAGTGACTATAGTAAGGATATTGCTCATAGTTTTAGTTCTGCCTTTAGTAGTATTGGTGTTAGCCCTATTAGTGGCCTCGCTAAAGGTATAGATACAGTTGTTGCTCAGGCAGCACTAAGAAATCGTGCTAGCACAATCGCAGTTATTGGTAATGGGCATGAAATTACATACCCTAAAAGTAATAAGCAGCTACAATATAAGCTTAAAGATCTTGGCCTAATATTAAGTGAATATCCACCATATACTCCACCACTCCCTATTAATTTCCCACGAAGAAATAGGATTATAAGTGCTCTTTCAGAGGGAGTTTGTGTTATAGAGGCAAAGCTAAAAAGTGGCTCTTTGATTACTGCAAAATTTGGCTTAGATCTTGGCAAGGATATTTTTGTTGTGCCAGGCCCAATAGTTACAAGTAGTTATAGTGGTAGCCATAACTTGATTCAAAATGGCGCAAAGCTAGTTATGCATCACAACGATATAATTGAAGAAATGCCGCAGCTGCTAAGGGTTAGTTCAAATCCTCAAGACAATGTCATTAAGGCAATGTACCAATGTTATTACCATATTTCTAATAAAGATATCTCATATAATGAGCTTAAGAATATACTTGAGAGTAATGAAGATGATTTGAATAGTGCTTTACTGGAGTTAGAACTATATAACTTTATTCACCATCAAAGACATGGTTACTCTTTAGCACGTCTTTATAAAAGCATTAAATAAAAAGTTTCGAATAGGGATTTAAAAGATTTTTAGAGAAACAAGTAAGAGATGTAAACAAGTATATTTTTTTGTGAAATATACTTGTTTGCTGTGATAAGTTAACAGTTTTATCTCTGATATAGTTAGATGCTGTCCTGTTTCTCGTCTTTTTATTAGTTAGTATTTTCTTCAATTTTATAGATACGTAGATGTTCTTAAGTTTGAGTTTTTAATTTTTTTCTCTTTTGTTCTTCGTAATCGTCGTTAGGATCGTTATAATTTCTCTTGCAGATTATGGAGTTTCTCTGAAGTAAGCAGGTTTCATCATTATGAGTTTTTAATCTTTTTTCCTTTTGTTTCTCAGTATCATCATCAGCCTCATTATAATTTCGCTTGCAGAGTATAGAGTTACTCTGAAGCGGACTGGTTTCTTCAGGTATAATATTTACTCTCTCTATCTCTAGGCTAGAATGATCACTTAGTTGATAAAGATGAGGTACTTTTTGTTTAAACAAATTTTTTAATTCTATATTTTCAGATTGAGATACAAGTTCTATCGCTGTTTTGTTGTAGTGATTCTTTTTATTTACACATGCCTTATTATCTAATAGTAAGTTTACTATTTCTATGTGGTTTTTTTTAATTGCGCATAGAATTGGAGTCTCTCGGTTACTATTTTCTTCTTCGACTAAATTTGGGAACTGCTTTAACATAAATTCTATAGCTTTTAGTACTTCTTCTTTTGGGTAATTACTCATTTTTTCTATTAAACTAAAAAGGAAGCTTTTTAAGCAAACTCCTTTTTCAATTAGTTTTTCTACCTCATTTATATTTTCTTTAGCTAAACTCGTTAACAGTTTTTTAGCATCATTATACATTGCCTCTGTTAATACTCTTACAACACTTACATTACCCAGACTCACGGCATAAGAAAGTACTGGAAGATTTCCGTTTATTGTATCCATGCTTTTATATATATTCGCCCCATAATTTATTAACTTGCGTACATTTTCAGTTACACCAAGACGTATATTTTCAAGTAAAGCGGTATTAAGGGTTTTTTCTGAAGTATTATCAATATATTCTTTTAATTGGGTTGTCATATTGGTAATTAACATTGTTGTTATCTTAGCAATATTGTCCCTATCATCAGCTATAATACAACTTGATAGAAAACCATAAACCTCAATTAGATCCTTTTTGAAAAAAATCTGGGCACCATGATTTATCAAAGAAACTAGACCCTTTACTACTTCTTTTTTATTTGCTTCTTTTTTATCGTATGTCTTTGAATATACTCGTAACACTCCTGAAGTATTATGTTCTTTGGCTGTAGTATCGATTCGCTTGATATCTAATCCATTTTCAAGCAGAAACATAATAACATTATTATTTTTTCGTATAATTGCGTAATGAATGGCAGTAAAGTGTTTATAATGATCATTGCATGAGTATATATCAATTTTATCTTTATATTTATCACCCATTAACATTTCCAAGACTTCTACATGACCAGATAAAGCTGCCAACATTAAAAGATTTTCTCCATGAGTATTTCTAGAATTTATATTAGCACCCTGGCTAATTAGATATTCCATTACATCAACATTATTATTCTTCACAGCAATCAATAGGGCATTATTACCATCATTATTTACTACTCCAATATTGGCGTCATTATCTACTAAAAATTTTACAATATTTAAGTGTCCACTCCTTGAAGCATGCATTAAGGCCGTATTACCACTATTATCAGTGCTATCCATGTTAGCGCCATTTTCAAGTAATATTTCAATTGTTTTAATATGTTGTTGTTCTTTTTCAGGGGAGCATGAAGAGTCTAAACGAGAGGCTATTATTAAGGCTGTCATGTTCTCATTTAGATCCTCTAAATCAACATCTGCATTATGCCTTATAAGTTCAGCTACAATTTGTGAATGCCCATTAAATGCCGCATGCATTAAGGGTGAATAATTGTAGCCATCAACTTGGTTAACATCTATATCATTGCAGTTGCTAAGAATATAATTAACAATTTCATAATTTCCGTGGTATGCAGCTCTACTAAGAGGAGTGTTTCCATCCTCACATTCGTTGTCAGGGTCAACATCATTTATATTAATATTCATGTTTTCATTATACTCCTCCACGAGCATTTTAAAAATTCCTACATGATTTTCTTCACATGAAATCATAAGGGCATTAATACCTCTGTAATGTTGCTTTATAATAGTTGGTTCAGTGGCGAGAAGGTATTTTACTATGTTTATCTGTCCATGATGCACTGCATTCAACAAAGGTCTATATGTATAATCATTGTAATAGAAAAAAGAATCAGTATCATATTTGGCGCCATTCTCGACTAAAAGTTTTACAATTTCTTCAAAGCCCAGCGAGACAGCATAGTCTAAAGCTGACAATCCATCTTTACTCAGAGAATCAAGAGTCAATGTTTTGTTCTCATTACACATGCTTCTGAGTTTTCCTAAAATATCTGCAACTATTTCTAGTTTACATTCTGCCACTGCGCGTCTTAATTTACTACTCAGCTCTAAGCATCTCAATTTTTCAAGACCATCATCTACATCTTTTTTTGCTCTTTTTGCCAATTCATGTATTTCTTTGTTTAGTTTTATTGCTTCCATTAAGTTCTTATTTTCTAGAGATAAATTTTCTTGAAATGGGTCTGAGTTTATAAAATACTCAGTGCTGCCTATAAAATATTCAGTATTAATATCGAAACCTTCTGACATTTTATTTAAGAGTCCAAGCGTAGTCGAATTTGATAAATTATCCCCAGAAGCTTCTGCTTGTAGGGGTATTTCATTACTTGTTTTTGCAATAATTTGTTCAACTTCTTGAAGCGATTCAACAACATAATTAATTTTTTCTGTTATTTTTTTTAAATCTTTGTCATTATCTTGAATTATTCTTTCTAAATTATCTTTCATTTTATAACTGCCTTTTTTTCAGAATTTTAGAATATTATCAAGTTATTCTTAAGGAAATCTTAAGATATTAATATTTTTTTATCCTCTTAAAATTATATTTAATTATGTTTTTACTATGTGTATATAATTTCAAATTTATTATTGTAATGTATTCATATGTAAACTTGCTTAGCTTTGATTAAAATTTCGTTTAGTTAGTACTCTTAGATAAAATTGAGGCAAACGCCTATTTATCTCTATTTTTTTCATGTCTGGAGGTATTGCTGTAAAAAAAACAACAAAGTTATGTTTTTTAATCTACTGTTATATTGACTTTATGAATGTAATCCATTTTAATCCCCATTAATACTAATTGCGATATGAAGAATTATGAAATATTTTTATTCAAATTTTGTTGATGATTTAAAGACACGAGTAAGCAAGCTAATATTACAGGATGATCCACATGATAAAG